>JBFENN010000416.1:0-2568 GCA_041551115.1 Anaerolineales bacterium
AATTTGCCCACTACCTGGGATTATAGGTGATCGTTGGTTTCGGATAACAAGGGGTTGAATATACAGCAGACAAAACTGCGCCAGCTATTGACCGATGCTGAAGAGCATAATGGGGCTATTGAACTATTCCTGGTACATCATGGCCAGCTTCATTCTACCAAGATGTCAAGCGACAAGCTTTGGTCGTATGAGGATGACCTGCTGGATGATGTCAACACAACCCAAGCGAAACATATACCAGATGGTCTAGACCATTCAATTGTTTGGGTATTGTGGCATTTAGCCCGGATTGAAGATATCGCCATGAGCATCCTCGTGGGCGGTATTGAGCAGGTCTTCATCAGAGATGGTTGGATGAACCGCCTGAAAATCCATCTTATGCATAGCGGTAATGAGATGGCGGCGTCTGAAGTAGCAAAATTAACCCAGGATATTAATTACAGCGCTCTGCGTGCTTATCGAGCCGCGGTTGGATGTCAGACTCGTGAGATCGTTTCTCAATTATCTCATCAGGACCTGACAAAGAAAGTTCCCGCTGATCGGTTGCAAAGAGTTTTGGCAGAAGGTGCAGTCGTCCCGCAAGCACAGCTCATCATCGACTACTGGAGCAGGCGGACAATCGCTGGGTTGCTGCTTATGCCTGCCACCCGCCACAACCTCGTGCACCTAAATGAGATCGCTAAGCTGAAGAAACGAGTGGTGTGAGTGCTCCGTTATACTAAGCTGTGCGTGTCAATAGTGCAGCTGTTTGAAGAGCCAACTGTTCGTTGCCGCAAATATGAACCAACCATAATCCCCTCATTTCTTTACTAAATCTTTATTTATACTTCAAATCGACATTATCTTCTTTGAGTAATACAGAAGTAGGTCAGGATTTCAGCATCTTCCAGGTTGGCGAGATCATGGTCTTTACGAACCATGCGTATGCTCAAATGATTTTGGTAGATGCCGGCACCGGTGCTATGGAAGTGTTTGCCGATCTCCTAACACCCTGTGAATTTCTAGCATTTGGATTCAAGATGATGTGGAACCTCGAGTATGGGGTACCTACCAGAGGTGGACCAAGCAGTATACCCTACCAGGTGGGAAAGTGCAGATACAGGCATGCCGAGAGAAATTTGAAGTACGGCTTATCGTTGACGATAATGGGATCGGTATCGCCGCTGAACATCTGCCACTTATCTTTGCCCGCTTTTACCGGGTCGATAAATCACGTTCGCGTACTCACTGTGGAAGCGGCATTGGGTTGACGATCGCTAAGTATCTGGTTGAGGCACAAGCCGGGCACATATGGGCAGAAAGTGGGGGAATCGGGAAAGGTTCCCGGTTTGTTGTATCGTTGCCAATTAATACCGGGAGAAATAATAGTAGATATATAGTATAATATTTATCTTGAATATTTAATTCCCTTAATTAATTGGGATATAGGAGACGGAGTGATAATGAAGAAGTTGCTGATCTTGAGTTTGTTTGCCATCCTACTGCTGTCTGCTTGCAGCAGTCTTGATGGGGCCCAGCCGAACGGACCAGAAGTCACCGTTTATAAGGAACCTGGGTGAGGCTGCTGTGGCGACTGGGGTGAGTACCTTGAAGGCAACGGTTTCATTGTGAATGAGATAGAAACCGAGGATATGACAGCGAAAAAAGCTGAGTACAGTATTCCGCCAGGACTCGCTTCCTGCCACACCGCCATCGTGGATGGCTACATAGTCGAAGGGCATGTACCCGCAGCAGAAATCAAACGGATGTTATCAGAGCGGCCAGCCGTGATTGGCATCGCTGTAGCGGGTATGCCGATGGGGTCGCCGGGGATGAATATCGATGGTTTTGACGACGAACCGTATGATGTTGTTACCTTTAATGAAGAAGGTGAGATCGATATTTACGCTAGCTACCAGTAGGTAGGTGACTTATTAACCCCAAAAAAGAACACAGCCAGCTATCATAGCTGGCTGTGTTGGATTTAAGTATGGCGATAACAGTATTTAATCAGCGTATACTGACATGCCAATTGTACCCGGACCGACATGCGTGCCTATCACCGGGCTTAGTTCGACCATCATCGTCTGGCTGCACTTGATGCGCAGCTGTACTTGATCCAGAAATGCTTGTGCGTCTTGGGGTGAGCTGGCATGCATTACGCCAACACTAGCGGAATTATTACCAACTTGTTCCTCTGCCAAAGAGATCAAGCGGTCAAGGGCTTTCTTCTTTGTGCGGACCCGGTCAAGCGCTTCAATCTTTCCTTCTTGGTTTAGCGCCAGGAGGGGTTTGATGTTAAGCGCAGTTCCCAGGTAGCGTGAGGCACCACCGATGCGCCCGCCTTTATGCAAATACTCGAGCGTGTCGACGACAAAGTTTGTCGTCATCTTTTGGCATATGCCTTCAACCAGTGTGCTGGTTTCCTCCAGTCCAAGCCCCCCCTCAATGGCTCGCGCCGCAGCCAAAACAGCCAAGGCTTGCCCGCTGGCTGTTGTCCGTGTATCGACCAGTTTTACTGGTACGCTATTGAAATCCTGAAGTGCTCCCTCTGCAGACGCATACGTACCGCTGATACCAGAAGAGAGC
>JBFENN010000417.1:0-2560 GCA_041551115.1 Anaerolineales bacterium
GCTTGCGAAATACGTATGACCAAACCCCGTTGGCAAACGGAATATCCTATAATTTATTTGTTTCGATTGCGATGACCATCCTGCAGATTTTAATCATTGGTCTATCATTTGTGGCATGGGACCTGCCAAATTATGTGATTAAAGACGATGTTGTCCCCTACCGGCGCGGAGCCTTATTTGGAGATCAGAAACTGGCAGATTTAGCTTTGGTACAGCAGGTGAAACTCAAGCAAGGTTGGAGTGGGAAACGTTTTGATTATGGCTCATTGGTTTTAGTAGCGAACTCAACTGAAGGCGAAAATGTAATCTGGGATATCCCGAATCCTAGTGCATTTACTGATTCCCTCTGGTATATGATCCAGCGGACTCAGGAGCAGGAGCCTTTTGAAGAAGGGCTGAATATTCCGGATATTGGAGCAATCATCGCCCAAGGCGAGTCCCAGAAGATCGAGTTTAAATCAAGCCTGCAGTGGGATTACTATCAAAATAAGGTAAATAAAGACTTGTATGCACCTGTAATGAAGAATGCCAGCCAACCATTGTCTGTCAGTACGGCAAACACCTACATCCAAAACCATTTTGAAATATGAGCACACCAGAGAATGCGTATGCAATTGATAGTGGATCCAGCTTTCCGTTAGGAACGTCGGTATCTTCCCGAGGGGTAAATTTCAGTATCTACAGCAAGAGTAGTACTGCTGTTGAACTGCTTCTTTTTGATTCAATTGATGCGGATAAACCATCATCCGTTGTCCCATTCAACAGTTATAAGAACCGGACTGCCCATTACTGGCATGCATTTATTCAGGGTGTAAAACCCGGTCAAATTTATGGCTACCGTGTACAAGGTCCATATTCACCAGAAGAGGGACATCGCTTCGACAGTGAAAAATTGCTGCTGGACCCCTATGCGCGTGCTGTCGCTGTTCCGTCCAGCTATGATCGTTCCACCATTGCCCAGGGGAATGCTAGTTTGGGTGTGGCAATGAAAAGTGTGATAGTTGACCTTAGTAAGTATGATTGGGAAGGGGATCAACCGCTGAAACACCCATTCTCGAAGACAGTCATTTACGAAATGCACGTCGGAGGATTCACGAAGCATTTAAATTCTGGAATAGCACCAGAACTGCGCGGGACGTATCGGGGATTAATTGAGAAAATCCCATATTTACAGGATTTAGGCATAACGGCTGTCGAACTGCTGCCGGTATTTCAGTTTGATGTACAAGAGGCCCCTGAGGGGTTGACGAATTATTGGGGCTACAATCCCATCTCGTTTTTTGCCCCGCACTGTGGGTATTGTTCGATAAAAGAACCCTTGGGTGCGATGAACGAATTTCGAGATATGGTGAAAGCGCTACATAAAGCCGGGATAGAAGTGATCTTGGATGTAGTTTACAACCATACTGCTGAAGGTGAAGAAGATGGACCAACATTTTGCTTCAAGGGATTAGAGAACAGTGATTATTATCTATTGGAAGATGATAAAGCCCATTACGCAAATTACAGTGGTACGGGGAATACATTAAAAGCAAACCACTCTGTAGTGCGGCGATTGATTCTTGACAGCCTGCACTACTGGGTCGAGGAAATGCACGTAGATGGTTTCCGATTTGATCTTGCATCAATCCTTTCACGTGATGTGGAGGGCAAACCAATTACCAACCCCCCGGTTTTATGGGAAATCGAAAGTGACCCAGTATTGGCTGGTACAAAATTAATCGCTGAGGCTTGGGATGCGGCAGGGCTCTACCAAGTTGGCAAATTTATCGGCTACCGGTGGAAGGAATGGAATGGACAGTTCCGTGATGATGTAAGGGCTTTCTTGCGCGGAGATGATGATACAGTCCATCGAGTCGCAGAGCGGATAATCGCCAGCCCAGACCTGTACGGCCATCAAGAACGGGAACCCGAGCAGAGCATCAATTTTGTTACCTGCCATGACGGGTTTACCTTGAATGATATGGTTTCATACAACATCAAGCATAACTTAGCAAATAAGGAAAATAACCTTGACGGCACTAACTATAACCTGAGCTGGAATTATGGTTTTGAAGGCCCTACCCTGGATGGGCGTATCGAAAAAGTTCGCCAGCGGCAAATCAAGAACTTTCTGACGATCAACCTCATGGCATTGGGAGTGCCGATGCTGCTCATGGGCGATGAAGTCCGCCGGACACAATCTGGCAATAACAATGCGTACTGTCAGGATAATGAAACTTCGTGGTTTGATTGGAGCCTCGTAGATACACACGCAGATATTCACCGGTTTGTAAAACGCTTGATAAGATTACGTCTAACTCTTGACATCTTTAAGTATGATCATGGAATTAGCTTGATGCAGCTTCTCCGCCAGGCACAGATTCAGTGGCACGGAATAGCGCTCAACAAGCCGGATCTAGGGTTGGATTCGCATAGTATTGCCTTCTCAGTACGGGGGCGGTTAGAGCTTTTTTATGTGATTTTAAATGCATATTGGGAGGCATTACCGTTTGAGCTGCCGATGATACCGATAAACGGCGAAGGGGTTTGGCGCCAGATAATTGATACTTATTTAGAC
>JBFENN010000418.1:0-2555 GCA_041551115.1 Anaerolineales bacterium
AAGCATGACCGAGTACTGTTCGAAGGCCATGTCCTCGAGGTCGTAGTTCCCAGGGATGGGATTCCTTATGTCGTAGTTCGGCGTGCTTCCTGCACCTTCGTCGTCAAGCTGGCCGTTGACCTGCTTGTTCCAGGTCCGCATGCCGTCGCAGAACGGACGCGCCACGAGACAGAGGCCGAGGTGGTCGTGGGCGGTGCGGTCCTTCTTGTGGGTTGTTACTGTGCCGGCCAACAAGGTAAAGGCGAAGATGGAGCAATACCGCCAGCCTCCGGACGCGGGAAGTATCATCGTGAAGGATGAATCGGAAAACTGGGAAGCAGCTTCCCCGCTGCTGAGGGCGAGCGATGCCAGCCACGATCTGCAGGCGGTGAGGCAGATGGTGGATGCCGGCTCAGGCTATCCCCCGCACTGGCGGGGGGAGAGCGGAGATGCTAACCTGGCTACGGCCACGGCGATGCAAGCCCCCACAGAAAGACATTTACTCCGGAGACAACAATACTTCACCTATATGCTGCAGGACATTATTTACAATGCTTACCAAAGGGCGGTGGAAAAGGGCAAGGCGAGAAAGATAAAAGATGCTGATTACGATCTACTATTCCTAACCGCAGCACCAGATGTATCTCGAACAGACAATGAAGCCTTGGCCAAAGCAAGCCGAGATCTGGCCGAAACCTTCAAGGTCCTAAACGAGAATCTAATTATTGCTGAGCAGCCCACACTAGCTAAGCTCTTATTACGGATGATCTTTAAATTCGCTGGCGAACCACAGAACGACGATGTATTGCAGACGATTTTGAAAGAGGCTGAGGCGCAGCCGAAGCCGGCCGAGCCGGCAAACGAGGAGGTAGATAATGACAATGACGATGGTTAAAAATCATATGGCCGAGATCCTAAGCGTGGATCTGGGCAATGTCGTCAAGCTGCAGAACAAGGGCAGGCGTGAGTTCTACTGCCGGTTTGTGAAGGCCGGCAATATTCTCATGGCTGGCGGTGAGGAAAGCGATATCGAATTAACGGAGTATGCACTTTTGGACGCGTGGACCGCAAACAAGTTTGAAAACCTGGCGGTATTCGTGGATCATGCGGATTGGTTTGCAAATCCGTCACTGAAAAACCTGGCAGGTGTCACGCGGAAAACAGCATACGACGAAGAAAAGAAAGCGGTAAATGGGGTGATCAAATTCTATTCAGAAGCCGAACCGGTAGCGAACCTGGTTGATGAGATCCTCGAAGATGGCGAGGATGCTCCCAACGTGGGGTTATCGCTGGTGTTCTGGCCGATATGGGAAAAAAGGGAAAAGTTCACGGATCCCAGACGAATCACAGGCATTAAACATATTGAATCAGTGGACTTGGTTTTTCAGCCGGCAGCCGATGGGCGCGTATTAGAAGCACTGTCCGCGTCGCGGCCAAGGGTATCTAAGGTTGGAGGTGAATTTACAATGTCAGAAGAAAAAGCAGTATATGAAGTAGAAGCCACAACTCCCGAAAGTCCATCTAATGAAGCGGAAGGCTGGCTTGAATCGCTGAGCAGCACAGCTGCAACGCTGATGATTGCTCAAAGCGATTTACCCCAGGTGAGCAAGGACAAGTTGAACGCGGACACTTATGTTACGCCGGCAGAAGTTAGGGCTGCGATCGACGCGGAACGAGAATACCTGGCAGCACTCAAAGAGAATGAAGTCATCCAGCTGGGCAGCACGCCCCCCCGTTCGGCTAACATCACCATGGGGATCACGCCGATCGAGCGCATCGAGCTGGCTCTTGAAGCGATGATGACCGGCGCAAGGCCGAAGGATGGCGTCAAGCCACTCTCTGGTATTCGCGAACTGTATTATCTGCTCTCTGGGGATTACGAGATGACCGGTATCTTCCAGCCGGAGCGGATCCAGTTTGCCAACGTCACTTGTGCGACCATGGCGGGGCTGGTGGCAAATGCACTCAACAAACGCGTGGTAAACGAATTTCAGCAGTACCCGCGCTGGTGGGAAGGTATCTCCAGCGTGGAGGAATTCGATAACCTGCAGCAAGTGAAGTGGATCACTCTCGGCGGTGTTGGTGAACTGCCAACGGTGAACGAGGGAGCAGCTTACACTGAATTGACCTGGGATGACCAGACCGAAACAGCGGACTTTATCAAGAAAGGCGGTTACCTGGGCTTGACATTGGAAGCGATCGACAAGGATGATACCCGGAAGCTGCGGGCTGCGCCCAGGGCACTAGCACAAGCAGCCTGGCTGACACTCTCCAAGGCAATCTCCAATATCTTCACTTCAAACAGCGGTGTTGGTCCTACCATGTCGGACTCCCTGGCTCTTTTCCATTCATCCCCTGGCAACCTTGGCTCGTCTGGACTCTCCGTTTCCACTTACAACACTGCCAGAACAGCAATGCGCAAGCAAACCGAGGTTAACTCAGCTGAGCGGTTGGGTGCTTTGACGGCTCCCAAGTTTATCTTGGTGCCACCGGACCTAGAGATCGCCGCGCTGCAGATCCTGGCAAGCGAATTGGATTACACCTACACGCTGAGCGATGGCCAAGCTGCACCGGCC
>JBFENN010000419.1:0-2545 GCA_041551115.1 Anaerolineales bacterium
CATTGAGCATCCGCATCCATATCGAAGATGGCGACCAGTTCGAAGGGATCGTTCATGATCTCTCTAATGATGGCATATCGATCCTTATCAATGATTTATCCCCTGCTCATAGGGATTCCCTTCGACCAGGCAGTTCAACCCGCCTGCTCTTTGCTCTTCAACTCAACCCAATCGAACCACATCATATTTTCAATCTCCCAGGTAAAATTATTTATGCCAACCCAATCGAAGACAACAAAACTTTAATTGGGCTGCAAATCTTTCCAGTCTTGGAAGATCAGGCTTTGCTGCGCCGTTATATTTTCGACCGCCAAACTGAGATCTTCCAGACCGTTAACCCACCCGGCAGAGGGGATTGATCGAAACGAGTTAAGCTGTCATTTCGAGTGACATCACACCCTTAAACACCGCTCAAAAAGGCAGAAACCCATCAAGGGAATGGTCATCGCGTAGGCGGTCTTCACAGGTTAAATCTTCAACAAGCGCACGTTCCTTACCGCGTAAACAGTGCTTTTTACCAGTACTGTAGCCTGTGGCGATCTCCCCAATGGCTTGAAAATCGATGGGTTAAAGACCCCTCAGGTACAGCAGTTTCTTAGTAGTAACTCCACCGCGCGGCGCGCTGCTCAAAGAGAAAGAAACAGCACAGTCTCGGGTAAGATAGGGTAGATGTTCAGACAGCTAAGACCGTCTGCGCCATGGTGTCAAAGAACCCGTTTAGTAGTATGGTTCCGGTTATTGGTGGCTTATACATTGGTGGCCGCAAGGACCCCGTTTGGTAGCATACCTAAGAAGACAGATAACCGGGTCTGGACATCAGAACATAATCCATATAACACGAGGAGGCTGATCTGATGAGCAAGAAAAGGAGCAAGCGCCAGAAAAAGGCAAAGGACTTGGATGCCTTAGAACAAATCAACCTGAATGCCGCCGGGATGGACATCGGTGCAGAAGAAGTGTATGCTGCGGTTCCCAAAGGTCGAGATGATGAGAGTGTGAGATCATTTCCAACCTTCACAGCAGACTTGCGTCGGTTAGCGGATTGGTTAGGCGACTGTGACATTGAGACCGTAGCGATGGAAGCGACTGGAGTGTACTGGATACCACTCTTCGAAATTCTAGAAAGTAGAGGTTTTGAAGTGTATTTGGTGAATGCACGCCATATCAAGAATGTCAGTGGTCGCAAAAGTGATGTTTTGGATTGCCAATGGATTCAACAATTACACACCTATGGATTGCTGCAACCCTCTTTCCGACCACCAGAACAAATTTGTGCTATTCGAAGCCTGGTGCGTCACCGAGATATGCTGACCAAATACCGATCTGCACACATTCAGCATATGCAAAAGGCGCTAACAGTGATGAACGTTCGCCTGACCAATGTGCTTAGCGATATCACGGGTGCGACTGGGATGAAAATCATTCGAGCTATTGTGGCTGGCGAACGCAATCCAGAAGTTTTGGCCAGTTTTCGACACAGCAATTGTGCCAAGAGCCAAGAGGAGATCGCCAAATCGCTGGAAGGCTACTATAAGCGAGAACAGTTGTTTGCGCTGAAGCAAGCGCTGGAACTCTATGACTTCTACGACCATCAGGTGGGAGATTGTGATACAGAATTAGAAGCACTGTACCAGGAATTCGACTTTCCCGACGAACCCGGTACACCACCGCCTAGTCCTCGCAAAGGGAAAAGGCGCAAAAATCAACCGCACTTTGATCTCGCACAGTCTTTGTATCGCATGGTAGGGGTTGATCTTACCCAAGTAGATGGTCTCAAAGCGATGACGGTCCAAATTATTCTCAGCGAAATCGGAACGGACATGAGCCCTTGGCCTACCGCCAAGCATTTTGCTTCCTGGCTCCGTCTTTCCCCGAACAATAAAATCACTGGTGGAAAGGTAAAACAACGAGGTACTCTGCCTTCTCAAAATCGAGCCAATACGGCCTTCAGAGTAGCTGCCCAAAGTCTGGCTCGCAGTGATTGTGCCCTGGGTGCCTTTTTCCGGCGCATTCGCGCTAAACATGGTGCTCCAATAGCCGTTACGGCTACTGCCCATAAGCTTGCACGCATCGTTTACACCATGCTCAAGAATCGGCAACCTTATCACGATCCAGGTGCGAATTACTACGAAGAGCAATATCGCCTTCGAACAATTCGTAATCTTCAACGCAGAGCTTCTAAGCTTGGTATGCGGCTCGAGCCTGTTGGTGTTACATGAATTATTCAGTTGTTAAGTTTCTTGGTAGTGTCTCCACTGCGCGCGGCGCCGCTCAGAAAGAAATGACAGCTGTTGTCATTCCGATGCGCAGCGAGGAATCCCTGCAGCGCGGCGCTAACCACCATCCCCTCAGGGATCCTTCACCCCCTTCGGGGGTTCAGGATGACAGTGAGAGCATCCGACCTGCCTCCCACCTGACTGTCATTTCCTCCCCCACCGTGATGTCATTGGTAGCCTCGGGTTCTTTCCCCGAGGCGTGGCAATCTCCATCTTAGGAAGAATTACAATATCTTGTGAGATGAATCACGAAGCAGTGACCTGCTTAA
>JBFENN010000420.1:0-2539 GCA_041551115.1 Anaerolineales bacterium
ATACGCAAGGATGCTGACTCGTTTGCGACCGATCGCATCTGCCAAACCCCCGGTCGGTACTTCCAGCAGCACGATCACAAGGGAATACAAACCGGTTGTCAGTCCGATTTGAAATAACGACATACCACGAGCTTGCAGTAGCAATATGATGACTGCGATTGGAAATGCCACCGCGAGCCAGAACAAGAAAGTAATCAGGTAATAGGTGCTGGTTATCTGTTTGATACTGTTCATATACGGCTCCAAAGCTAATACACATCATGTCATATGATGACCATATGAGTATTTTACTCCATATTTCACTTTTGTCAATGGGCAGTAGGTTGAAGCCTCTATTGGTAAGGCGGTATGTTTTTTATGTCTGCTGTCCTTTGTTTGGATCACGCGGGATGGTGACTCGCCGCAGCACAAGATCCAGTTGGTGCATGCTGGCGAATCCGATCTCCCTGATCTCGCACGGATCATGATGATAGTATCTACTGATGATGCCTAGACGTAGAGTCATACTTTAGGGGCTCAAGCATGGCCATTACGCAATTATCATTTTTACCAGGAGACATGCGGTCTCACAAATATCGAGCCGCAGCTCGATAGCCATCAGATCAACCGGCTTTGTATGGATAAAAGAGCTGTGGTCTCGGGTTCGTTCAAAGCACCCAACCTGGACATGAGCGGCAGTATGGCTTGACATCCATGTGCGCTTGACTTGCATAATTTGGCATTCCAGTTTATGCTATGCAGTACAATAATGGACGGCACAGTTTGGGGCTAGTACATACTGAGTTCCTGATCGGTAACGAACGCCGTGAAATCTTTATACTTTAATAAACCCGCTGCGTTGCGGGGGAGGACATAATGAAGAAGTTAATTGCATTTTTGGCCATGTTAGGCAGTCTGCTGGTTGCATACGGGTTGGACTGGTATATCGTTGAACTCCGTATCAGTGGTTCAAGCTCGGGACAAATTGCACCGGTGATGTTTGCATCTCTTGGAGCGATGCTGCTGACAATCAGCATGATCCTGGTCTTATTCTGGTTGATGGTTTTTCAGTATCCGCGCAGCAACCTGATCTCGCTTTTATATTTCATTTTTGGTTTATTGGCGCCGCTATTCTTGATCGTTCTACTGGTATTGGAGGAGCAGGTCGGAGAATATCTTTCTCATCCAACTGTTATGACGGTCTTTGAGCGCTTCTTCTTCAGGATACCGGATGCATATTTGATGTACACTAGTTTGGGGATCTTGCTTGTTGGCTTGATTTCTCTGATCTGGGCTGAAGAGGATGAGTACGATTACGAAGAATGGGATGATGATGAAGAGCTAGACGAAAAAGAAGAGGATGAGCCTGCCGAACTCGAAGATAGTGAGCCTGCTGAACTCGAAGATAGTGCTGCAGATGACAAAGCAGAAAGTGACCAAGAGCAGGCGGATGAGAATACAGATGAAGAAACCGCCATCAGCGAGCAGATGGAATAAATTTAAATAGCAGCTAGCAGATCATTTCAGCAATTAAGACATGGCGCTAAGGGCTAGCGCCATGTCTTGTATTTTGTTTCTTGACCTCCATATGATGTATACTGGGAAAAAGCTGGAAATTTCCTGGCAAAATGAAAGCTAGCTTATCTATGTCATTGCAAAGAAAGAGAAGCAATCTAAATGAGTTCTAAAAGCAATATTGGTATTGAAAATATCCAGAGTATACGCATCAAGCCAAATTGGACGCATTGTCGGGTGGAATTATGGCACTCGGTCCGTGAAAGCCCATATTGGGTGGTCATGGATTTACGATTTTCAAATCAGGATGATCCAACATCAAGATCGTGGTTCCCGCTTGGGACTGGGGAACGAGGAGATCATAAACATATCTTCAATTATTTGCAGGAGAACGGATACTGCCAAGTATCTCGCCAAGTAGTCCAAGAATGGGAGTACTATGAGTTTGTCCGGCCTGCATGATGCTTATGGTGTTCCTTCGAGGTGGGCGAGCTCAGGGCAGTAGCTATTAATGCCCGTTTCAATATATAATTAATCACTTGGAATCCAAACCCAACGAAGTAGGGAACAATTATTTATGGAAACCTGGCAATGCCTAGCGCGGCAGAAAGTACTGGACCACAGTACCTTCTTATCCGTTGAGAATCACACCGTGCAGCTGCCAAGTGGGGAGATCATCTCTGATTGGCCTATCGTCATTACGCCGGATTACGTCGATGTCTTGGTTCAGGATCTTGCTGGGAAATTCATTGTTTTTCATCAGTATAAATATGCTGTCGGTGGGCAGACAATGGCACCAATTGGCGGCTACCTCGCGCCCGGTGAAGATCCGTTCGCCGCAGCAAAACGGGAACTGCTGGAAGAGACCGGGTATATCTCAGATCAATGGGTAAAACTGGGTGAGTATCTTGTAGATGCAAACCGTGGAGTCGGCACAGCCCACTTATACCTGGCACTTTCTGCTCGACAAGTCCAGCCGCGCGAAGCTGATGATCTGGAAGAACAGCGGTTGTTGGTTCTGGACCGCCAGGCTCTGGAAGAATCG
>JBFENN010000421.1:0-2526 GCA_041551115.1 Anaerolineales bacterium
CCGGATTCCATCGCGTAGGCGTTTGTCGGGTAGAGCGTGCTAACCCAGCGCAAAGTCTTGTCCGCACCCCTCTCCAACTGCGCCTGGATCAAGGAAAACATGGCCTTCTGCCGGCGCGCCTGGCGTTGCGGATCGACCGAAGCTAGGCCGCGCGTGTTGGTTTCAGCCCGGATTTTGATAAGCACGTCAAATTCTTCAAAAGCTATCTTGTGAAACAGGGGTACAAAATCCAACTGGTCCTCTCTGGCATGGGAAAAGAGCAGTTCATCCTGCCCATCTAAGTCAAACAATACATGCGGGTGACCACCTCTATCCAGAACCAGAGCGTATAGTGCTCGCACCAGAGGTTCAGCTGTGGTCGTTGTCGTGATCGCCACCCTATCTCCAGAACCTACATGCGTGGAATGATCGATTAAAATCTTGGCAAAATTGAGCAAACGAATATCCATCAAGTTGATCTCCTTGGTTAAGATCCTAAAAAACTGAGAAATTATATCATCTGAACAAATTTTCTAAAATGTATTCTTCGTCCCGCTTCGCATTCAAGTTGCGGTATACTGGTTGGGATAAAATATCCTTATCACATTACCCTCCTAAACTATGAAACAGCTCTTGCAAAACCTGCGTACCGGGGAAACCGAGATAGTTGAGGTGCCCATCCCACAACCCAAACCAGGTACTGCTTTGATCATGACCGCAGCTTCGCTGGTATCGGCTGGAACAGAACGCATGGTGCTCGATTTTGCCGGGAAATCCCTGCTGGGAAAAGCTCGTTCACGACCCGACCTTGCCCGGCAGGTGATCGATAAAGCCCGCCGGGAAGGTGTGCTGACAACGCTTGAATCGGCATTTAACCGCCTCGAGGATCCCCTACCACTGGGTTACTCTTCCGCAGGTACGATCTCCGAACTTGGACCTGGGCTGCAGAACTTTACGGTCGGACAGCGCGTTGCCTGCGCAGGAGGCGGCTATGCGGTACATGCCGAATACGCGCTGGTACCTCAGAACTTGATGGCTGTCTTGCCCGATGATGTAGATTTCGAATCTGGCGCATTTTCCACTTTGGGTGCTATCGCTTTGCATGGATTCCGTCTTGCGAATCCGGGCATCGGTGAGCAGGTCGCTGTAATCGGCCTGGGGGTCTTGGGCTTATTGGCGGTCGCTATAGCGAATGCCGCTGGCTGCTCTGTACTAGCGATCGACCTGGACCCGCAACGGGTTAAGCTGGCGGAGAGTATGGGTGCGGAGCAAGCTGTATTACGAGAAGATGCTGAATCTGCAGCCCAGAGGATTTCTCGCGGACGCGGCTGCGATTCCGTATTGATCTGCGCCGATACTCCTTCCTCTGATCCAGTTGAGCTAGCCGGGGCTTTCGCCCGTGATCGAGCTCGTGTGGTTGCGGTTGGCGCAGTTGGCCTAGAAATCCCGCGTAAAATTTACTACGAAAAAGAGCTCTCTTTTATCAATTCTCGTTCCTATGGCCCGGGTCGTTATGACCCGGCATATGAAGAAGGTGGCCAGGATTATCCAATCGGCTATGTTCGTTGGACAGAAGGACGCAATCTGGAAGCTTTTATAGACCTGCTGTCCTCGGGACGAGTGGATGTCCATCCTTTGATATCCCACCGCTTCCCAATCGAAAAGGCACTTCAAGCTTATAAATTGATCACCAATGTGAAGAAGCAGCCATCCTTAGGGATCATACTCACATATGATTCTAGGGATAGCCGACCTGGTGATGAATCATATCAAATTGAGACTAAAACGTTCAGCCCACCATCTCCTGCTCCCGCTTCCCAAACAGACACGATCAAACTTGGCATATTAGGGGCAGGAAATTTCGCAACTGCGGTCATGTTGCCGGTATTGCGCAAATTTGACGACATTGAGCTGGTTGGGATAGCTTCGGGCTCTGGATTATCAGCACAGACTGCAGCCAATCGCTTTGGAATCGGTTATGCCACTAGTGATGAAAATCAAATCTTGAACGATGCCTCGATCAATACAATCGCCGTACTCACTCGCCATAATCTGCACGCGCAACAAGTCCTAGCAGCTTTGCAGGCAGGCAAACATGTTTTTTGTGAGAAGCCCTTAGCGATCAATTCCCAAGATTTAGATCAAATCATCCAGGCATTAAGCTCTTCTGCAGGTGCTGAGCCAGACAACGAGAGTCTTAAAGAGGATATTGCGAAACCACTTCTGACCGTGGGATTCAACCGCCGCTACGCGCCATTTGCCCAACAACTGAAGAAATTCATTGGCAAAAATCATGAGCCTCTCGTTGCCCATTACCGCATCAATGCTGGTATCATACCGCTCACCCATTGGTTGCACGATCCGGAGCAAGGTGGTGGGCGGATAATTGGCGAAGGCTGCCATTTCATCGATTTCCTGACTTTTCTGGTTGGTGAACCACCCTCATCTATTTCAGCCAATGCTTTGCCCAATGATGGACGCTTCAGGGATGATAACGTCCAATTATTTCTCACCTTCCCAGATGGCTCTATAGGAACAATTGATTAC
>JBFENN010000422.1:0-2525 GCA_041551115.1 Anaerolineales bacterium
CATTTCTCTTATATTGGTGATACGACAACCGGGGCCGAAGTCAATATCGGAGCTGGAACAATTACCTGCAATTATGATGGTGAACAGAAGCATCCAACCGAAATCGGTGCGGGTGCATTCATCGGGAGCGACACGATGCTGGTCGCTCCGGTTAAAGTTGGCGAAGGAGCGCGCACTGGTGCAGGGGCAGTGGTCACACGCGATGTCCCAGATCATACATTAGCTGTTGGTACACCAGCACGTTCAATAAAAAGGCTGCAGAAAAGTGAATAATTTTTGGATCATACTGATTGGGTTCCTGGTACTCCTGGGGTTAGATTTGGCAACCGTCGCGGCCCGGGTGGGCTTGCTTCACACGAGTCTGGCGCGTTTGTTAGCGCAGCGCGAAACCGGTGAGGAGATGATTCAGCCAACTTTACATCTCGTACAAAATCTGACCCGTTTGCAAGCCAGTCTGAATTTAGCACGCCTGATCTGGCGTTTCCTCATTGCAGGTTTGATATTGATATACCTGTATACCCTTACTCAAACGCCATCTGTGTGGTTGGTGGTCGGTATATTGCTTCTGACAGCATTTCTGGTCTTTTGGTTGGAGTGGGTTGTAAGTGTCAATGTGATAAAAGAGCCATTATCCTGGGCATTTCGTATGACCCCATTTACACGTGCCTTAATGTTCCTGCTCACTCCCTTTGTCTTCCTGCCCCTGATGTCATCGGGAGAAGTTGAGACTACGCCGGAAACAACAGGGCCATTGGCTATTACAGAAGACGACCTCAAGGTCATGGTGAACGCGGGGCAGCAAGAGGGGTTATTTGAACCAGAAGAACAAATGATGATTTACTCGATTTTCGATTTGGGCAACCGCCTGGCGCGTGAGATCATGATTCCCAGAATTGATGTGCTGGCTCTTGATGTGGAGACAGAATTAGCCGAAGCAATTGATGCCTTGATCAAGAGCGGTTACTCGCGCGTGCCGGTGTACGTGGAAACGGTGGACAATATCTTAGGATTGCTCTACGCAAAGGACTTACTGACAGTCTGGCGGGAGGGGAATAAAATCGAATCGCTGCGCGAGCTGCTACGGCCGGCTTATTTCGTCCCTGAGGCGAAAAAGGTTGATGAACTGCTGACTGAACTACAAGGGCAGCGGGTCCACATGGCGATCGTTGTGGACGAATATGGTGGGGTTGCAGGCGTGGTTACGCTGGAAGATATCGTTGAGGAGATCCTTGGGGAAATACAGGATGAGTATGATGATGCAGAAGAGTCGCCATATGAAGAGTTATCAACAAACGAGTTTATTTTCCTGGGACGGGTGGATTTGGATGACTTCAATGAAATTGTCCATGCCGAGCTCCCGAAGGAGGATGCTGATACCCTGGGTGGGTACATTTATAGTCGCCTAGGTCGGGTTCCAACAGCCGGAGAGAGTGTTGAGGTTGATAACATGCAGCTCACAGTCGAACAAGTCATTGGACGGCGAATAAGAAAAGTCCGTGTGCTGGGATTACAGGCTGAAACACCGCAAAAGGTTGAGGAAGGATGATCACAGAAGAGACAAAACAGGAATTGATCAATACAGCTGTTCAAGCACGGGAAAAAGCTTATGCACCTTATTCTGATTATAAAGTGGGTGCAGCGCTGTTGTCCAAGCAAGGAGCGTGCTATTCCGGCAGCAATATTGAAAATGCGGTTTATCCACTAACAATATGCGCTGAGCGGGTTGCAGTGTTTAAAGCTGTCTTTGATGGGGATGTGGAGTTTGAAGCGATTGCTGTTGTAACCAGTAATGGCGGTTCTCCATGCGGTTCCTGCCGGCAGGTGCTGGCAGAATTTGGACTGAACACGCTGGTGCTAATTGCCAACGAGCAGGGTCAGTTGATTAAAGAAAAGCGAGTATGCGATTTGCTGCCGGAAGCATTTGGGAGCCAGGATTTACCAGATTAGTGTGAAATGATCGCACGAGGTTGGGGGGTTGTTGTAAGGCTACCAATTTGGTGCAGGTGTGGCAGTAGCTAATAAGCGCTGCATGATCCAGCCTGCAATGCCATCTGGCGCGATAACATTTACCCAAACCATACCATCGAAAGTGATTGTACTCGGTAGAACTTGCAGCAGCGTTCCATCGAAATAACTTTTTAATACAGTACCGCCCGGTTCGTCCCGCAGGACAGCGCCATTCCCATCCGCGGTCAAAATTAATGCGTACATCGGTGTTGGGGTTGGAGTAATCGTTTGGGAAGCGGTTGGTGTGATTGTTCGCGTGAGTGTGGGTGTTAGGGTTGTTGTAGGTGGTACTTGTGTAGGTGTGATCGTAACAGAGGGAGTGATTGTCGGCGTCAGCGATGGGATTGGTGTTGGCAGCGCAATCTGTCCGCTGACAACCGCCCCCGCGCTGCTTAGTCCAATGATGACTACAATTGCTACCAAAGTAAACGTGGCTCCCAGGGTATAGCCGAATAAGGTCAACGGTCTAAAACCGAATATTGCAAATGTCAATGCACCCAGTATTGCAGCCCAGGCTA
>JBFENN010000423.1:0-2502 GCA_041551115.1 Anaerolineales bacterium
AAGGGTGCGGTTCGGAACAGATCCGCTTAGGGGCACCTGACTCAATAAGACCGCCAACAGATAATGTTGAGTGGTTTCTGGATATGATTCGGTTTGAAAATAAAGGTAAATTGGGGAAATTACAAAATTTAGGACTCAATCTTTAGCATATTTTTTGCATAAACCGGTTCGATTCCCCTTGGGTCTTTACCACTCAAGCTAATTGATCCAACTAAGAATAGAAGTTCAGATCCTGTGGTCGTTGGTTCGAATCCCTCTGGGTCCACAGGCAAAAAACGAACCGCTCACCATTCCGGTAGAGCGGTTTGTGTCTATGTTAACGCTCAAGACTCAATCGCACAAAACACCTCTCTGACCTTTACAAACCGCATAAGCATACCGAAGCACAAAACTGGGCCGAAGAAGAAGTAGATATTTGGCAACGGGCCGCCTCCTGAGAATAAGATAGAAGGGGAAGAAGGACAGGAGGCAGTAATGGCTAGACGGTCAAAGAAAGCGAGAGAAATTCGGCTGGTTGCGCAAGCGCATCGGGAAGGTGAAGATCGTCTCCGGCGAGTCTACCATCGGCTGTGGCAGGCGAGCTGGCAGCCGGAAGAGAAAAGAGAGAGGTGCGAAGATGGAAAAGAAAGTGGCCCTGTATGCCCGAGTATCGACGGAACGCCAGGAACAAGCCGGGACGATCGAGAGCCAGGTTGCTGAGCTGGAAAGCTATGCCCTAGAGCAAGGCTATCAGCTCAATGCGGAATCGATCTTTCTCGATCAGGGAGTCAGTGGGGGGTGTTTGGCCAGACCGGCCTTGGACCGTCTGCGAGATCTCGCCTACGAGGGTGGGATCGACTTGCTGCTGTGTCTCAGTCCGGATCGTTTAGCTCGACAGTATGTGCATCAGTGTTTGCTGCTGGAGGAGTTCCAGCGTTGGGGAGTAGAAGTCCAGTTCATACATCAACCCGATCTGGAAGATACACCCCATAATCGGCTGTTGTTAGGGGTGCAGGGACTATTTGCCGAATATGAGCGCGCTGTCATGCGGGAGCGCATGCGGCGGGGCCGTCTGCATCGCATTCGCCTGGGGGGACGTTGTTTTCATCCGGCTCCTTTTGGCTATCGATACATTCCGGTGAGCGAAACTAATGGGGGACGATGGGAAATTGATACCCAGGAAGCTGCGGTCGTGCAGCAAATCTTTGCCTGGTACACGGAATCGGGTTGGTCTTTGAAAAAGATTGCCACTCAGCTCAACAAAAAGGGCGTGCCTGTACGCCGTAAGGGTGGACGCTGGGGAGCGGGACGCATCAGTGTGATCCTGGATCAGCCTGCCTATGCTGGAAAAGCGTACTATAATCGATACCGCACTCGCCCGGAAACGGTCGGGCGACGCAAGAAACAAGGCCGGGGACGTCTGGTGACACCCGATAGCGTCTTACGTCCCCGCGCAGAATGGATTGCCGTGGACACCCCTGCGATCCTCACCCAAGAAGTCTGGCAAAGAGCCCAGAAACAACGTATGCACAACAAACGTTTTTCCCAGCGCAATAATCACAAGCAGTTCTATCTGCTGCGCGGCCTGCTGGTTTGTGGTGTTTGTAATGGGTTGATGATCGGCAAATCTCGCCATAAGCACCCCTACACCTATTATCGCTGTGAACGCGGGGGCAAACATCGTTTGCCCGATGTGCCCCAGCATACCTGCACGGTCAATGCCGCAGACGCCGAACACGCAGTCTGGCAGGCGGTTGCCAAATTGCTCTGGGAGCCGGATCGCTTAGCACAAGCCTGGGCGGATCTGAATACCACCGAAACCCCCAACCAACGGGAAACCAAACGGCTCCACCATCGCAGCCGACAATTGGAGCATCAGTGGCAGCGCATCCTGGATGCGTATCAGGATGGTTTGCTGGACAAAGATGAACTGTCCCAACGCAAGCTAGCTCTGGAGCAAGAGCAGGCTCAATTGCAATCCTTGCTGGCTGATGCACAGGAAGCCCAGCAGCAGAATCAAAATCGTTTACAATCCGTTCAAGAATTTGCGGACTTCAGTCAGCGTATGCTTGAAACCCTGGAAAACCCTTCTGAAGAGGTCAAGAGAGATGTGATCCGTTTACTGGTTGATCACATTGTCGTCGAAGATGACGTCATTATCATCCACCATATCGTGCCGATTACGGAGAATGGGCGATTGAGTCTTAAGCATAATTCGATTTGAAAATAAAGGTAAACTAGTAGTATGTCATGCGTAGATTGACGTATTTTAAATGAGCGGATATGCTATCTCCAAAAACAGGAGATAGCGGAATGAAGAAGAAGTACATTGTAGATTTAGCAACTGAAGAACGCACTGATCTGGAAGGCAGATTACGAGGCGGTGAAATGGGTGTCCGCAAAGTAAAGCGCATCCAAATCTTGCTCAAAGCTGACGAAGGTTGGAGTGATGAACGCATAGCAGAAGCGCTTGATGTTGGTCGCTCCACAGTCGAACGAACTCGTCTCAAGTTTGTAGAACGT
>JBFENN010000424.1:0-2501 GCA_041551115.1 Anaerolineales bacterium
CATATCCTTCACCTTTCACTTTGTGCGGCCGGCCGATGGCGATGGCCCCGCGCGGGCAGGATGCTTCACAAGTCCGGCAGTTGTAGCAGCGCCGGTGATCGATCTTCGCATACACTTCGACACTGCGGTCAACCCGGATAGCTGCTGCCGGGCAATCCTTCGCGCAGATACCACAGGCTTTGCAGTTGCTGAGGTCGATGCGGGTGCGTAAGGCAAACGGCAGCTTGGCTCCTATCACGTTGATGATCGAATCAACTGCACCTATCGGGCAGGCCAGATGACAGTGGCCGCGACCATCGCGAGCGAAAGCCCCCAAGACGATGCCAAAAAGAATAAATGTCAGCATCCGGCTGCCTGTCAGCGCCATCGACCACTGGCGCGGGTTGAACAACGCTCCGAAGAACTCGGGTATCGTGCTGAAGGTGCAATACGAGCAGCAGATGCTGGCCATCCCGGCTATCGGTAGGGCGAGGTAGGCCGCCAAAAAGCCGTAGCGGAACAGCGGCGCGTCCACCTTGCGGGTGTAATCTACCCGGAAGCGTTTGGGGACCAGTTTACTGCCGAATTCAGTCAAACCACCCACCGGACAGAAGTGGCTGCAGACCCAGCGGCCGGCAAAGAGAGTGATCCCCAGCCATGTAAGCAGCAGCACAACACCCCAAGTGCGGATGAACACCTCACGGACGAAATTTGGTCCGATTGCCATGCGCGGGCACAAGTTGCCGCAGATCGTCGAACTGCCAGCGGCTTGCGCTAGGAAACCAACTGGCGGTGCCAGTGCTAGGATTCCTAACACCATCACCCCGTAGCGTATTTTCTGTCTTCGATCAATATGTTGGAATCTGCTGAGTAGTGACATATCGCCTCCCCATTAGTGGCAGGATTCCTCGGCCGCAGCAACACCGCCGGGCATTTCGAAAAACGCCGGCAGGGTCAGGAATACTGTACCTCGATTCGGTTCCTTGAGGATGATTTCATATTCACCTGGTTCAGAGGGTGGCTTGATCTGCAGAACCAGGATCAGGCTGTCGCCCATCTGGACATCCCGGTGCACGCCGTCTTCAAAAGTAAACCATTCGTGGCCGCGGTTAAGCAACGGGATAGACGGCGGGTAGCGGCTGGAGATAGCGTATTCCAACTCTTCCGGGCCGTGCACCTCTACCGCGATATCGCCCTGTGCCGGTGGTATCGCCACCCCGGTGATAAATAAGGTGAAGCGTCCAAAAAGACCCTCACCCAGCACCATGTGGACCGGATGCCGGACCGAACCCCCGTCTATTGTCAGCATCCCGATAGCATGCAGCAGGTCGTTTTGGATCGGGGCAAAGAAGCCGCCCAATACGGCCACAAGCATGATGCCGCCGAAAAACGAGCTGCCCGGAAGGACAAACCTATGTAATTTGGTCTTCATAAATTCTCCCCTCAATCAACATCTATGTGTTTCCAAATAACTACAAATTCTCATTCAATATATGACCACCGGCCATCTTGATAGAGCGGGTTCCGTAGCGTACCAGCTCAGATGAATGCGTCACCAGGACGATCGTGATGCCGCTCTCCTGGTGGATCTGGTGAAATAATTCCATGATCTCGATCTCGGTTTGTTCGTCCAAGTCGCTTGTGGGTTCATCGGCTAACAGCACCTGTGGTTGGTTGAGCAATGCGCGGGCGATCACAACTCGCTGCTGTTGTCCGGCAGACAGCTGCCGTGGGTAAGCAACCAGCTTATCTCCTAGACCGAGTTGTGCTAAAAGCTCGGTAGCCCTCTCGGTAGGGTTATCGCTTTGGTGGTTCGAACTGAAAATCGTTGGGAGCGCAGCGTTCTCAAGCGTGCTCAAAGTGGGGAGCAGGCTGGGGAATTGGAAAATGAAGCCAATTTTCTGGTTGCGCAGCATTGACTGCTGGCGGTCAGAGAGCTCCCACAAATCCTGTCCAGCAATGAATACTTTCCCTTGGGTTGGTTTGGCAAGCCCTGATGCTATATTCAGCAGCGTCGTCTTCCCGGAGCCAGATCGCCCGGTGATGATCACAAATTCACCCGCCGGGATCTCTAGATTGACATCAATCACCGCACTGACTTTTTGCTCTTGGCTGAGTACATATTCTTTGCTCACGTGCTGCAGGCTGATCATCTCGTCTCACTCCCGCATGGCAATAGCTGGTTCGGTATGGCTGACCCGGTAGGCGGGCAGTGTTGCAGCGACCAGCACAGCCAGCAGTGTCAGCAGCAAGCCGCTCGCGATTGTGATCGTCAAGTTCCCCAAGTTCGGCAGCATAAAGGGGATACCCAGCGTGCTGACGATGAAGTTGCGGAACAACCAGACAGCAAACACGGTCAGTGCAATCCCAGACGCACCACCTGCCAGTGCTAGCAGTCCCGCCTCAGATATCATCGAACGGAAGACGAACGCCCGTGTGGCGCCCATCGCCCGCAGCACGCCCAGTTCGCGCGACCTCTCGTTGGCAGCCATCGAGAACACCAATCCGATCAGCAGTACCGA
>JBFENN010000425.1:0-2495 GCA_041551115.1 Anaerolineales bacterium
GGAGTAGCCGTTGACGTTGGAACGATCCTGAAGAAGGTGGATATAGATCCTTCGGTTGGAGAAGTAGTCGATGATGTGCTGTCTTCACATGGGAACAGCGGTGAAATAAGCTACTATTTCACCCCGACCCTGGAGATGCCGGATCTGACAGCAACGCTTTCAGGCCCACTGGTAACAACAACATTAGGTCCGTTCATCGTCAATATCCCCGATGCCGGAGGCAGCTACGATCCATGGGATTCGAACAATGTTTGGGAACCTATCGAAGTAATCCAAGCGGGAACAACTGAACTTGGTATACACCTGTATACCGAACCGGCTCAAGACCCTGATCTATTCTTGGTATACGATGTAAATGAGAATGGTGTTCCCGATGCTGGAACTGATTACGTGGTCAGCGAATCTGGCAATTCCACTGGATCCGATGAAGAGATCATCGTCAGCGACCCGGATATCGGACAGTACCTGGTTGTGTTCCACGGCTATTCAATCGATCCAACAGATGGTGTGGACATGGACTGGGAGTGGTGGACGACAGCCCCTGCACCTGTACCAAGCGAAGAGGCAGAATGGTTCAACGAAGCAGTAACCGTCAACCAGGATATCGCTGGGGACCCACTCAGTGCAAGCGTCGTGATGACATTCACAACAACTGTCCGCAGTGCAAACTTACACTTCTTGCTGACAGGTATCCCAGATGGCTCAAATGTCGATCTCTACTTAAGCGACGATAGTGGTGTAATCGCCTCAGCAACGAACGCTGGAAATGAAGATGAGCACATCATGTGGTCACCGGAGGCTGGAGAGTACCGGTTAGGCGAAGGCAAAGACTACACAATATGGGTGTTGGGTGAGGGTGTTCCTGATGAACTTATCACTCCAAATTTGAAGGTGTGGAGCGACGAAGTCAACATTTGGTTATCGACAACCTCACCAGATGTCGTTGTCAACGCGATAGACCCGAACGAATCAGTCGATGTCATTGTGAACTATGCAGTGGACAACTGGCTGCCGGAGGAGACAATCGGAGCACGTTTCGTCGTTGGTTCATCGGTTATCGAGGGTGCTTTCGACGAATACATCCAGATCACGAAGAGTGGAAAGGTGCGTGCGCTCTACATGCCGATCATCACCCGGCATTAGACACACGCATTATCTGCTCGGGTAATGTATGTTCAGGACCCCTGGGTACTCCGGGGGTCCTGTTATTTCCTGTGAGTGATAAAATTGGGGACATTATGCCAAATAACCGCAAATCATTTCGAATCCTGCTTGTCTTTGGCTTTTTCTCGATATGGTTGATCTACTCATATCCGGGGGACGTTTTCGCGCATGATAACAGCTCTGCTGAACCTGGTTTGGAAGATGGTCAAGTCGAGAGCCTAGGAGAGAGCGACGGCGTCCTAGTTAAGTTCAAAAACTCAAAAGCGGGTGATGTGTACCTGTCGGCGATACCTCAGGATATGGTAGATATTAGCAATCATCTCAAGCCAATTGATGTCTGGTTGTTGAAGAGCGATCGTCTTTCAGACCAGTCATTATTGGAGCAGCTCTTGGCAGACGATGCTATTCTGTGGGCAGAACTAAATGGACAGATGCATATCACTGGGATAGAGCCACGTGACCCATATTTTCTTCCATACCAAGAAAATCTAAGGGTGATTGAGATGCCTGATGCATGGAGTGTCACTACTGGTACTGGAAATGTGATAGCGATCATTGATACAGGTATAGATCTGACACACCCAGATTTAGCATACAAAATTTGGCAGAACAAAGGTGAGATACCTAGCAATGGGGTGGATGATGATGGAAATGGATATATTGACGATATGAATGGCTGGGATTTTGTAAATAATGACAATTCACCGCAAGATGACCATTGGCACGGCAGTCACGTAGCGGGGATTGCAGCAGCTGAGACAGACAATGGAATTGGTGTGGCAGGGATATCCTGGGGAGCCAGATTGATGCCGCTCAAGGCATGTAATTTAAGTGGATCCTGCTACTTCGATGATGCTGCGAATGCCATATCCTATGCTGTTGATAACGGTGCAAGCATTGTCAATATGAGTTTTGGCTCCAACACACCTTCAATTGCGATAGAAGATGCGGTCAGATACGCAAGCAGCCAAGGATGTCTAATGATCTCTTCAGCAGGGAATGAGAATAAAGATGTCTTTTATCCAGCAAAATATAAAGATGTAATTGGGGTAGCAGCAACGGATAATTCTGATATCAGGTGGTTTTATAGCAATTATGGGGAAGATGTCGATATAACTGCTCCTGGTGTAAGTATTGTCAGTACAGTTCCTTTTGGGACTACTTCTTACGAATTTGCCTCCGCAACAGGCACTTCAATGTCTGCCCCTCACATCAGCGGGGTGGCTTCATTGATCTGGAGCGTGAATCCTCTACTTTCGGCAGACCAGGTCAGGCAGGTGCTGCTTTCGACCGCAGTCGATATCGGTGATCCGGGCTTCGATATCTACACA
>JBFENN010000426.1:0-2485 GCA_041551115.1 Anaerolineales bacterium
ACATCGGGCTTCATCTGGTTGGCGAGCTCAATCGCCTCGGCGCCGTCTTCTGCTTCCCCGACGACCTCGAATACGGGTTCTGAGGAAACAGCAGCTTCAATCCGGAGCGGAATATGGTGTGGTCGTCTGCAATCAGGATGCGGATTTCTTCACTCATCGAGAGCACCTACGATAGGAAGGGCAACGTGAACGCGTGTGCCTTCTCCGGGCTTGGTGACAAAGTTAAACTCTCCATCAAATTGTTCAATACGTTCGCGCATGCCCACAAGACCCAGACCGCTTGAGCGACCATTGGTCTCTGGTGGGCGATCCGGGTCAAAACCTTTACCATTATCCGCGATATCCCCATGCACATAATCATTCTCCACCCAGATTTTGAGGCTAACTTCCGTGGCTCGGGCATGTCGCAAGACGTTGGTGAATGCCTCTTGGAAGACTCGATAGATCACGATTTCTAGCTCGCCTGGGAGCCGATCGATCAGACCAGAGCAATCGATGTTGACAGAAACCCCAGCTGGCTCCAGCATGAGTTTCGCCAAGGATCTAAAGGCCGCTTCGAGACCAAGATCATCGAGGGCCGAGGGTCGCAAACCAGAGATGAGATCATACATTTGGTCCGTAGCCGTTTTCAAGATCTGGTTGGCCTGGTTCAGGTGGACGATAGGTCCCTCGAGTTCGGGCGATAGTTGACGCTTCGCCATCTCGATTTGGAGGGCGGTGCTGCTCAAACTTTGACCGAGTTCATCATGCAGCTCCCTCGCAACCCTTACCCGCTCCTCCTCCTGGGTGGAAATGATCTTTTTCAGCAGTTGTCCACGTTCGTTGATGCGCTGTTTTAATGCCTCTGAGAGAGCCTGGTTTTCGTCATCTCTACTGGAGATTCTCTTAGCCATGAGGTTGAAGGTGTGACTGAGTCGACCGATCTCGTCTTGTGGAACCTCGGGCAAATCCTGAGGTTGGGGGGTACGACCAAAACCTTCCATGGCCGAATGCAGATCGTCGATTCGGTTGACCACCCAGCGCCGGATGGCAAAGTTCACCAGGATGATCATGACCAGGATGGTTACAGCCCACCAGATCAGGTTGCCACGTAAATCGGCCGCCAACTTTTGGTTGATGGGTTCAATCGAGAAATCAGTCAAGAGAACCCCGATAATATCCTGCTGAGAGTCATGGCATTGATGACAAGCCGGTTGGTTCTCAATTGGATGCATGCTGCGGAAGAAGCGCTGACCATCCTGAACACTTGTGACAATCCCTAATGGGCGCTCACCCACCACCCTAGTGTGACATGGCTGACAGGAAAGCGCTTGGTTGCTTAGAACCTCTTCTACCCTTTCCTGCCCAGGAGAAAATACCACCTGGCCGTTGAGATCAAGCAGATACAAAGCGCCGATGCGGGGATCCTCACCAATGTCATCAAATATTCTTTGGATGTGGTCAAAATCCGATTCAAGCATGTCGTGCTCGATCGCACGTTCGATGACTTCTCCGGTTTGAGAGGCGAGCAGCGACATCGTGGCAAGCGCATCTTCCTGCTCACTGTGATAGTGGATCGCGCTGGAGATGCCCATGATCACCACGGTGGGTATGAGGATCATTAAACTAACTTTCGTGCGAAGGCTCATACGCATTTCACGCTCATCTTTGGACGTCCAAGTTTTATCGACGCCAGATCCGATGTAGCAACGCGTCACGGAATCCGCTTGCCATTTTTACCTGGCGAATGCAGAGAGGGAAGGATGAATCGGCTGGCTCAGAAAGGGCGTTATCATACAAACCCAATCAAATTTAGGCAATTATGCCATAAATTCTTGTGATTTTGGTACGCGGTGAGAGCCGGCGCTTTCGATTCCCCTGTCAAAAAACGTGGATCTGGTCGAATGCCTGGCTTATTCTCGGCTACCCTTTCGTAATTACTTCTGACCAAAGATTCATAAACAATAAATTTCATTGCGAGAAGCCTCTCAAGATATCGCTACACGTGCGCCACCAGCTCTCCGCGTTCCCTTTAAAGAAATTACCGGTTGCGCATTAATACCGACCATGGCATCCTGTACCGAATACTTCCCGCTAGAAAATACACTAATGTCAAACCATACGGGTCTTCGAGTTGGTGGTCAGCTTGGAATGTGCTAAGGTTGATCAGCTTTTGGATCTTTCGAGTATTAATCAGCAATTGCCACAACTCTGCAACTGGGTTGCAACTTGCGTGATGAATTGAGGATAATTGGAGGAATATGATGGCTACACCGGCAGCTTCCGCGCACACTGATCTAGATCAAGCTGAAAAGTCATCCCGGCTTCACTATCTGGATTGGATGCAAGTCATTGCCATTATGGGCGTATTTCTATTCCACGCCGTCCACCCCTTCGATGACCTGTGGTCGTGGCATATCAAAAACGACCAATCCAGCCTTCTCGTCAATTTTTTCGTCGGGTTCTTCGGCACCTGGGGCATGCCCTTCTTCTTCCTGATGGCAGG
>JBFENN010000427.1:0-2468 GCA_041551115.1 Anaerolineales bacterium
CAGGTGGGCTGGCGGTCTTTAACCTGCATACTGAACAGGGTGGTTATCTGATCGAGGCCGGCGAGGATCCCAGCAGCACACTCGCCACGGTAATTGATCAGATCATGGCACTCTTCAAGTAAGTGAAGAATATCAGGTGGGTATCAACCTACCAAAGTAAGCGAAAAGGGTCCTTCGGGACCCTTTTCTTATTTTAGGTAGAGCCTAACCAAAATGTTAAATACCATCCAACCCTCCAAAGAGCCAACCTTACTCTGCTCGGCGAGTAGCAGGCGCGAAAATCCAAGTTTGGTCAGGGTAAAAGCGGCAGTTGGAGCAAAAGTCCCAAACCTGCTGAAAAACCGTTGCGCCGCTATCAGGTGTGCCGGTTATTTGATTTGTTTTGGGTATGATCCGAAGGAACGAATCCTGAATTTGGCCAGCATTATCCATAGCAATAATGAGTGCTGGCATTAGCCATACTTCGGGGCAAGTATATCAAATCCCATCTTCAACGTAAGTCTCGATATCTGCATCAAAACCGGTGGCCGTATCAATCACCACTGATGTTCCCTCCACTACCAATGTCTCCACAAAACTCCGCAGTTTACTAGGGCCTCAGCATGGTGGGAGCTGCTACATGAGCGCAGAGACCAGCCACAGCCTTGAGCTGAGTGAAACAGCCTGTATAGGGAGCCAAGCGGGTGCCGTAGACATCGCCATCAATGCTGCCCAGCGCGTTTTAGCCTAGATGCTTCTCGACACACACCCGCTTGGCGTTCTCATTCAGCCTGGCAACCAGCTGGCAGAAAATGTGCTCGAGCCAAATAATGTCGGAATCAATCATCCCCATAGGAAAATGCTATGGATGAACGACCGGCATCAAAGAAGCACTTTGTGAAATATTGCATATTTGTCATGTCAAAAAAGGACATTTGCCACTAATTTGTGCTTAATAATTGGGTTATAATGTCCAACGAATAGGGTTATACACCCCATTCATTATATTGGTTTTCCATAGTTAATCTGGGTAGAACGCAGTACTAGAAAGGAGGTGCCTCGAATATCAGGACGATATTAATGGTAATTTACCGTAAGTGAAGTACACCATATTGAGAGGAGATTGTTAATGAAACACAGACATTTGTTACTTGCGATATTCGTTGTTGTGCTTGCGTTAGCGCTGGCAGCCTGCGCAGGCGCTGAAGGCCCCGCCGGTCCTGCTGGTCCTGCTGGTGCCGCTGGTCCTGCTGGTCCTGCCGGACCCGAAGGTCCTGCTGGTCCTGCCGGGCCTGAAGGGCCCGCTGGTGCGGACGGCGCGATAGCCGAACTTACCTGTACGGAATGCCACAACGACACAGCAAATCTCGTCGGAAAGTCGGTTTCGTGGGAAGAGTCCTTGCATGGAAGCGGCCATGCCACCGCATATGCAGGCGGTAGGGCATCTTGCGCTGGCTGTCACTCTGGTGGCGGCTTTATGGACTTGGTCGCGACCGGGACTTTCAATCCGGACACGGTTGAGTCCGCGGATCCGAACCCAAGCCGACCAGACTGCCGCGCTTGCCACCTAATCCACACTACTTACACCGCTGACGATTGGGCGCTACGAACGACCGATCCTGTAACGCTCTATGCCTTAGAAGGCGAGACCTTTGACGGCGGTGAGGGCAACCTATGTGCCAACTGCCACCAGCCACGCCGACTAATGGAAGTGGTTGATGGAGAAGTGGATATCAGCAGCACCCACTGGGGCCCGCACCACGGTCCGCAGAGCACAATGCTGCTCGGCTTGGCTGGCGTCGGTGCTGAAGGCAACCCCAGTGCGCACGCCACCATGGTTGAAGATACCTGTGTGAGCTGTCACGTTGGCGAAGGTGCCAACCACACCTTTGAGCCGGACGTAGCAGCCTGCCAGGAATGCCATGCTGATGCCGAAGACTTCGATATCAATGGTGCCCAGACCGAGGTCGCCGCGAGTCTCGAAGAACTCAAAGCTGCGCTGGTAGCTAAGGGTTTGTGGGATGCTGAAGAAGATGAAAACGTTGTCGGTATATTCCCCGAGGCCGAAGCTGCTGCCGTGTGGAACTACATCTACATCGTCAACGAGGACAAGAGCTTGGGTGTTCACAACTCAGCGTACACCAAGGCCTTAATCGCAGCTTCCTTGGAAGCTCTCCAGTAAGCTTCCCAATAAATCAAAACAAAAGCATCACAACAGAGCTGCCATAAGGCAGCTCTGTTACTATAGCGAACACTGCCGGTAGTATCCTCTGGCAGCAACTCAGATGCTTACTATTCAGCAAGACCCCCGGGAAACAACTCGGGGGTCTTGCCATTTACGCCACAGCCTTTCCTTGCTCAACACGGAGGAGCATGACCTCTGGTACTCGTGGGGGCCGTCGAGGGTATCCCCGTCGCAACCAGATTGTCGTACCGCGACTGTAAACGATAGCCGATCTTGACCAACCACTCACCAATTTTGACCAGAA
>JBFENN010000428.1:0-2463 GCA_041551115.1 Anaerolineales bacterium
ATTCCTAGAGAGATCAGGAATAATGTTATGGTGATTAGAATGAAAGTTGCTCCTAAACCAAAAATGCGCTGGGTATTACTCATTGTATCTCTCCACGAGTTGTTGAATCAGAAGGTTGGATGAAGGGTATCGCTAAAAGAAATGATACAAGTTCTGAAAGCTCTTGATCGGTAAGATGGGTAGTATTGCCATGTAGATCTGAGCTGTTGTGGGTTGTTAGCACTGCCATAAGATTTGCAGCCCGCCCATCGTGTAGGTATGGCGCGCTGTCGAATAGGAACCGCAAGGAAGGTGTGTCTATTTGTGGTCCGAACCATTCACCGGGTCCGGCAGCCGTGCCGACATCATGTACTTGCAGATCGGTATACAGCGGTGAAGGGTGGCAATCCGTGCATTGGGTATCTGGGCTGTTAAATAACACTCGGCCGCGCTGTTCGGCGGGTGAAAGCTCATGCGCCCTGGCATACACTGATAGACTGTCAATATAGGTTGCTAAACAATCCAGCTCATAGGCACGCCCTTGATTTGGTAATCCCAATGTCGGATGCATATCCCCCTCGATCAATCCGTTGCCGAACTGCTCGAAGCGTACGCTGAACTCACTATCCGCCGATTCATCCCACTCCGCTGACCAGCGTAATGGATAGGTCTCTACCATCCCCAGCAGGCTAGTAGTGTTGCGGAGGATTAGTGGTTCTTCACCCGGGGGGACTTCGCCTAAGAACTGCAGCAACCAGGTTCGGCCATCTTGTTCAGCTTCAATATGGCAGGTGTTGCAGCTGATCCACTTTGCTTTTGCCAGTTCGGGTTGGGCGCTGGAATGGAAGAGTAGTTTGCCGTGCAAGAGAGCTGGTGGGAGTGGAATATTGGTCGTTGTGATGGTTTTTGTGACTGTATATGCTTCCGTGTCCAGCACGGTAACGGTGCCAGAAAGGGTGTTGTTTACAAACCCAATACGCTCATTTGGGCTGAGCACAATCCCCCGCGGGTTATCTCCAACCGGGATATTCGCAACTCGTATTGGGCTTTGTGGGTTGCTGATATCGATAACGGACACATCATTCGAGGCTGAATTAACAACCCAAAGCTCAGTCCCCGTTTTTCCAAAGGCTGCATCCCAGGGTAGGCCAACTGGCTGGTCAACTTCCGGCAGTGATATATGCTCGCTGGTCAGGTTGGTGAGTGACGTCAGATCAACCACTGAAACCTTGGGAAAAACAGTTGTATCAAACTGGGTGTTGCGGCCTAACCCATTGGCCATTGTTTGTGGCAGATAGGCGCGTGTACCAGGCGGGTTCACGAGGATAGCTGGTGATGGTGCGACATTCGGCAGAGTTATAATGGTTTTGATGAAGTTTATCTCAAGGGAGGGTTCGCTATAGACCAGTGGTAAATCATCTCCTCGTTGGCTGGAACTGATGGCTGAAATAAAAGGCAAGTGTATTGAATAGGGGGGATATGTGATAACGGATAGCACGCCGCTAAGCAGGTGACTGACGAGCAGTTGATTCCTTGAAGGTGAAAAAGCGAGGCTGTATGGCCGGTCAAGGGTGCGGAACAATTTCAGCGTATCTAACGTAATTGAATCGATGATCCGGACCGTGTCATCTCCCGATTCAGCGACAGCTAGGTATTCCCCTGCTGGCGAAAACGCAACCGCAATTGGTCGATCTCCAACCGCGATCTGTGAGCTCTGCTGGTGCTGGTTAAGATCAATTACCGAAATGGTGTCAGATCCAAAATTAGCTACAGTAGCGATCTCAGCCGTTGGCGAAACGGCGACACTGCGTGGGTTTAGCCCAACACTTATCTCCTCAACTAATTCCAGTGTGGTCGTGTCGATGAAAGAGAGCGAATTGGAATCGGGATTGACCGAGAGAATAGTGTTGCCATCGGGGGTAATCCCAATAGCGGAACTGGAATATTTGAGGTTTGTGAATGCTGGATTGAGGGATGATGTCGCGAGATTGTAATAGCTAGCCGCGCGCATTCCCCAAGATGATGGCGGATACCATAGCAGGAGCAATATCGATAGTAGCAGCCCAAGGGAAACAAATCGAGATCGTTTTCCTGAGTGCATTCTGTGAACCATCCAGCAGTGATTAAGGCACCCGCACGAATCTAAATCCTCTGCAGAGACATTTTCGCAGAGTTTACCCAACCTAAAACGGTTATTTGCGGCTGCGTGTGGTGACTGCCCATAAAGTTATATAACAAACAAATTTATGACAGCTGGAAACGAGATGCGGGGCGACCAGCAGTTTGAATATAGACTGTAAGCAAAAAATATCGCTTTCAGCATAAATCAGTGGTTACTATGTTTACATACTATAGCAGAAAGATTACCGCTAAGCAATAGGTCTGGCTATGATTTGACTCACGGTGCAGTAAAAATAACTTGATGTCTTGAGTTGGTAGAAACGAGCGTTTTTCAGGTAATAGATTTGGGCGCAGATAGTTTCG
>JBFENN010000429.1:0-2460 GCA_041551115.1 Anaerolineales bacterium
CAGTAGGCTATAAATGCAAGGTAAGGCCTCGGTTAACACTGGTTTAACAAACTACCTCCATATCCCCGCAAGCCCGTGCCTGATCCGAGGTCGGGTTTTATTGTGTCACTTACCCTTACACAGGTTTCCCCAAGCTGGAAGCCAAATATTTGTTGCTGTATCACTGGTCAGGATTCATTCATTTGAGGAGGGCTCATGATGAAAGGGTGGAGATACGGGCGCTATCTTTTTGTCGGGCTAGTTTTCGTTATCATCACGGCCTGTGTGGTTCAAACAACAGAAGAACCGCCTATGAAAGAGCCTGCAGTGGAAGAGGAATCGCAAGCCCAGCAGGACCAAAGCGGCATGGAGCAATTACCAGCAGAATTGCAGAGGCTGGCAAGTGAAATGCAAGACGAAGGTTGTACCTATAACCTGTATAGGATGGGCTGGGTGCTCGATTGGGCTGACGCCGGAAATATCGTTGATACCGTCTTCGGCCCTGGATCGGACTTCCAAGAGACGCTATGGGAGCTGGCCTATCCTGATCAAGTCGAATTATTCGAGGACATTACATATCGTGCTTATCGCGAGACCAATTTTGAGGAAAGAGCCAAATTATGGCAGCAAGCCGAGCGGATTATCGTCGAAGATGTGCTGATGGTCCTGCCATTGCACTACTTCGAGAGGATTACCCTAATTAATCCCGACGTAACCTTTATCCTGCCGCCTTTTGGCGTACTTAGGGCAGCAGACTGGCATTCAAAGAGTGCGGAGACAACTCTAAAGCTCCCTTTAAAAGAGGATCCAATAACCCTGGATACAACAATGTGTGGTGGTGTCATGTGTGCGAGCGTTATTGAGCAACTTACTGATCCCCCATATAAGTTTGTTGCGGATGGGTCGATTGAACCGCTGGGTGCTACGGGCTTTGAAGTGAATGACGATGGAACGATCTATACGGTCTATCTCAGAGAAGATGCAGTGTGGTCCGATGGTATACCGGTGCTGGCTCAGCACTATGTGGATGGAGTCTTGCGAATGTTGGATCCCGAGATGGGGAATGCTTATGCCTATGTTTTGATGGGCATCGAAGGTGCGGCTGAATTTGCCTCCGGGGAAGTGAGCACGTTGGAGAGTATCCAGGCAATCGATGACTACACTTTCCAATTCAGGCTCACCGATCCTCTATCCTACTTCGACAGCTTGTTAGCATTCAGTGTATTCCACCCAATCCGATTGGACGTCATCGAGTCCAACCCAGATACATTTACTCAGCCTGGTGTATTGGTGAGCAATGGCGCTTATATTCTCACTGAATACGTATTGGGGAGTCATCTTCTATTGGAGAAGAATCCGTTATATTGGGATGCTGAGAACGTCAGCTATGAAAGAATTGAGATGCCGATCATCCCTGAATCGGCGACTTGCGTTGCTGCTTTTGAAACTGGGGATATCGACGTATCCTATTGTGGGTTCCCCCCCGAAGATCTCCCCCGCTGGGTGGATCGACCAGAATTCGTTCGAGGTCCTTGGCCGGGATTAATCTACCTAGCCTTCAACCTCCTTGGAGAACACACTAACGATCTGGACTTTCGCAAAGCGCTCGTTTACAGCGTCGATAAACGCGTATGGAACGATATCGTGCTTGAGACGCCCTGGAAGGTTGAGGCGCAAGGCGTGATACCCCCAGAGATCTATGGCCATCAGGGGGATCAAGTGGGGTTTGGGTATGACCCTGAGAAAGCTCGGGAGCATTTGGAGCGTTATATGGCGAGGGTCGGGATTAACGACCCCGGTGAGATCATTATAGAGCTCTGGCTCCATGGTGGTGAGGCATATTACGAAACAGTCCAGGTCATGTGGGAGGAAACGCTGGGCATTAAAGTCCGCTTGATCGTCATGGAGTGGGAAACCTATCTGAACACCCTGACTACCTGTAAAGCGATGGCATTCGGTAAGTAAGTCCATGCTGCTTTGAATACTAATCTGGAAAAGAGAAGAGCAGGAGCTGTCTGGATTCGATCTTACTTGAATCACCTCTCTTACCGTAAGGAGTAAAAGCAGCCGGTGTTCTCGCTCTTCATATGGTAAGGGCTTAGAGACCGGGAATCTGAAGGAGTTACTTCGTGACAACAACACAACCGCCAAATCCCTTCACGGTCTTCAAGAACAGAAACTTCACTTTCCTCTGGATCGGCCAGCTGATCTCGACGATTGGCAAGTCGTTAACCTCCCTTGCGGCGTCTATCGTTGTTTACCGACAAACTGGATCTGCCCTGAGCGTTGGTTTGATGCTGATGGCGACGGCAGGACCCAGCCTGGTTGTTGGACTGTTCGCCGGGGTCTTCGTCGATCGTATGGACCGCAAGCGGATCATGATCATCTCCGATCTGGTCAATGCTGTCCTGGTTTTGATGATTCCCTTCTTGCTTCCCTTTGGAGTAGGTTGGCTGTATGCCCTGGTGATGCTTTCCACGG
>JBFENN010000430.1:0-2436 GCA_041551115.1 Anaerolineales bacterium
TGGTCATTTCTCATCGGCTCTGCATTCTGGATATACTCAAACTCAATATCTGTTTCCAAGCGTTCGACCATAGCTTGCATACCATCTAATCGCCCCTGAGAGCGGTTTACTACAACGAATTTTCTTGGTCGATCTGCGGGATCCTTTTTATTGATCAGGTGTAGTGCCATCGCCTTACCTGAGCCGCCGGCTCCGAAGCATAATATATCTCCGCCTGTTCTGCCAAAATATCCCTCTTTTAAGAACGCATCCATACTCAAACCAGAGGTAAGCGGATCTTTTGCATGGCCAAACAATTGTCCATTACGCTTGGATATACTAGATACCTCTCCAGTTAATTGTGCGGAGGAATGCAGTTCATCGAACATGTCACGGGCAGCTGTCAGCAGGTCGATCTTATGGGTTGTCACCAGCCCGCCCAGGGATAAAGGATCATACTTGAACTGCGCGACTGTCGCCCGGTAAGCCTCAGGCTCACCATGAATCTCGTGGTCAATGCCCTCGATGATAATATCCGGCCGGCCGATAGCTTCCATCCAACGTGGGAATACCTTCATGATCGAAGATTTGCTGGTGGTTACGCCTACAAAGTAAAATGTGGGTACTGTTTTGGTTTCAATGGGATATCGATCTGTCTCACGCATAGTTCCTCACTCCTGATAACCCTGCTCTGATTTCCATTCCCCTAGTTCTTACACTTTTTGGTTTCGGTAGGCGTCAATCGCCTCAATATAATCTTTTGCGCGTGCTGTTATCTCTTGAAAATTGCCTTCTGTGGCTAGCTTAGCTGGGCACAAATTGCTTCCTGCTCCAACTGCCACTGCGCCCGCGTCGTACCACTCGTTCACATTGTCCGCGCTGACACCCCCGGTTGGCATAATGGGGATGTCCGGGAATGGACCACGGATTGATTTCAGATACTTCGGTCCACCCAATGAGCCGGGAAACAGCTTCACAACACTGGAACCCAATCGATAGGATGCTATGATTTCTGTAGGTGTGAAGGCTCCCATCATCACTGGGAGATTTGTCACGACCATGGCGGAAGCTAATTCTTCTTCACAATGTGGGCTCACGATGAAGCGCGCCCCGGCATCTTTGGCTTCTTGAGCTTGGGCTGGCAGAGTAAGCGTACCCATACCTAGCAAGATATCCTCTCCAAATCTACGATCAAGCGCATATGCAACCTGAGGGGCATTAGGTGTTGTGTAAGTGATCTCGATGCTGTTTATCCCTCCAGCGATTAGCGCCTCGACCATTTTTAGGGTTAGGTCTACAGACGGTCCCCTGATAACTGCGATGACGCCTGCTCTCTTTAGATCTTCTAGTACTTTTTCTTTGCTCATTTGTTTTCCCTTTTCCCTAGATGACACGGTTTTCCGGTTCTTTCCCGCTCAGTACGGCGAGGCAGCTGTTTAATGCCCCCCATCCCATTGCATTGGTTGCTTCAAAGGTATGCGCACCCATGTGAGGTGTTGCTATTACCTGCGGGCAGACAAGTAGGGGGTGGTCTGCAGGCGGCGGTTGTTCTTGGAATACGTCCAATGCCGCACCCTTTAGATGACCGCTGGTTAATGCATGCTCCAAGGCGTTTTCATCAACCAGCTCACCGCGTGACGTGTTGATAAGGAAAGCGCCAGTTTTCATTTTGTTCAAGAATCGATCATTAACCATCCCTTCTGTTTCTGGCAGCACCGGACAGTGCAGTGAAAGCAGATCGGATTTAGAGAGTAGCTCATCTATATCCACTAGAAAAACCCCCAGCTGTTTGGCGGCTTCCCTGTCTGGAAAAGGATCGTGGGCGATGATGCGGCAATCAAATCCGCTCAATAGCTTGGCTACTAGTTTGCCTATCGATCCGAACCCGTACAAGCCAATAGTTTTTCCGCTTATGAGTGCCCCCCGTAAGCGTGGCCACTCACCAGACTGTGTGGCATTGACCGCTTCCGGGATATGCCTTACTAGGCTCAGCATCAATCCGACAGCTAGCTCTGCTACTGAAGCCGAATTAGCCCCTGGTGTGTTGGTAACGATAATTCCTTGCTGCTGGGCTGTAGTCAGATCAACTGCATCAACACCTACCCCGTAACGCGCTATCACTTTCAGCTTTTTTGCGGCTTGAATCACATCGCAGGTTATCGCATCCAAACCTGCAATATATCCATCAACATCTGCGATGAGTGTTATAAGTTCTTCGGCATTTAGTGGACGTCCAGTGGTGTTGTAGACTACTTCCCCGACAGCCGCCTCTAAAGTCGATCGCAGTGCTGGGTCATTATTTGCATAGGATGTAGGTGTTACGAGAACTTTACATGACTCTAGATCTCTCATCATCTACCTTCCGGAGGCATCCATAGAGGGTTATCTACGATTTCAGGGGCGCCTTTGCTGTCCAGGACTAATTTTCTAAATCCCTGCCTTTCAATCGATCCGTAA
>JBFENN010000431.1:0-2424 GCA_041551115.1 Anaerolineales bacterium
CACTATTACTGGGCTCAATCACCCGAATTATTGGCAGATATGGAAAAGTTCAAAGGGCATGATGAACTTTTCTGGGTCAACCACACCCGGTTGAACCTGATTGCCTATGGGTGCAGTGCTAGTGAAGCTGATCAATTAGCGCCGAAGGTCTACGAATATATCCGCGAAAATTATCTGCCTCGGGATTGGGTTGCTCCGGATGTTCATGAAACACTCAATGAATTAATGCACAGAGGCTATTCCCTAGCAGTGTTATCAAATCGCCGAGAACCGTGTACGCTGGAATTGGCAGACCTAGAGCTGCTGGATTACTTTGATTTTGTGCTAGTTGCGGGTGAAGTTAATTCCTGGAAACCAGATACCAAGATTTTCATGTCAGGTTTGGAAAGGCTTGGAACTGCTCCAAAGAGTACGCTTTATATTGGGGATAACTATTTTGCTGATGTGGTCGGCGCTGATAAGGCCGGCATGGTACCGGTATTATTTGATCCAGAAGCGATTTTTCCAGAAGCGACTTGCCAAGTGATCAGAACGATTGGCGATTTACTAGGTTTACTGGATGAGCAGCACATACAGGACTAAGGTTGATAATCCTCCAACCAATGAACAAATGAAATTCACCCAATCATTATTCAACCACTGCCAGCCACGGTAATGTACTGTCCCCGTCCCACATATATGTAAAGGGTGGCGTTCGGTCTCTTTATTGCAGGATGGACAGAAGTAAATCGCCTGGATGGTCGCACCTAATATCGAATCGACGGTAGAACCCAATAGACCACCGAATATAACGATCATAAATACCTGCCAGGGGGACTGTTCGAAGCGAACAAGGACGGACATGAGTCCAATGAATGCAGCCCCACCAAACGCAGCAAGACAACCATACAAACTTATTGCCCCAGAGCTGCCCTTTTCCACAAGTTTTCCGCTTGTGATTAGCTTAGGCATACCCGGATTCAAAACACCTAATTCCGTTGCCCAAGTATCAGCATTTACTGCAGCCATAGCACCTATATATGCCATCCAAGTCAAGTTTTTTTCCGGATAGATCATAGTAACCATGACCAGCAGTGTGCCAAGACCACCATTCGCTAACACCTGTCCCCAATCGCGTTGGTGACCTTTTGCGAATTTCTCGTTGAGTGAGGATTTTCTATTTGAGAAGGCGCGTGAGAGCATACTTGATGAAATAAAAAATGTAAGTAATATCACTGCCCAAGTTAAGCCTCCCAGACCAAATATTATTCCACCAGAGAGAGCCGCTGCAAGCGCTCCATTCCTGCTAAGTGCATTTGTACGCCATGCTAACAGAGCAATGATTATTCCGAATAAAAAACCCAAAATCAGTTGTATAAGATCTACATTTTGCATAGGTTGTCGATAACTCTGAAAAATCTGTGGATAATCTGATGATTATTGTGGATAAATCATCCAACGGCGTTTAGTATAAAGAATACTGCGAGGCCAAACAATAATGTTGTAAGCAGGCTGCTCGACCACAATATATATGCAATCACCTTGTTCGGAGCAGGCGATCCTTCTTGCTGCCGAGACTTTAATGGAGGGCTATCAGTTGGTTGCTCGATATCGATGAAACTGGTCAAAGGATCCTGATAATCAGTTAGGGTTGCACTCCCTTTCAGATATGTGTTTCGAAGCGGCGACGATTCCTCGGTAATGATCTCACGTCGAAAGAAAAATAACCCGATAAAAACATCAAGAGCGAAGAGAAAAGTGCTGATAATTGGAAGTAGCAAAAGACGTATAGATGGAACGGGTTCCCCAGAAGTGGCAAACCCAAGCTGGATCTGATCATAGGATGGTGCTTGTAAACTGACCCACACGAACAAGAGTATATTCAGGATGAACCCCCCAAGAAGCAAAGACCGGGCATATGGTTCAGCCCAAACGCGCGCGATGAGGAAAGTTGGGTATACAGACCGCGGTTTGATTGGGGATAATGAACCCAATTCCATCAAGCGCTTAAAAGTCAAGAGAAATTCGTCTGCTTTTGCTGGCGATACCGCGTAGACTCTTCCCTCAGTTGCTATGAGGATTATGTTCGATTTACTTGTTGCGAAATATTCAATGATACCAATATCCCTGTTGTGCCGGGCACCAATGATGGTTCCAGGCAAACTAAAGAGTGGTATCAATGGCGGATCGGCTAATTCATTCGACTGGCGTATCCATAGCACTTCATCCATCGGTACTTCCTCGCTTCTCAATCCCCAAGATAGATGAATTCCATCGCGCTCAATGATGTATCTTGCAGCGCGTAATGCCATGAATCGATACACCATGAATGGAAATAACAGGAGCGTGATTAAAGCTACCAGTGTGTAAAGAATGAAGTCAAATCCCACTTGTGCCTGGAATGCCTGCCATATCCCCCAGGCAGCAACAACTAGTAGTATACAA
>JBFENN010000432.1:0-2400 GCA_041551115.1 Anaerolineales bacterium
CGAGAATCCAGTCTTGTTTGGGCGCAAGCCAATCTGGATAGCACGGTAGAATGCCTCATGCCGTAATCTTCCATCGTATTCAATTTCTTGAACTGCTGAGATCGCATCCGAGCGATCAATGAGCGGTTGTCATGACTGCCAAAATAGTTAAAAAAATTGCAGTTCCTACCCGATCATATAAGCCAGATGAAACATCATGCACACCGCTGATCCATCGATAAGAGCTTAATTGATCATTAGTCAGTTTCGGTTTGGGAGCTTTTTCTGTTTGAAGTATCTGCCCGAGAATCCGAGGATACCAATCAGTACGAGTAACACTGGTACTGTTGTAAGGACCACTGATATGCCATTCAAGAAAGACAGTGAGCTGAGAAATTCGACTTCAAATCCCGGCAAGGTCAATTCATTGAAGAGATCTGCCAAGCTGTACCTGTAGAAGCTGAGCGCGGCAGACAAGCTCAGGAGGCTGTAGTACAGCAGCGCTGACCAATAAGCCCATCTACTCAATTTGACTAACCCGTACAGGATGACCAACTGGATAAGGATGTTCCCCGCTAACCAACGTACTCCCGCCCGGCCCCAAAGGATCTCCCCAAAGAACGGGAAGAGTCCTTGGAGAAAGAGGGCTACATGAAAAGTCAAAACGCCCAAAATCCCAATGCCCAACGCAACCAGCATCGGGAATGGGTAGCGTTCGGTCCAATATTGATGTGGATCGAAGTTTTCAAATGAAAGACGGACTGCCTTACTTGAATATAACCACAGCAGCAGGATAGGGATAACTAGCGAGAAAATGCTAAATATCAGGCAAAAAACGACTATGCGTAAAATTGACGTTGGATCAGATGGGTTGGCGCGCCACTGGTACAGTGACAAACCTACCCAATTGAGACATACAAGCAGCCCAGCAACCGCCCACAACCAAAGTAGGGCTCGAGTCATTGTGTACGTCCAACGCCGCAGTTTGAATGTGCCTATCCCAATCGGCAGCAGCAGTGCTGCAACCAGATAATAGCCCAGGTTTTGGAGCACCAAGTAGGCAAACCAAAGTGTACCTACTGCAAACCCATCATAATGGAAGCGTCCGCCCGGTGAAAACATGTAAAACACATAGACTTCAAGCGGGCCGTAGTAGGCAGCAACCATTCCAACTGCTACCATTATGGCTCCAACAATTTTGAGGATGAGCCCGATCAGTTTCTGCTGATTTGCCATGTTTTCGCTTTCTACCTGATCTTAATCTAGTTCCCAGCCAAATTAGCAATCTATCGAAAGCAATTATCACTGCCAACTCTTGATAAGAATATTTTAACAGGATATATTGAGGCTTGCACATGACTACATCTCTGGAGATTAAAAAAATCAAACTCGTAAAAGAAGATTGAGTCTATACTGGAAGTTATGATATAAAATAGACAATTATGCGTGATAACCCACTGCCAGTCATCATAATCCTGCTCATACTTGCTGTATTGATCTACTACTTTTACCAATCCACTGGTGGGGATTTGGACGCAGCGGTGCGTATGATCACCAGCCCAGGGGGCAGTGGGGGAAATCCGATCGATTCAGTCACTGACGGAGTCTCCAACCTCGGTAAGGGTATTGGGGATGCATTTTCTGGGATGCTGCGGTAAGCTTATCCAATATCTGGTAATTTGCTAAAAACTCCAAAAAAGTAATCAACCCCATTTTCAAGTTGATTTTCCATCCATCGTCAGCGAATTGTCGTCGTCAATTAAATTATGAGTAACAATTTAGGTAGCAAGGGAAATGCACCATGACAATTACTAATGAAAATGCTGCTTACGGATCACACCTGGAACCATTCTCCGGAATTCCGACATTTATGCGGCGACCAGCAACACGCGATCTCACAGATGTTGAAATAGCTATGATCGGCGTACCATTTGATAGCGGGACCAGCTACCGCAGTGGCACACGCTTTGGACCGCGCGGCATCCGGGAGGCGTCGCTACTGTTGTGGGGAGTAAACGCAATTATGGACGTCGCACCCCTAAAGGTATTAAACGTGATTGATTATGGTGATATCGAAGTAATACCCGTTGATATCGAAGCCAGTATGAAGGCAATCGAAACTGAGGTCAAAACTGTGCTTGACAATGATGTCATGGCCGGTGTGATGGGCGGGGACCATTCCATAACTCTGCCGGTTTTACGAGCCCATGCAGAGAAATTCGGTGCATTATCCGTAATACATTTAGATGCCCATCCAGATACATGGCAAGCTGAGTTTGGCGATCACCCATACAGTCATGGGACTCCCTTTAGACGGGCGATTGAAGAAGGGCTCATCGATACCAATGCATACATACAAATCGGTATCCGTGGCCCGGTTAGCGAAGCCGGCGATCTTGAAGACGCTCAGCAGTTAGGAGC
>JBFENN010000433.1:0-2399 GCA_041551115.1 Anaerolineales bacterium
AGCTTGCCCAGCGCTTGCTGGTCGTTTACCTCAGTCAACTTGCGGCCATATTCAACCAGCAATAGCCCGTGGTTGTTCGGATCCCCATAACGCCTCACCCGCCCCCATCTGCGCACACTGAAAATGAGCAACAGTCCCAATGCTAAGGTTATCCACCCTAAAACCAACCCAATCAGCAGCTCGTTTTCAATTCCAGATAAAGTCATATCAGAACAGCTTGCGCTCATCCGCAACACGCAGGGCTTCATAACGGCTGTGGACATCCAGTTTGCGGTATATGGCACTGAGGTGGTTGCGTACCGTGCCCGGCGATATGTGCAGCGCCCGCGCAATTTGTGGGTTCGGCAGGCCACGTTTTGCCAGGCGTAACACTTCTACTTCGCGTTCTGATAGCACCTGTTCGATCCCTTTGGATCGGGTAGCCTTGGCCAAAGCTTCGTAAGCCTGGGGGCTGAGGTAGATTTCCCCGCAGACCAAGCCACGGATAATGGTATCAATCCGGGAGACATAATCATCATCTTTAAGAATATACCCATGCACGCCAGCTTGTAGCAAGTCACGTACAATTGAATGGTCAATATAAGCGCTGAGCAGGCAGATTTTTAGGTTGGGAAAATCGGAACGTAAGTTCCGTACTGCTGAAAGGGCGTCAAATTCGGGTTCGATGAACACATCTAGCAGCAGTACATCGGGGCGAGTCTGGCGGATCAGTGCGGGTACATCCATGCCTTGCCTTGATTCGGCAACCAACTGGATATCTGGTGATTCGTCCAGCAATGTTTTAAGAGCAATGGCAACATGCGGATGATCATCCACAACTGCGACACGGATCATTTCCTCACCTCCATGTAGGTTCAGTATACCTGAAGAGAACGTAGCGTCAATATTCGCTAGTCATTGATGACCATGACACTGTCATAGTGAAATATGACTGCCGCTATAGGTGCCATATGATCGCTGCATACAGACATCCGGGTGGTATTTTTGTATGATTAGAAAGACAGTACTAGAAAATTGCCATTTTCGTGAATTTGAGGTGAGACCATGTTGCAAGCAGATAAACTAACTCTTTCTTACCAGGACGGTGGATTCATCGTGGATGCCGTCAAGGATATTTCAATTTCCTTTGAAGACCATCAATTCATCGGCATATTAGGTCCTTCAGGCTCGGGCAAGAGCTCATTGTTGTATTTGCTGAGCGGATTACGCCAGCCGACCACTGGAGAAATCTTCCTTGATGATCGTGTATACAGCAAAATGTCTGAAAATGAGCGCGTCGCCTTGCGCCGCAGCGATTTCGGGTTTGTTTTTCAACAGCACTTTTTGATTAACTACCTGACCGCACTGGAAAATGTAATGGTTGCCGCCCCCGTGCAGGACAAAGCGCATGTCGAGCAAGCCCGGGCACTATTAGCAGACCTAGGCATGGGCGACAAATTACACCGCTTTCCTTACGAACTTTCCGGCGGCGAAAGGCAGCGTGTGGCCATCGCCCGTGCCATGATCCACCGCCCGCGGATCATCTTTGCCGATGAGCCAACCGGGTTGCTTGATCGACGGACAGGTTTGCAGGTTATGGCACTTTTACGCGGTTATCGCGAAAAGGGCAGCCTTATTGCCGTTACCCACAACCCTGAGATCCTTGCTGAGGCCGATCTGGTGATCACCCTCCGCGATGGGCAAGTCATCAATGTCAAAGATCGCGTAAGGAATGCAGCCTGAGAGGCGTCGCATGAATCCAATCTCCCCCCTTACATATTACCGGCGGCATAAAGCCAGCGCATTGCTGCAAATTCTTTTGATCAGTGTTGCGACGGCAGGATTAATTATCCTTGTCGGCGTATTAGATGCGATCCCCTTACGCGCGAACGTCAGTTATTTGACCAGGTTCAGCCGCGTGAGTCCCATCGGAGAGATGCTCGATCCCACTGTCGTCGCACAAATCCTGACGAATCCTGCTGTCGAGATGGTTATTCCAGATAATGGGTTGATGATATCCCTGCCATCCCTGCTAGGTACAGATACGCAATACTTGTTTGGTGTATCTCAGCAGGATGCCCAAGTTCTGATGCAGCATGCGAACGTACGTCTTAAGGAAGGGCGTATGTTTGAGCCTCGTAGCAACGAGATTTTATTGTCTGAAGAAATCGCGCGTGCACTGGACCTAGAAATTGGCAGCGAAATTGAGAAGGAAGTCGATCCAGATTACTACGAGGCAATATCTGCACCACTGGTATTGGTCGGAATCCTGGAAGGCGATCCAGAAACCAATCGAGGGCCAAGTGTCCGGATGGGCTTTATCTCGAGCGAGTACCTGAATAGTCACGAGCTGTATGCGCCGCGCCCTACTAACATACTGGTCATCGCCAAGGAAGGATTCAAAACAGATGTTGATGAAT
>JBFENN010000434.1:0-2385 GCA_041551115.1 Anaerolineales bacterium
AAACAAGTAAGGGAATTGTTGAAGGCCGCTATCAGCCATAATGGCATCGCTGTCTTGGATATCATCAGCCCATGTGTAACATTTAATAACCAGGATGATTCCCACCATTCTTATGTTTGGGGTAAGCTTCACGAAGTAGCCCTCCACGAGTTATCCTACGTACCACCTGCAGACGATATTGTGGTGGATTATGAAGAAGGTCAAGCGGTAGAAGTGACCATGCATGATGGATCGCAACTGGTATTACGGAAGTTAGGCGTGGATTATAATCCAACCGACCGGGCAGGGATCTTGTGTATGCTGGAAGAAGCCAACCGCAAGCACGAGCTGATCACCGGGTTGATCTATATTTCAACCGAGAAACCATCCTTGCTTGAAATTTACAACTTGCCGGACGAACCCCTGAACCGTCTTGGAGAGGATCGCCTGCGACCAAGCGCTGATACGGTGGCTGAGATCAATGCCATGATGTTCTAAATAAGATTCAAAGGGGGAAGGCTGTTTGTTAAATTAGAAAGTCCAACTTCTGGAGAATTCAAGGGGAGAAGTTGGACTTTTCGTTTGTCTTGTAATGTGGTTGTAAAAGGTTTTGATGAAGCGTTAACTTCGGAGTGTTGATCGGATTTCTTGGGCTAGCGCTCGGGCTCGGAAAGGAGCATCGCCGGTGTAGAGACTGGCGTCCAGTAATTCTTCAACCCTGGCCTCGTCTATGTGCTGTAGGATCAGTGTGTCCATCTTGAGGCGAGTCTCCAGGGGATTAGGCAAGCCCTTTTGGATAAAAATCCAGGCTTCCATGGCGTGTTCCCGCAGGATGGCGTGCATTTCCTGGCGATCGGCACCAGCTTTTACCGAGGCCATCAACACCCGTTCGATGCCAGCAAAAGGACCGTAAATATCCAGGGTACGCTGGATGGCATCCTGGTTGACCCTGAGATCCAAAACGATACCGGTGGTGGTGGAAAGAATCTCGTCAGTGATCAGGAAGGCTTCCGGTAAGGTAGACCGGCGGTTAGCGCTGTCATCCAGGGTGCGTTCCAGTGCTGTGTGAGCAGCGTTATCCCATGCAATCCTGGGGAATTGGGCCAGCATACGAGCCAGCGAGTCGATTTTTTCAGCATTTACCGGATTGCGTTTGAATGGCATTGCGGAGGAACCCACCTGGCTGACACCGAAAGGCTCAGCCCATTCGCCTATGGGTGGAGATTGTAAGAAACGTAAATCGAAGGCAAATTTGTACAAAGAAGCGCCTAATCCTGCCAGCGCTGAAAGCACCTGGTAATCTTGTTTCCGGGGGTAGACCTGGGTAGTCACCAGGAAGAATGGCATGTCGAGACGAGTAGAGAGGCTTGCTTCAAACCTGGTTAAATTTTCGATCCCGATCAACTCAGCAAAGGAGGCACTTGTGCCCGTGGCCCCTTTGATGCCCTTGCCTTTGATGGATTTCCTTATCTCGAAAAGCGCGGACCAGTCCATTAGCAAGTCCTGAGCATATTGCGCCAGCCTGTATCCGAGTGTGGTGGGCTCGGCTGGCTGTAAGTGGGTGAAACCCATGCTGGGAGTCTCTGCCCAACGCTCTATTTGGTCCACAAGTAGCGTGAGTAAGCCTTGGAGTCTCTCCAGGATCAAATCCATGGAATCTCGCACTCGCAAAGCATCGGTGTTATCAACGATATCAGTGGACGTCATCCCAAGGTGAAGGATCCCCCCACCCAAAGAACACTGTTCTGCGTATGCCTTGAGTTCAGCCATCAAGTCATGGTGGATCTTGGCTTCGATCTCCAATGAGCGTTCCATATTGACATTCGTTGCGTGCTCACGCAAATCTGCTACCTGTTCAGGAGTTACCAAGCCGTATTCGCATTGCACCTCAGCCAGTGTCACCCACAGGCGACGCCAGGTAAGGCGTTTATAAATTTCTCCCCAAACTTGGCGCATATCCTCCGATCCATAACGCCAGGTGAAAGGAGATTGGTAAGTTGAGAAATCGGTGGGGGTCATGGGTTATTTCTGGTAGACTTCCTTTTTTAGTTCGGCTACATAAGGAAGTGTGCGGTGGGTATCGGCAAAATCCAGACCGTAACCGACCACCCACACATCCGGTATCACGAAACCAAGATAATCAATGGGAACCCCCAGGTTTTCCCGGTCCTTGATCGCTAGAACGCAGGTTTTTAATGTGGCTGGGCTCCGTCCTTTTAGGGTATGGTACAGGTACTCCAAGGTATGACCGGTATCGACGATATCCTCGACAATGATGACATGTTCATTCTCGATTAAATCTCTCAGGTCTAACATCAGTCGAACCGCTCCGGTTGAAGTAGCGGTTTTGCCATAGCTGGAGACTGCCATAAAGTCAACGATATGGGGGATAGAGAGTTTGCGGCT
>JBFENN010000435.1:0-2380 GCA_041551115.1 Anaerolineales bacterium
ATCTACCCGCAGATGATGGTTCTGTTCTTGAAAGCCTCAGCTAACCACCAACGAAATCAGCTGCGCAGTGATCTTACAAGGCAGATATTTATGCTGGAAGGAATTGGAACCGACACGATCGAGGCCAGGGGGGATACACCCCTCGAACAATTGTGGACAGCAGTTCACTTGGGTGATTATGTCGCCTACTACCTGGCAATGATTTATGGTGTAGATCCAACACCAGTTGAAGCAATTGAGGGCTTAAAGGTAGACCTACAGCAGGCTGGATAATATTTGCAGGAATATGCTGCTGTTTGGAGCCACAAGAATTACGACTACCCACCCCAACAGAGACCCGATGACCATCCCAACTAGGATATCAGAGAGATAATGGACACCCATAGCGACACGCGCAAAAGAGACCAATGGCGCCCATATCAGCAGCAATACTCCCAGCCAGACAGGTCCTAATGTAACCATTAGGACAGCAATCAACATACATCGGGCAGCATGACCGGAAGGAAAGGAGTGTGGGTCGGTATTGCGGTACACACCACCCCACTCCCCTTCTGGGCGGCGACGTTTAACTGAAAACTTCACCACAAGGACAAACAGAGCTGTGATGATTATCCCAACTATGAGGGTAAACACCAACTCATACCACGCTCCACTGCTAAAAATAAAATACAATCCCAAACCCAACAGCCAAAACCAAGAATCTCCAGAATGGGCAAACCAGATCGCGACCGTACGCAGCATACCTGGAGCATCTGCAATGCGTAATCTGGATGACAATTGAGCATCCATGGCAAGAAACTTTTGAACAGAGGAATGTATGCGGGTTGGTTCCATGAAGCGGATTGGAACTTAACTTAATGCAATAACTGGGGAGGGTTGATCGTTGGACAAGCTCTATGCTGAACCCGCAAGATCCTGCCGTAGGATATCCAGCTGGTGAGGTTTGTCGACATCCATACCTACCTCAGCATATGGACAAAGAATCGCCCGGCCAGTGATGTTGAGACGCTTGGTAACTAATTCAGCTGCCCGGTCAAGTGTGATAGCCCGGATAAGCAGCAAGAAAAGGGTATCGAAACCAATTAGTGCTGCCTGTCTGAACGGGTTTTTTCGAGCTGCAACCAGTTTATCCCAGATATCCGTATTTGAGGTGACCATCCGAGTGGCAAGCACATTCATATCTCCACCACATACTTCATGATCCTTCAAATGGGTATATGAACGTTTCGAGGTTGGATAGCGAGCTTCCATGATTGACCGTGGAATAATATTATAGTAAACATCCAGATCATCTCGCTCACACTCGGCTACTAGCCAGTCCACCATTTCGGCATTTATACCAGGGATATCAGCTGATGCAATGACCACTTTTACAGAAGCCGGATTGGCTTTTAACACCTCTGCAACTCCCCCACGCACATTATCTACCATATCACCTTGAGTTGGAATGAATGAGACTGCTTTGCTACATTGGATGGGACTATCTGCAGGTAAACCAATGATCACTACATGCTCAATATTAGTAGCATCATTCAATGCATCTAGTACCCATTGAACCATGGGTTTACCGGCAACATCCAGCAATGCCTTAAACCCACCTTTGGTTTCTTCATACAGTGGTTCATCAACTTCGGGTTTACCGCCAGCAATGACGATCGCGTCCATTTCAATTCAACTCCTGCAGCTGTGGCTCAAATCCCAGCTGTTCAAGTAGTTCTTCCAGCTCGGATCTGGTTAATTCGCGTCCCTTCCCGGAGGCGGCAATTAATGCCGCTTCCATCATATTCGTCCCGAACGAACGACCATCCAAGACAGGTGTAGTCGTCACTAGATACTTAACTCCAGCTGTGTGGAAAAGTTCAACATCCTCTGGAGTGGTTGTATTCGTGGCAATAATCTTGCCGTCCAGCTTCTCTGGCATATGGCGTTTAATGTAGTGACAATCTCCCGCGATAACTGTGCCCCATTCATAATATTTTGGCCATTTCGGATCGCGGACCTCTTGTTTCTCTCCAGTCGGATAAATCCACTCGAAAGGTAGTCTTCCGGCGATAGGCATTATCACTGCTGCAACCCTTTTTAGAGATTTTTGGCTGCGTACCGGAAATGGCAGTCCCAAGCCAAACATGATATCCCCAAAGACGCACTCATAACCAGCATTAATGAAAGAGGCCGACATACCCCAACGATCTACACCAAGGGTTACAAATGCCTTTTTCCCCAGTTTATCGACGTAATCCCCAATTTTGCTATCTATTACAGATGCAACACGGTTCTCAAGTGTATTCTTGAGACCTGCTCCATCGACTACGGGCGTTTTTTTTATGTGCCTAACCATGGGCTGGACAGAATACAATGGATACCACTTTTCATCAGCCAT
>JBFENN010000436.1:0-2378 GCA_041551115.1 Anaerolineales bacterium
ACTATTAGAACGCGGAGGTCCGAAAATGTTCTATCGAATCATGATCATCCTTCTATCCGCAGGATTTCTCATATCTAGCTGCAGCAGTGGGTCTGATGCGGAGATTTATATCACTGATCCTTGGGTGCGGGCAGCAGCGATGATGCCCGCACAGGACGCAGACATGCAGACCGAGGCAGCTCAAAATGGTGTGGGAGAAATGACAAACGGGAGCGGCGCAAACAGCGCGGCTTTCATGGTGATTGAGAACCGTAGCCCGCAAACTGATCGATTACTCGCCGCTGAGAGTATGGTGGCGGAGGCAGTCGAGATCCACCAGAGCCAGATGGAAGGCGATGTGATGGTCATGCGCCAGGTGGATGGGATAGAGATTCCAGCCCGCGGGGAGGTTGAACTCAAACCTGGAAGCTACCACATCATGCTGATCGGGATTAACCGCGATCTCAATCCAGGTGATATCGTCGAACTCAGCCTGCAATTTGAACGGGCTCCCAGCAAGACCATTCAAGCCGAAGTGCGGATACCATAGAGGCTGAACCGAGATGGTTGATAGAAGCAAACCCTCAATTGTTCAGCGGACAGTTGTCGTGGGCGTCTTGTGGAATGAGATAGGCGAAGTCCTGCTCTGTAAAATGAAACCCGACCGGGGTATTTTTCCGAACCAGTGGGGACTGCCGGGCGGGGGCATGCATGACGGTGAGAGCACGACGGAAGACCTAGTCCGCGAGCTTGATGAAGAGCTAGGCCTGAGCGTGTCGCATATCGAGCGAGCATTTTTTAAGGATGGAATCTTCGAGAAGCTGAACCCGAACGGCGAAGTCATCCCCATGTACATCATCTTCCTGGTGTTCAACTGCCTTGTCAAGGATGGAACCATTCAATTGAACGAAGAGTTCAGCGAGTCCACGTGGGTACATCCGAATAATTTCAACAGCCTCGACCTCAATCCGGTAACGCTCGATACCCTGACAAAAGCAGCCATCTGCCAACGGCAGTCAAACGACAAATTGCCGAAAGCAGGTGATAAAAATCAAAGCTGTCTAGAGGAAATAGCGGGGGTTATTCGGTTGGAGCGACTACGGGACGCCAAGCTGCATCGAAATCATTATAGATGTCATCCGTGAGCTGTGCCCGCCCGGCACCACTGGCCGTCATGATAAATATATCGTGGTCGCGCCCTTTTGGCCAGCTTTCAAATACCAACCAAAGTCCGTCAGGTGAATAGCGCGGTTCTTTGACGGGGACAGGACCCATCTCATAGCGGTACTCGCTGTAGTCGCCATCGGTATAAGAAGCGACGACCACCCCTGGTATTTTTCCGGGTTGGTCAATCTGGTTGAACATCATCAGGTTGCCATCCAGAGACCAAGAGGGGTACGTATTGATTGCATCCGCGCTGCGTGAGAATACCTGCTGGTCACTTCCGTCTGCATTCATGGTCCAAATCTGAACCGGCCCTTTTTGGGTGGTGACAAAAGCGAGCTGGATGCCGTCAGGAGACCATGCCGGTTGACGGTCATAGGAATAGGGATAGGAGATGACTTCTGTTGAATTGTCATCCAGATTAATCACGTACAGCCTTGGACGACCGGTATTGCGTACCGACGCAAAAGCGATTTGATCACCGCCAGGCGACCAAGCTGGATCAAAATCACCTCCGGGTACATTGGGCAGGGGGGTTAGTTCAGAACCGTCAGCATTCACCAAGAACAATCCTGAGCCGCGGTAGAGGGCCTCGTTGCCTCGACATGGGGAGATGAAGACCAGGCGGGTCCCATCAGGCGACCAGTTTGGCTGGCAAGCCCCCTCTGGGATATCGGTCAGCTGCTTTAAATCCGTCCCATCGATGCGCATCAACCATATCTGTGTGGTCCCGCTGCGGTCGGAGGCAAATGCGATATCGCCACCGCCACCGCCAAGAGGGGTTGCAGTCGGTGTGGGGGACGGTTCCTCGGGAACGACAACCGGAGCTTCGGTGGCTGATACTGGTGTAGGTGTGCTCGGTGGAGGCTGAGTTTGGGTAGGGGTAGAGGTGGGCGTAAGAGAAGGCTCAACCGGGCTACCTAAAGGATTGGCATCAGAAGCAGCTTGGGTATTTAATGGTGTTGGGGAGGCATCTGCAAGAACGGCCGGCAACGATTCGGCAGGTGGAAGCAACAGCGCTAAAGCCTGTGCAGGAAGCGCCGGGAAGTAGTAGTACACCGTAACAGCGATCAAGCCTAATAGAATGGTCACAATGGCCAGAGCACGCACCAATCTTCCCAGGAATGAACGCTTGGGCGTCCCCAGCGCTTGATTGCCCATCCGCTCGTCATAGCGAGAATGGACTTCCGCTTTGCCGGGTGTATCGGGGAAGATATTAGGATTGATCACTTCTG
>JBFENN010000437.1:0-2375 GCA_041551115.1 Anaerolineales bacterium
CGCCAATCACCCCAGCCTCATAGATCATTACAATGTTGGGTGCATGAGTACGGCGAGCCAAATTACAAGCCAGGTTTGGCAACCCAACCCCAACGAAAACGACATCACCATCACGCAGTAAACGGGCGGCGTTGATCGTTAGTATCTCGGATGAGGAATATGCTGTAGTCATAGGCTATCGATCCCAAGTGAAGTGTGCATGATTAATAACGACCGTAGTTAACCGCACGGCTGGGACGGCTGGCAACGGTCAAACGGGCGTGGACATCTGGACCCAGTTTTTCCCAGTATTCTTGACGATCCTTGACACCATAAACCCATTCATCTAAATATGCCTTGACTGATTCTGACGAGCGACTGATCTGATCCCATTCAAGGTAGAAATCGTTATCACGGTCATAATACCCCTGTGTGTAGGAAGGGTGCGCACTGTATGGGGTGTGACAGACGGCGTCAACGATAAAAGCAGGGATGAGGGTGCGGTTAGGGTCTGAGCGGATAACCTCTTCAGGCACAATCTCTTCCGCAGTGATGATGACCCGTTTGGCAGCAAACGCGGCTTCTTTCTGCTCCCCGATAATTCCCCAAATATGGGCATTACCTGTTTCGTCCGCGCGTTGGACATGGATGATGGCGACATCGGGATTAAGGGCAGGCACGACAACGACCGGAGCACCAGAATATGGATCCGTTACCGTCCGGTAATTGGGGTTCGCTTGCTCGAGATCTCCTGCGGCGGTCGGGTTCATCGGCATAAAGGGCAGCCCTGTAGCTCCTGCCTGCAGGCGTGAAATCATCCCAAAATGGGAGTATTCTTCCCAATCCAGGTTCCCTGCTTCCACTTCCGCACGTACAAAGCGCAGTGAACCCACACCCGGGTTGCCCATGTATGAGAAGATAACTTTGCTAGCACATCCGGCGGCGACAAGCTGGTCATAGATCAAATCAGGTGTCGCCCGCGCAAGGGTTAGCTTCTTACACCCTTGGCGAATGATCTCATGCCCAGCAGCGAATGGGATGAGATGGGTAAAACCTGCCGCGTACAGCATGTCACCGTCATGAACATGGCGGGAAATCGCTTCAGCTAAATGGATCAGTTTTGACATAGAAGACCTAAGTGATCAACAGGTGATGATATGTAGTGGCGGTGGAAATGGGTGTTCTCTCAGATTTGCATATTCACTTCAAAGGAACCCTACCGCCATCTTCCCCTCCTGAGAAAATCAGGAGGGGAAGTGATAAGTCTCAATCAATTTGGGCAATTCGATCCCAGTTCCATATTTCCAGACAATTTTTAGTCGATTAAAGTATGGATTTGTTCGTGCATATACAGCTGGAGGTAGTAATGACCACCGGCGTTCTTGCCGCTTGAACCCGAGCCCTTCCAGCCTCCGAAGGGCTGGAAGCCAGGCCATGCGCCGGTTGTAGCACCTTGAGGCCGATTAGCATAGGTCACGCCGGCTTCGATCTGGTCAAAGAACCATCGGGCTTCATCTTGTGAGCCATAGAACCCAGCGGTTAGCCCATAATCAACATCGTTGGCCAGCTGCATAGCTGTTTCTAGGTCCTCTACTTTAGCAATGGTTGTGATCGGCAGAAACATCTCGAGCTTCCACAAGCGATGATCCAGCGGTAAGTCGGTCACAACCGTTGGCTCACAGAAATAGCCATTGCTATACACGCCGTCTGTGAGGACATTTCCACCAGTGAGGATAGTTCCTGAGCGGCGTAACTCAGCGGTGAAATCCTTGAAATCATTGTAAGATGATTGGTTGACAACCGGACCCAGGTAGACATCCTGAGCCGTTGGATCGCCAATCTTTAATTTATTGGTCAGGTCGACAACTTTCTCAACGAGCTCATCGTAGACGGGTCCTTCAATAAAGACCCGCGAGCAAGCTGAGCATTTCTGCCCCTGGAGACCAAAAGCGGAGCGAACAATACCAATCGCAGCGCGCTCTAAATCAGCGTTGCGGGATACGATCGCTGGATTTTTACCTCCCAACTCCAAGATGGTTGGGCGTACATATTTCCCCTGGGCGAAGGTGCGGTATATGTTCATACCAACATCATACGAACCCGTGAAGGTAACACCATCGACCTCGGGACTCTCGATCAGTGCCTGACCGAGCGTCCTACCCGGTCCGGTAACATAGTTGAACACGCCCTCTGGCAAGCCAGCATCACGGAAGCACTCTGCCAATAAACGCACAGTATAGGGCGTGTCGGTGGCCGGTTTCATGACAATGGTGTTGCCAGCAACAAGTGCAGCCCCCGAGGGCCCACCCGTTAATGCTCCGGGGAAGTTGAAAGGACTGATGACCAGCCAAACTCCGTACGGGCGGAGCACCGATTTATTGGTCGCAGAGTAACCG
>JBFENN010000438.1:0-2350 GCA_041551115.1 Anaerolineales bacterium
CGGCACCTGCGAGACCCAAGTAGACAACAAGCGCCACGCGTGACATGCCACTCAGCGCACGTAGCCTATTCAGCATGTGCTGTCCCAGTGTGCGAGTACCCATTGATGCCAGCATTGTCAACCTGGTATGACTTCAAGAAGATCACTGGCGGAGGCGCTCCTGGCGGTAGCGACGGACCAGCTTGGCAGCTCGGTCTTCACAACCGGTTGGCACAGGAAAGCGGTATACCACCAAATCAGAGGACTCATCGGTAGATATCTTAAGGCTGAACCGAATGGCTTGACGGGATTTGGTCTGGTCGGTGACCTTTATCAACCCCACCAGAGATGTGTGACCTAGGGTTTCATGATAGATACCATCAGATGCAAACCAAACACACGGTTCCGCCACACGCAGGGCCTTGCGGCGGTAGCGATAAGCGTTGTATCTAGCCAGCATGGGCTGGGATAGACCAATACCAAGCAGCAGCAAAAACACTGCTACGGCAGTGATCCACACGCTTGATTTTACCTGTGGGTCATCGATGGCAAATGCCCCCACGGCAACCATGATGATCGCAATGATGATGCCAACAATCGAGCTGTACACGGCCCCCACATAGGCCTTGAGCCCCTCATCCTTAGGGCTGATAAGGCTGCATTCAGCTGCAACGAGCGCCTGCCAGGCCGATGAGCGAAACTGCCAACACTCCCAGATTTCACCAGCAAACATGAGGTCGATTGCGCGTTTCTCAGCCATGCGGTGACTCAAAGCAACCATACCAAGAATCCCCACCCAGATGAATCCGATAGCACTTGTCCCAACGCACGGTATGGCCAGTTCGGTTAGGGCTGCGTCTGTCGTTACCAGCACGAGAATAAAACCGATGGATATGGTTACGAAGGGGATTAAGACAATGCCCCGAGCAAGACGAAAAGAGGCTTCATCAGAAAAGGCAAGTTTGGCAGGTTTATTCATTTTGAATGATCTTGCAAAGTTACACGTGGTCAGGAATGACAGGTCCATGTAAACAAAGCTGCAAAGGCTTATCGATTAGTTGTATGGTACAGCAAATACCCACTGCATACAAGGGGGAATATCGTGTTCGCGGTCAGCGACTGGTAGGCTGAGAGGAAATTTCTGGGGCCCTTCCGGGATGTCTTTTCTCCAACGAAGCGTTGATGAAATGGCTAACAACTCGCGGGAGGGGACATGTGCTGGGTGCATGGGGCTGAAGCCGCATGGAGGGGCCGCCCAGCGCGAGGCTGTCATGGAAGCCAAGCCGGGGTCTCCTCCAGCGAGACGTTAGGAGCATGCTTTAACCCTTCAAGTGTATCCAACCCACAATTTCACCTACCTATACAGCATAAATATGAAGGAAGTTCATGACTCGGGATATCACCCAATCAGGATCACTGTGAATCATTGAATGCCCAACACCCGGGACAACCTCAGCTAATATTACGCTTGGTAATAACTTCAACCCTCGCTCAAGCAACTTAAATGGATTCATTGTTCTCTCATATTGTCCAACCAAGAGATATGTTGGGGCTTTAAATCCTTCTAGCTCTGTGTCGCTCAATACGGGCACGATAGCCTCCGAGCGAAAGAATTTCAGCATTAATTCGAATAATTCAATAAAGAATAAATCAGGCTGCACACCGGGTGCTGAAACTAGATCGTACATTGCCCTTGCGGCATTGGCTTGAGATTTGAATAATATGCGGGGAATCATTCGCAAAGTCTGAATAATGCTAAGTGGTAGGAAACCAGCTGAACTCATTAAAACGGCTGAACTAATCATCTCAGGTGCTACATTCCCCAATTTCATAATAATCCATCCCCCTTGCGATGCTCCAATCATATTTGCATTCGCGAGCTTCATTCCATTTAACAACTCGGCAGCCCATTGACCAAAACCCATGCCTTTCTTGGATGGCCGGTTGGGCGCACTCTTGCCCATCCCTCCGATAACATCAACTGCATAGATACGATAGGTTGGAGCAAGTGAAGGAATCCAATTAGCCCAGCTTGCAGCATTAGCATTTTGCCCATGCCATAGCACAAGAGGCTTGCCATTCTCGTTCCCGCAGGTAACCACGTGAGTTAGGCCGAAGTTTGTATTTACTAAAATGGGCTCAGTAGGAATCTGTAGTGCGCGGAAGGTCCTTTCGTAGTGCTCCATGACCTCTCGATAACCTTCAGCAGATCGATAGATAATTGTGTTGTCAGGTGATTTGATCATCGAAGATCCCATGCGAAGAGTGTTTCATATCTAGAAGAGCAGCATGCTCCCAACGGTTTGCGTTACCCGCCTGTGGTGGGACTGGATAACGCTTATGGTTCAGTATATCCCAAAGCCAGAATCAA
>JBFENN010000439.1:0-2334 GCA_041551115.1 Anaerolineales bacterium
ACGATGTCAGTAAGCCTATCCTTGAGCATTCTCGTACCGCTCAGCGCACGCGGCTATATCCGGCGCGAGAACGTCATTCCCTACATCATGGGGGCAAACATTACCACCTTCGTAGATACGCTCCTAGCGTCAGTCCTGCTGAATAACCCACCTGCGTTTACCATCGTGCTGGTTGAGATGGTCAGCGTGGCACTGGTCTCGATCCTGATCTTAAGCATGTTTTTCCCCAGATACAGGCACACGATCCAAGGGTATGTCACCTGGGTCACCGACAGCAATAAGAATCTGGCCATATTTTTAGCATTGATTTTCATCGCCCCCATCATTCTGCTACTTGTCTAATTAACCGAGAACAAATGCGCATACTTTCCGTTCTGTACGATAACTCACTCAGCCAGGCAGCCCTGCAAATGGGTGCAGACCTGAGCCAGCAGAACTGCTCCATGCTGACGGTACTGACCGTAGTGTCAAATACACAGCTCAGACCAAAATATAATCAACTTCTGGATGCTGCCCGAAAGATGACTGAACCAATGAAATTATCCCCCGTGCTCCGGTTTGGAGATCCAATCAAAGAAATCGTGGCAGAGACGCGAACCGGTAGGTTTGAGCTGGTCATCCTCGGAGAGGAAGCGCCACGAAAGGACATTCCACCAGCTCATCAGAAGAACATCTCCTTGACACTGATCAACCAAATCGGAGTCCCGGTTCTTTTTGTGAAGGGCGGGAGAAGAGTTCTGAACAAAATCCTCTTATGCAACAGCGGCGGCGACACAACAGGAATCCTGAGCCGCTTCACCAACAAATTTATCCGCTGCCTGCAGGAAGATCTTCAAATAACCGTTCTGCACGTGATGTCACAAATCAGCGCGAGCCCCAAAGCCACAAGTTGGCCACTTTTGGCCGGGGCTGAAAAGTTAATGCAGGAGCAGACACCAGAAGGGATCGTACTTGAACGCGATCTGCGAGTACTGGAGCAGAAAGAATATCCGGTAACCCCCAAAATCAGGCATGGTTTCGTTATCGACGAAATTCTCAGTGAAGTCCAGGAGGGTGATTATGATCTGCTGGTGATCGGGGCGCACCGCAAAGAGATGTGGCAGCGCTTGCTGTTGGACGATATCGCCCTCGAGCTGCTGCGGCAAGCCGACCGACCGGTGCTAGTGGTTAAGTGACCTAGGTTATAACCTTGACGAGCAGGTATCCAGCATCATCAGCCTATAATTGCCCAACCCTGGCCACTATTCCAAAATTCATCTATCAGTAAGTCTTACGCTCGTTTGTACGACCGACCGGAAAGCGAGCCATTAAAAAAACAAATCCCCCGCCAGTGATGGGCTAGAGGGATTGATTGGTCTTCCACGGCAGTAATACCTGGTATTTGGCTAGCCTTTCTCCTGCACGGGTTCGAGAACGGGCTCATCCTTACTCATCATCGTCGCATACCAATAGTCGGAAACTTGGGGGGCCGCAGCCACTTCTTCGATGGCACCTTCAGGCAAGGTGACTACAAAAGACTCTAAATCGGTGAAATCATAATGGAATACTGCGCCCGAGTTGCGCAGCAGTTCGCGCACAGCTTGCTTGTGCCCCGTCTGGTATTGAACCCAAATGCGTGTTTTATTCATGATAACCTCGCATGGTGCAAGCGGATAAATGAGGGTGCCAATCGCCAAGTTTTCTATTTATACACCATTAATCGGCATCTTTCAACCATTTATGACGCAAAAAGCCGGAAATTGATACGCGAATCTAGGAATTCTAAAGAAAATACCGGAAAATTTGGGGAGAAATGACCAAAACAACGAGTGCCCCGACAACTCGTCAGTCTGCGGTAATAACTGCAACGGATTTAAAAAGTGAAAGCTTGATTCCATCAGGCTTGACTCTCTGGGCGGAAATTTCGTAAAATGAATTATCGGTATGATAGTAATCGGTGGGGAGCAGTTAAATTGCGCGGTGGGAAAATTGCGGAGGAATGAATGATTTGGGCGGTTAGACATCAACAGCGATTCGTTTGGACGGAGCTAATATCACCCTGGTTTTGGTCAAAGGTCTGTTTGGCGCTCAGGGGTTAACCCAAACGACTACTCTCCAGCAGACCATCGTCGAAGGATACGCGTTGGCCAAGTTGGTGATGTCGCCATCCTGGCGTTCGATCAGCTTGGCATCAATTTTGAGGCTGCCAATATCGTTGAAGGCGACAGCCTGCCTTCTATTCCCACACCCTCTCATCCAAAATGATCTCCACATCTTCCCCAATCGCACCCACGGAGACAAATTCAAACCGATCCACCTTAACCCGACACGCCGATTGAATCGCCTTGAATAAAG
>JBFENN010000440.1:0-2326 GCA_041551115.1 Anaerolineales bacterium
AGGCAACCTGGTAACTTGTGCAACCTGGGAAGACATTTGGCTGAATGAGGGTTGGACTACCTACGCTGAGCAGCGAATAATTGAGTCATTTGAGGGGATAGAATTTGCCAGCATGGTCGCAGCATATAACCAGCGCAAAATGCTGGAAAACATGGAACGAATTGGTCATCATAATCCCCATACTGCTCTGAGACCTGATCTAAAAGGTGGCGACCCAGAAGGCTCGGCCCCACTAATCTCCTACCAAAAGGGTTACGCGTTCTTAAGGAGAATTGAAGAGTGTGTAGGGCGAGAGGAATTCGACCGCTTTACGCATAAATACATCGCTGAACACAGATTCACCTCTATCGATACCAAGGAATTCCTGCACTTCTTGTTCACTGAGCTGCCTGCTGTGAAAAATGAACTCGATATCAAAGAATGGGTTTATGGAACAGGATTCCCTGAGGATGCTCCAGCGATAGAAACGAAAATACTGGATGATATCGATCAGCTGGTCGCAGATTTCAAAAACGGGATGAAGCCAGACTTGAACGACGTGAACAGCTGGAGCACATTCCAAAGAATGCTTTTCCTGCAATCGCTGCCAATGGAAATGAGCATAGCCGACTGCATTTATGTCGAAAATTTATTCGATCTAAAGAACAGCCGCGATAGGCACCTGCAGTCGGAGTTCTATAAGCGTGCCATTCACAGCGGCTACCGAGAAATCCTCCCGGAGGTGAGATCTTTTTTAAGAGAGGTTGGACGCGGACTGCTCATTTTCCCGGTCTGGCGAGCGTTGGTGAGTACAGAATGGTCCAAAACTTATGTTGAGGACATATACCACCAGTGCAAGCCCAGGCTGCACCCGATGATGAACGATGTTCTCGAGAAAATGCTGTCCCAAATCGTCCAGTAACCATAGATAATTGCGATACGCATGGTTTCACTGCGGGAGTGGATGCTCTGCACAAGGCTTCAACTGCGCCGATGGACCTTGCTATCAAGCAACCTATAAAACTCCAGAGCCCCGGGTTTTGTAATTCGTGTAAGAGAGCCCAACAGCTATCATTTCACAACCCCGCACCTCAAGACAGGTTTCGATTGTCTCTAAACCGCTTCCAAATAACCAAGTTATCCCTCTTATCGGCAACCGCGCTGATCCTGCTTTCAGCGATCTGGATCGGGCGGGGTGTGGTGCGGCTTGGCTATCTGCAGATGGATATGGACGAAGCGGTACACGCCAGGCGTGGGTTGGATGTGACTTCAGCCGTGCTGCGTGCAGATTGGCAAGCTATCGTACACGAGCTGGTAAAACCAGAATGGTATCCGCCCGGGCACGGGATTGCGCTTGGGATCTGGTTATGGTGGCTGGGACCGCAGGTGGAAACGGCTCGGCTCTACAGCACGTTATGGTTTGCCATAATGGGTTTTCTATTATGGTTTTCCTCAAAAGAACTCCTCCCAGATGCAAATCCGTTTGTATACTTAGTCCCACCGTTATTCTTAATAGCGGATGCCCTGTACACGGTCTATGCAGGTTTGGCGATGCTGGAACTACCTGCGGCAGCTCTGGCTCTTGCAGGTTTACTTTTCTTGGTCCGTGCTTGGCGCAATGCAAACCTATACGACCACCTGTTGGCAGTTTTATTTGGCGGGCTTAGTTTGTTGACTAAATACAATTTCGGATTGGTCACATTGGTAACCTATGGGGTGTGTTTGCCATTGGTGTGGTGCGATCAAAGCCACCAAAATCTCTCTCCAAGGAAGAAGGGAGTGGTTCTGGGAATCTGGTTATCTGGGTTGCTCACACTGCTGGTCTGGTTTTGGGGTCTCGATCAATGGCCATGGTTTGTCAATTACAGCATGGCACAGCCGACACAATACGGTTTATGGACGTCAGCCAACCTGCTTTACTATCCACGCATGCTGTGGAGTCAATCGACCAACTGGTTGGCAGTGCTCTTGGCTGGAGGGGGGTTGATAATCATGCTTGTTCAGCGGCGCTACCTGGATAGGCTAACCCCTTATATCATTTATTTTGCTGCTAGCCTGCTTGTCCTGACCGTCAAAACACAAAATGGGCTGCGTTTTGGAATGATGCTGCTACCAGGTTTATGGATCACAGCTGGAGCTGGAGCTCACTTCATATTTGGAGAACAAAAATTTCCTTGGCTGCGACGGGCAACCAGCGCGGCTTTACTGTCCATAATGATCATTGCTAGTTTCAGCAACCTGCGCTCCCTGATGTCGCAGCTTTATGCTTCCCATGAGAACGCCAATAACGGGGTGGAAATGGCTTACGAGTATATCGAGAATGTGCTAGAGATTGGAAAAGAATCAG
>JBFENN010000441.1:0-2318 GCA_041551115.1 Anaerolineales bacterium
ATGCCATAAGTACCGTGTAAAGCCAAATATACCCAGGCGGTAGTATTCTCCCATTGATTGTACAAAGCGATCATGGCAAATACGACGAGGCCAGTAACGGCTTTATTCGTATCTATGAAATATTTTTGCTTCATTGTGATTATCGATCCTAAATTCTGGTGATAGTGTGTAAGCTTAATTTGTGATTTTAACCCATTGCATAGATTGAGAAGGATTGAATATTTATGCATTGTGCTAACGGTTTTGAATGTAATATGGATCAACGAACCATAGTAAAATGTATGCTGCTTATAACCGCTTGATGCACAAATCATTAATCCTATCTAGTTTATCTACATGATGACAAAGTATCGCCCATGACGATCACGCATATCAGCCGCTACGAAATCAAATCCGAACTCGGTCGGGGGGGGATGGCAACTGTCTACCATGCTTATGATCCCAACTTTGAGCGTGATGTTGCAATAAAAGTGCTACCTCAAGCAATGCTCCATGATCCGCAATTTCGTGTTCGATTCGAACGCGAAGCAAAGATGATCGCCTTGCTCGAACACCCCGCCATTGTTCCGGTATACGATTTTGGCGAACAAGATGGCCAACCATACATCGTCATGCGCTACATGGCGGGGCATTCACTCGCCGACCAGCTTGAACAAGGACCTATGTCGCTGGCTGAGACAGCCCGAATTATCTCACGGCTTGCACCTGCCCTTGATGCAGCACATGCAAAAGGGATTATTCACCGTGATCTAAAACCGGGAAATGTACTCTTCGATCAATATGGGAATTCTTTCCTTTCAGACTTTGGAATAGCTCGTTTAACCCAGCAGGGAGCAGCAACATTAACTGGGACTGCCATCGTTGGTACTCCCGCTTACATGAGTCCTGAGCAAGTACGTGGCGATAAGGAAATTGATGGGCGCAGTGATATATATGCATTGGGAATATTGGTATACCAGGTACTAACCGGTAAACAACCTTACCGGGGAGATACTATGGCGAAAGTTATGATGATGCATGTACTCGATCCGGTTCCTAATGTGCTCGAAGATCGTAATGATCTGCCGCCAGGTGTCGCCCAGGTTATGGAGATAGCACTCGCGAAAGACCCAGATGAACGCTATTCAACTTCGATCGAATTGGCAGAGGCTCTAGAAAGTGTTGTTGATGGTCGCACTCGCGAATTCGCACCCATCCCGGTGCCGAATGATCAGACCATTGTGGATGGTAAAACGGTAGTCCCTCAGCCAGCTACACGGATTGCAGCTGGAGAGTCTGCCGGAACATTGGTTGCAGCACCAGACACGATTACCGGAGTTGCTCCAGAATTGGTGACTAAGAAACGAAACTGGTTGCTAATTATGCTGTCTTCGGTCGCAGTTGTTGGGATCATCGCAGTAGGGTTGCTCGCATTCTCGGGCTACGGAGGTAGAGGTCCGCTAGCAATGTTAGCGCCCAGCACGGCAACATCTGCTGCTTCAATAACCCCCACACAAGTCCCGCCAACGAATACCTCCACTCCAATACCAACGGAAGCAATTCCAATTGCCTTCCCTGATACTGCTACACCAGCCCCAACCGAGAAACCGCAACCCATTCCAACTGATACCCCTACTACCACACCCGAACCTAGCATCCCCATAATAGGGGGGGCAGATAAAGTGGCTTATCTAAATAGCGGCGACATATGGTTTGCTAATTTAGATGGTAGTGAGTTAACGCAGTTAACTGAGGATGGTGCCCAAAAAAGCAATCTGCAATGGACCCCTGATGGAAATTATATTAAATATATCGTTGGCAAGTGTATCCAGACTGTGCGACTCGAAGATGGTCGTATAGATATCATCACCTGTTTTAACTTTGTTGACAGTCTTAAAGCGTTTGAGATATCCCCTGACGGTGAACAAGTCGCGATCAGCCTAGACAACCAGCTGTATATCGTGCCCTACGATTTAGAAAAACTTGGTGAGGTTTCAATTCGGACTGAACTAACCGAGATTGCAGAATGCAAAGACTTTGCCCCGTACGGAAAAAACTTTGTTGTCGGCGCACGATGGTCAAATGATAGTATGATTTTGGCAGCAAATCTCCTCGCCAACGTTGGTACTGGTCAGCAGGGGAATATTGTTCAATTGATCCCGATCGATCGCTGCATACCTAATCCACGTGCAATAGATAATTTTCCGCCACCCCGTTTTACAATGGACGGATATGATGACAATCCAATAATTCAGACCTACGATTTTGACGGCATCTCCCTTTTTGCCCTTAACAGCAATGTTCGTAATGACGGGTTTGGAAATTTATATCTATATAAC
>JBFENN010000442.1:0-2313 GCA_041551115.1 Anaerolineales bacterium
GAAATGGACCTAAATGCAATCATCCAAGTTGGAACGGAAATGGAAAACGAATACCAGGTGATCGCGGCGCACTCTGCAGTTCATATCGGGAGTGGGGCCCAGCAGGTCTTGGCCACGCCCTGGATGATCACCTATATGGAGCGCACTTGCCGTGACTTACTTGCCGAGAGATTGCCCGGTGGGTACGCTAGCGTTGGTGTGCATGTCGATGTCCACCACCTGGCACCTACCCCAGTAGGTAGTGTGGTCTGGGTGCACGCTCGTGTAACCCGCGTGGAAGGGTTGCAGGTCCACTTTAGCCTCGCGGCTCGCGACAAGGTTGAACCCATCGGGAAGGGAAATCATACCAGGGTGGTGATTGATGAGGCTCGCTTCATGAAGCGGGTCGCTTCCAAAGCTTGAATAGGCGGCTGCATCCTTGAGCCGCATTCAATTGCTTGGCTGGTGACTTAAGCGCCAACCACGCTGTGGCGGTTCATGCCTGTCAGCAGTCGCCGTACGCTGCAAATTTTGCTACTTGCTTCTGAAAAATCGGCTGGCAAAAACCGCTACGGCAGCCCCTGCCACCAGGAATATTCCCCCGATAATCCCCAGGATTGGCGAGCGTCCTTCTTCCGTTGAGATGGGCGCATCAGCTTGGGTTTCTGAATTGGCTTGGGCACCAAAATCAAGGTAAGTCTCATCGCCTGCTTGAATGAGTAGCACGTAGCTGGATACTGTTGTCGAGTTATACCCTGCCGGAATGGCTACGGTAATGTTGTATTCCCCCTCTGGCAGGTCGTTGAAGCAGTGCGGGTCTAATCCACTGACAGTTGTTGCAGTTAACGAGATGGCTCCCAAGCGGTTGTTGACACTGATTGCGCTCTGAGGAATGGATGTCTCTTCCTCTTGGCGGATAGCATCCCCGTTGATGTCATCATAGACCAGGACGCACAGGATCGCCAATCCTGGTTCGGGTGAGGCGGTCGGAATGCCTTGTGTGGGTGTTGGGCTGGGGCCGGGGGTTGGGGTTGCCGCACTGGGTCCACCTAAGCCAAGCAGCAGTTCCTGCCCTGGGATGATGACGTCATCGAGCAAATTATTGAGGCCGCGCAGTTCGTCAATGGTCACCCCAGAGATCAAGGATATCCGCAAGATCGTGTCATTGGCTTGGACAATATAGATGATGCGCCCGTCTGGTCCGGGTGTAGGGGTGGGGAACGGTGTGAGCTGGGCTGGCGGCGCGGCCGCTGTATCTAAAAAGGTGACGCAAAATGCTGCCAAAACAACTGCAATGCCCAAGAAAAACAGGCTCGATTTTTGCATGAATTTTCCCATAGCAGAGCTGATTATACTGGATGACCCAACATTTGGGTGATGGTAGCCGGCTTAGACGAACTATTCATCCTGCGACATGCGTTTCCGCAGTTGGTACAGCGCGACGAGGGCCAGCATATTGAGGCTGATCACCATGAGTCCATTGACCAGCAGTCCATGCACGTACAGCTGGGCTGCCAGCCCGGCTCCCAGGCCGCGGCCGATCGATAAGCTGGAGATATTGGCCGCCATGACGGTGGCGCGCGCAGTTGGCATGATTTCTGTCATCATCGGGATGGCGCTTACGAGCGTGAATTCGAACGTCAGGTAAAAGAAGAACAGCGCAACGACCGCCCCGGCCAGTGTTGTCCCCAGCAGGGGTAGCATGAGTGCCGCGCAGCTGTTCGCAACGATTCCGATCCCGATCGCGCGTGGTTTCCCCAACCGGTCGGTCACCATTGCCGAAACCCCTTCGCCGGTTAGCTCGGAAAAGCCAATCACCGCCGATGCCGCTCCCAGGGCCGCGATTTGCAGACCGAATGCATCTTCCAGCCAGATTCCGAAGACCAGGTTGATGATTTCATTCCCCGCGCTGGTCAGTAGTGCGAGCGCCAATCCGGCTAAGGCGGGCGGGTAGGTTAATACTGCTCCCAGATTTTTCAATAGCAAGCGGCGCTGCCCGCTGGGTTTCCCGTCCCCCGGTAGCAGCCATATCAAGGACAAGATGGAGAGAATCCCCAGGATCAGCAGCAGGGGGTAGGGTCCCATCCAGCCTTGCGAGGCGATTAGGAACCCCATCGCTGGTATCCCGATGATGAAGCTGAACGACCAGCCGAATTCCGTTACCGCGATCACCCGTCCCCGCGCTTGGTAAGGTACCCGGTCCCCGAGGTAGGCTTGCATGGAGGGGTCAAAGACATATTTTCCCAGCATGGTTAGTGCCAGCGCAAGCAGAAACACAGGGAATGTCGGCCAAAAAACAACCAGTGCAGTTCCAGCAATAAAGATTCCCAAACC
>JBFENN010000443.1:0-2290 GCA_041551115.1 Anaerolineales bacterium
AGCCCCAAAGAGTAAACCGGCCTATTACTTTCGACCATATAAAACCATCTTGGTGCGCACCGTGCAGGATGGCGGCGAAAGCTTCTATATCCAAGGCGATCACCGGGCAACCTTTCCAAACCTCTATCAGATGATCGTTTTAAGGCTTGCTGGTGGGGAGCCTCATTCATGAACGTATCCCGTCTGCAGCAGATTCTTGACCATTTCCCAAACATAAAGTTGCTGGTAGTTGGCGACTTTTTTTTGGATAAATATCTGCATCTCCAGCGGAATTTGAGCGAGGTTTCCCTGGAAACAGGATTGGAAGCTTATCAGGTCGTAAAAATTAGAAAGCTCCCTGGTGCGGCTGGAACAGTCACTGCAAATATCCGTCAGCAGGACAGTAGCGTTGTGATTTTGGGCGTTGTGGGAGATGACGGCAATGGCTATGACCTGCAGGCGGGGTTAAGTAAAATCGGAGTGGACATCTCTGGACTGATTGTCTGTCCAGACTTGTTTACTCCCACATACAACAAACCAATGATGTTGGAGTTGGATGGCAGTGAACACGAGTTGAACCGCATGGATGTCAAGAACCGATCACCACTCCAAGAAAATGTGGAGGATGAAATCATCAAACGGCTGAGGGAACTCGTACCGCTTGTCCAGGGAGTGTTAATCGTTGATCAGGTTCAGGAAGCAAATTGCGGCGTAATTACTGATCGAGTGCGTGCAGAGATCGAGCGGTTAGCCCGGGGTCTTCCAACGAAACCCTTCATTGCCGATTCGCGCGAGCGTGCCCACCTCTTTCAGGAGGTTATCCTGAAGACGAACTTGGCTGAAGCATTGAAAGCCGCTGGGATGGATCCAAATACTGCGGCAGCAGATCTTCCTGCGATAACATCCTGCTGTGAAAAACTATACCGCCGGACCAATAACCCTGTCATCATTACCCTTGCTGAGCATGGCTGCATCGTATTCTCGGAACCTGGTTCACCACTAGTGCAGATTCCAGCAATTCCTGTGGGTGGACCGATCGATGTTGTTGGCGCTGGTGATAGCTTTTTGGCTAGCGTTGGGCTCGCGCTGAGCAGTGGTGCTGAGCTAAGGGAAGCAGCGCTGATCGGGAATCTATCAGCCTCAATCGTTGTCCAGCAAATTGGGACCACCGGGACCGCGAGCCGTGCTCAGATAATTTCTCAATTTTACGAGTATGACTCAATGATCGAGTGATCTCATAGCGATAAGGTAGTAGGCGGAGATTGCACCCGTCGGTTTGTGACTGAAGCCAAGATCCTTCGAAGCATTTCAAGGCATGATTTATAATTCCCATCAAATATGCGCAGGAGGTCACACATGACCCAGCAAGATATGACTTATGTTGAGGACTACTTACAGCAGCTGACCGCGGTTATCAGGGCGCTTCCACATGAACCGTTGCTCGCGATCACCTCGGTCTTGCGGGCAGCCCGCGAACAAGGTCGGCTTATTTTTGTGTTCGGCAACGGGGGTAGCGCCGCTACTGCGTCCCACATGGCATGCGATTTTGGAAAGAACACGCGCAGTCCTGACCGGCGCCGAATGCGTATCATCGGCCTCAATGACAATATTCCCACCATGATGGCATATGCCAACGATGAAGGCTACGAGAACGTCTTTGCCGAGCCGCTCATCTCATTGGCTGAAGAGGGTGATATCGCAATTGCAATCAGCGGTTCTGGGAACTCGCCGAATGTGCTGAAAGGTGTCCAGACGGCGCGTGAGTTGGGGCTGATGACGATTGGACTTACAGGCTTTAAGGGTGGTAAACTTCGCGACTTGGTTGATACGTGCTTAATCGTCCCATCGGACAGCATGGAGCAGATCGAGGATGTCCATATGATTATCGATCACTTGTTGACGGGTTTGCTGCGGAATGCGTAGGCTGCCCATTGATGTCGTATCATTAAATCGGTTGTCCTATTCGAAGAGACTGGCACCATGATTTCCGACACAGTCCCTGATTACATCCTGGCTTTGGATTTTGGTGGCACAAAATTGGCGGCGGCAGTTGTCGATGCAGCCACCGGGAACATCATCGCGCAAACACGGGTAGCGACTCCTTCCAAGGAAGGCGCAGAAGCAACGCTGGAAGCGATGATAAAGATCGCCAGCGAGACCATAACCACTGTAAAACTGGATTCTGCTATCAACCGGATCGGGATTAGTTTTGGAGGTCCGGTTAATCAGGACCGCACTACAGTCCTGCACTCCCACCATGTCTCCGATTGGGATGGCATCATCTTGACGAAAAGGCTGTCGGAGGCATTTG
>JBFENN010000444.1:0-2267 GCA_041551115.1 Anaerolineales bacterium
AGCTTGACCCTGAAAGTTGCCCTGGCAGCAAATTAAGGTGAACGGTAGACCCCGTTATCGGTCCCAGGAGATAGGCTAGCAGAAGGTAATCGGTGCATGCCTGAATCTGGGTGGAACCGCGTGATGAAACTCCCGCCCCAGTTGGCGGGATTATTTGTTTAAGTACCTTCTTTTTCAATAGTTTTGATATTGGGAGTGGTACAAGATGGACAAGGAGGTTGTGATGGCTGGGATTGAAAAATATGAAGATAGCCAGTTGTACAGTATCCGTCATTCAGCTGCCCACGTGATGGCTCAAGCGGTGGTAGAGATGTTCCCGGATGCGAAGTACACTATTGGCCCGCCCATCGAGGATGGCTTCTACTATGACTTTGATTTACCCCGCTCGCTCACTCCAGATGATCTAAAGTCGTTAGAAAAACGTATGCGTCAGATCATTGCTGGTAAGTATCCATTTGAGAAACAGGTGCTCTCGGCAAGCGAGGCGCGCGAGATTTTTGCTGATCAAGCGTATAAATTAGAGCTGATCGATGGATTAGAACTTGGTGGCTTTGATGAATATGGTAATCCACTCGATGAGGTGCCTGAGATTTCGGTTTACCAGCATGATCACTTCATTGATCTATGCCGGGGCCCCCATGTCGAGCACACCGGGCAAATCAACCCCTCGGCTGTAAAGCTGCTGAATGTGGCTGGGGCTTACTGGCGCGGTGATGAGAAGCGTCCGATGCTGCAGCGTATCTATGGAACTGCCTGGAAGACCTCGCAGGAGTTGGAGGAATACCTCTGGAAGCTGGAGGAAGCCAAGAAGCGGGATCACCGTCGTTTGGGTAAAGAGCTTGATTTGTTCAGTGTGAGCGAAGATGTGGGTTCGGGATTGATCCTCTGGCACCCCAAAGGTGGCATGATCAGGAAACTCGCAGAAGATTATTGCCGGGAAGAGCACGAGCGTGGTGAGTACGATTTTGTCTATTCTCCCCACATTGGCAAGGCTGCTCTCTGGGAGACGAGTGGGCACCTCGACTGGTATCAGGAGAACATGTACTCGCCGTTGGACATTGAAGGTCAGGAATACTACCTGAAACCGATGAACTGTCCGTTCCATGTTCAGATCTATAAGAGCAGCATGCGTTCCTATCGTGATCTTCCGCTCCGTTTTGCTGAGTGGGGCACGGTTTATCGCTACGAACGCAGTGGGGTTCTGCATGGATTATTGCGGGTGCGTGGATTTACCCAAGATGATGCCCACTTGTTCTGCCGTCCCGATCAAATGCCAGCGGAGATCGACCGTGTTTTGCAGTTTAGTTTGAATATCTTGCGCGCATTCGGTTTCGATCATTTTCAAGCCTACCTGTCAACTCGTAACCCGGAGAAAGCTGCTGGAGCACCCGAACAATGGGATGCGCCCACAGACGCACTGCGGCAGGCTCTAATTCGGGCCGAAGTCCCTTTTCAAGTCGATGAAGGTGAAGCAACTTTTTATGGCCCAAAGATTGATATCAAAGTCAAGGATGCTCTTGGTCGTGAATGGCAGTTAAGTACCATTCAATTTGACTTTACTTTGCCTGAACGTTTTGACCTAACATTTATTGGAGATGATGGGCAAGAACACCGACCATACATGATTCACCGGGCGTTGCTTGGGTCGATGGAGCGGTTTATGGGCGTGTTAATTGAGCACCATGCCGGAGCATTTCCGGTTTGGCTGATGCCGGTTCAGGCTGTGCTGATACCAATCGCAGATCGCCATGTCCAGTATGCTGATCAGGTTTTAGAACAGCTCAAAGACGCCGGTATACGCGTTCAAGTGGATGCTCGCGGTGAGCGGATGAATGCCAAGATCCGTGATGCCCAGAGACAGAAGATTCCCTACATGCTGGTTATTGGGGATCGAGAGGTCGAAAATGAGCAGGTAGCACTGCGCTTGCGTTCTGGAGATAATCCCGGTGCGATGTCAGTTTCTGATTTCATTGATCGCTGCCAGATGGAGATCATCGAACGAAAATAAATCTTGACATGTCCTAACTGTCCAAAGTATGCTAGCTGAGAGTGCAATCTGCTGTTTACGTTATAGGTACGCCAAGGGATATACTATGGGGGGTTTGTTAGTTGACGAATCGCTCCGATGTATGGTATTATGCCATTCGCTGGCTACTTGCCAGTATTGTGCTCGTTAAGTGTGTGAGAGGAGAGTAATATCAGCGCAAATGACTATCGTGTAAACAGTGCCATCCGCAATCGTGAAGTTCGATTGATCGGCCCTGATG
>JBFENN010000445.1:0-2261 GCA_041551115.1 Anaerolineales bacterium
ATACTTAAGATGATTGATTGGAGTAGGGTCCGTCAGCTACCGACAAGCTACAGCTATCCATTGCATCTTCACCACCGAGTTCCTGTTCCGCAGCGTGTACGTTCACTGAATGATCAGGTCTGCCCGGTATACGAAGGGCAGTTTGAGTATCCGGAATCGCTTAATGGGTTGGAAGTAAACGAACCGCTTGAGACTTGGTTATCCACCCGGAAAATCTAAAGAAGGATGACTTAATCTTTTACACTGTTACTCCTGGAAACCTACCAATATTGCTAGACCCTGGAATTTTGGATGAACAATCAAAATAACGACTACGAAATTCTCAAAGCCACCTTATGGGAACAGTTTGGCAACACTCCAACTGACCAACAGCGCGGCATCCCCGCGCCTCCAATACAGAAGCCTGCTACGGAAGATGCCGTTCTGGTTGACCTCCCTACAGCCGCCGAGAACAATCTTGGGGATCTACCTGTACAGGAGGCCATTGCACAGCGTGCTAGCCGACGCCGGTACACTGGGGATCCGCTAACGCTACCCGAACTAGCATACTTGCTTTGGTCTACTCAGGGAATCCGGCACGGAATCCGTGGTACCCAGGCTGCGACTCGCAACGTACCATCAGCCGGAGCTCGGCACCCTTTTGAGACTTATATTCTTGCCAACAAAATCTTGGACATACCATTTGGCCTGTACCGCTACCTGCCACTGTCGCACCAGCTATGTCTGCTCAGAGCCAACTCGGAGCTAACTGAAGAAATTCATCAAGCCAACTACCAACAGTATGTGTGTAAAAGCGCAGTCGTATTCATTTGGACTGCTATCCCGTACCGGACCTCATGGAGGTATGGACCCATTGCACCAAAGCTAATTGCCCAAGATTCGGGGCATGTATGTCAAAATCTATACATTGCATGCGAATCCATCTCGATCGGCATGTGTGCAATTGGCGCCTACAACCAGGCTGAAATGGATCAGATCCTAGAGGTTGACGGCAAAACAGAATTCACAATCTACATGGCAACCGTAGGGAAAATCTAATACTGGAGGCACAACTTACATAACAGATGCCTAATAATTAACCTAAAGTGTTACCGAATCCGATCGAGTCTATTTTAGTTATAGCCCGGAATTTCTTTTGCCAGCGCGTATTAATATTGAACAACAAAACCCAAAACCACAAACAAATGTAGAAGATAAAAGAGCCGAAAACGACAAAGCGCATCCCAAAACCAACGTATAATAATGATCACACCTATCGTACCTAGCAAACGTTGCGAATTGTGGGGTTGAGGTATTTAGTGTGTACCTTGCAAAAGTAGTTCAAGTGATCGTAAAAATACGGGGTTTATGCTGTCATGAATACACAATGGATTGATTTGCATGAATTGATAATTGACGCCCAGAATCACGCCTTTACACCCTGGCAGGGCCAACACGCACTGCTCCTAGAAAATGGATTGGCCGTGATACCCAATATCGAGATGGTAGATGCAGAAATCGAAGTGCGAATTGCAGTTGAAGGTCCAGCCTATCCTGGCATCGTATTTCGGCAGGCAGATCATCAAAATTTTGAGCTCGCATACGCCGTGCCTCATTGCAGCGGTCTATGGGATGCAATCCAGTACGACCCCGTTTTCAATGGTTCAAACACCTGGCAGCTATACTATGGAGACAGCTACCAGGGAATGGCTGACGTGCCGATACACAATTGGTTCAGTTTCAAGGTCACTTGTTTGGATAGTCGGGCGGTGATAACTGTTGGGGATCAAGAGCCTTTGGTCGTAGAGAAGTTGGCTCATCCCTCCCAAGCTGGCCGGTTCGGGATATGGACATTCCAGCCAGCATATTTTTCTGGGCTACAAATTCGCTCGATCGAAAAACTGGATCAACTTGCTGGCGAACCTGCACACGCGCCCCAAGGGGCAGTCGATGCCTGGAATGTGGAAGGAGGTGGGCTGGTACATTGTGAACCAAATGGTGTACTCAATATTAACCGCTTGTTTCTCCCATCCATCAAAGAAACACATCTTGAGCGATCATTTGAACTGTCATCTGACTGCCAGGTAAACATCAATCTAGGCTACAGCGATGCTCTTTCCCTTATGATTGATGGCGGACTAATTTATGAGGGAGAAAATACGTTTTCCGGCTTTGCTGACCGGGCCGAGCGTGGTTATGCCGAGCTTGGCAGTGAGCTGATCAGCTATAATCTGGGAGCTGGCGTGCATAAGATATCCGCTGATTTAAACGTCTCGGAAGGG
>JBFENN010000446.1:0-2261 GCA_041551115.1 Anaerolineales bacterium
TCATATTGGCATTGCTCATCACAAACGGAGTAGGGGTGTTTGTCGCCACCATACAACAATTATCAATCTGGTTTAATGCTGCAGGATGGATCACCTTGCTTGTTTACCTTATATTTTCTCTTGGTTATGTTTTTTTCTTGATCAGGGACTAGTGTATTATCAAGGGTGAAAATTTCATCCTATATCTAGGTTATAAAGCTCTTTATTTAGCTTAAAGTGTTCCGTCTAGACTCTAACTGATAAAACAATCAAATTTGACGGAACACTTTGAGAATCATAGTAATCATTCATATCATCAATCGCAGTTCATCATACAGCAATTGTCTGGCATGAATAATGAAAAACAACGATTCACTGGACCTATTGGCTTCTGAATGGACAGACTATGCCCTTATTGACAGCGGCCAGGGTCGCAAATTAGAGCAGTATGGCGAGTATAGATTCATACGTCCCGAAACTCAAGCGATTTGGCGACCAGCTGACGATTCCCTATGGGGAAAATCGGATGCGATTTTTATTCCCCAGCGATCTGAGAGCGGGGGCTATTGGAAATTTAATCGCCCAATAAAGAAGAGCTGGCCAATGCACTACAAATACCTGACGTTCAAGGCTGAAACTACCGGTGGACGCCATCTGGGAGTGTTTCCCGAACAAGCTGTGCATTGGGATTGGATCAAGGAAGTTATCCAGGCAGCAAATAAACCGGTTAAGATCCTTAACCTCTTTGGATACACTGGTCTGGCAACAATAGCAGCTGCTAAAGCTGGAGCCCGCGTTACCCATGTGGATGCATCCAAGAAAGCGGTCCGTTGGGCAAAGGAAAACCAGCATTTGTCTGGACTAGATGGTTATCCTATCCGCTGGATTGTAGATGATGTCCTCAAATATATAAGCCGGGAAAATAAACGCGGAGTTACCTACGACGGGATTATCTTGGATCCACCGAGATTCGGACGCGGCCCAGGAGGGGAGACATGGCAATTCTTTGATCTGCTCACACCGCTTTTATCCGCCTGTCGGTCAGTGCTGAGCGAACACCCACTTTTTATCGTGTTCACCGCTTATGCCGTACCGATGTCGGCAATCAGCTTAAAATTTGTGCTGCAAGAATATATGGCTGGGTTGGCGGGAAAATATCAGGCAGGTGAACTGATACTGAGAGAGGAAAGCGCGCAGCGATTGCTATCTACAGCTATCTTCGTTCGCTGGCAAACAGCATAATACATCATCCAGCGATTCATGAAATAGGCTTGTTTGCAGCAGCTTGCCAAATACTTTCCTTTTCAGAGAAGGTTAATTCCGAAACGTTACGTCCTTGAGAGCGAGCCTCAGCTTCGATTTGATTGAACCTGCTTCGAAAACGGATATTAGCCTCTCTTAAAGAACTTTCGGCGTCTACTCCTAACCAGCGCGCCAGATTTACGACAGCAAATAATAAGTCTCCAATCTCGACACTCTGATCTAATTTCCCTTCGGCAGAGTTTATTTCCGCTAGCTCCTCTTCAACTTTATCGAGAACCCCGTTGATATTTGGCCAGTCAAATCCAACCCGACCTGCTCGCAACTGGAACTGCTCAGCCTGCACTAATGCAGGTAACGCCAGTGCGACTCCATCGAGCAAACTTGCCCCACTGTTACCATTAGCGGCCCGTTCCTCAGCTTTCAGCTTTTCCCAATTCAAGAGTACACTTTCAGACTCATCCAAGACGAGATCTCCAAAAACATGTGGGTGGCGATTGACGAGTTTGGTATGTATCCCGCGCAATATATCAGCCATGGAAAATTCTCCGGATTCAGCTGCAATTTGAGCGTGGAGGACGATTTGTAGCAATAGGTCACCAAATTCTTCTCGCATAGCATCCGGGTCATCGTTGTCTAAAGCAGATAGGACTTCATAGGTTTCTTCTAATAGATGTGGGCGCAGCGATTGATGAGTCTGTTCTCGGTCCCAAGGACAGCCGTCCGGAGCACGTAAATGAGCGATCACATCTTGAAAAGCTTCAAGAGATGTCGCCTCGCCCAACGCAGGTAAATATAACGCGGTTAATAAACCAGTATTTTTGCTGCGATCAATCTCATATAATGGCAGCACTTCGATAGTTTCTTCAGGGGTACCAGCAGCATGAACTAATTTCACTGGAAAATCATCAGGATACGCGGACATTAGGGTAAGTTTCACTTCAGATGCTACGATATTGGAATATATCTGGGCGATAATTGCTGGGGCAGAGGGTGGGAAAGGCGGCATATGGTTTCTAGAA
>JBFENN010000447.1:0-2258 GCA_041551115.1 Anaerolineales bacterium
AACTGCCCATCCTGCCTGACCATCGGTGACGTTAATCGCTCACCGCTTTCAGCATAATGATAGGTGAAACGGCCTTTATCGCAGATCCAAATCTCATTCACTGCTTCATGCTGGCGCGGCATCACGCGTTTTACTGCCCAGCCCCCACCGGTTTTTGCTTCACGCCGGACATTAAGGGTAATATTGCAGCCAACGGGACATTGGGTGCAGACTGAAGCTGCTGAGTTCATCTCCCATGGCCGGGCGCCAAAGCGGAAATCCGCAGTCGTCAACGCCCCAACTGGGCATATGTCGGTCGTGTTTCCGGAAAAATAGGAATCAAAGCCGGGATCTGAAAAGGTGACGATCTCCAAAGAACGGCCGCGGTTGTAAAATCCGATCACCGGCTCGTCAACAATCTCATCTTGGAAACGTACACAACGTGCACACTGGATGCACCGTTCCCTGTCAAGGAAAATCAGCTCGCCGAGCGCGACATGTTTTTCGAAGTCCATTTTTTCATCGAACAAAAACCTGCTCGCACCAGATCCAAACTCCATCGTTAGGTTTTGCAGCGGGCATTCGCCACCCTTATCACAAATTGGACAATCCAATGGGTGTGATGTCAGCAGGAATTCAACAATATCTTTCTGCCCTGCTTTGGCCTTCTCGTTGTAACCGCGGACCACCATTCCCTCTGAGACCGGCGTGGTGCAAGCTGTTTCCAACTTGGGGCTAAATTGAATCTCCGGTGTGCCATCATCCTGAAAAACCGGGTTCCCCGTCGCTCGGTCGAATAGGGGTCGCCCAACTTCTACCAGACACATCCGGCACATTCCGACCGGTTCCATCTTTGGGTGGTAGCAAAAAACCGGGATATCGATACCAATCTTTTTGGCAGCGTTCACGATCAACGTACCCTCGGGTACGGATACGTTTTTCCCATCAATGGTTAGCGATACCGACTTTGTCATGAATCAGCTCCACACCAGGTGTAGAAAATCTAGCACCATGTTTGCTTTGTTATCCATACTCTGCCACTCAAAACAGATCATTCTGTGTGTTCCGGGTCGAACTCCTTAGTCGGAGCAACTGAAGTACGCTGTTGGAAATCCTCAGGGAATCGTTCAATACCTGACAACACTGCCTCAATCGAAAACTCACCTAAGGCGCAGAAACACTTACCTTTTATCTGCGAAGCCACATCTCGCAGCAGCTCCACATCTTCCCAACTCGCTTCACCAGCGTCAATACGTTCAGTCAGGTGCATCATCCAGTAGTTGCCTTCCCGGCAGGGAGTGCACTTTCCGCACGACTCATGTTTGAAAAAATGGATGGTTTTGTTAATCAACCAGGGAATGCTGACACTGTCATCGATGACGATGACTGAGGCCGAGCCCAGCGACGCACCCACTGCAGGAACGCTCTCATAATCCATAGGCGTATCAAGCGCCTGCTCGTTCGCTATGATCAGGGAAGATGAAGCCCCAGCAGGCATGATCGCTTTGATCTCGCGTCCGGCTGGGACACCTCCGCCGTGTTCAAAGATCAGCTCCCGGAATGTCGCACCCAAGGGCAGCTCATAGTTGCCTGGTTTGTTTACGTTGCCGCTTAAGCTGAAGATCTTCGTGCCGGTGCTTTGTTCGGTGCCAATAGCACGATACCAATCGGCACCTTTTTCAATGATCAAAGGGACGCTGGTCAATGTTTCAACATTGTTGACGACAGTCGGTTTACCAAATAGACCATACGCCGGTGGGAATGGCGGTCTTAATCGCGGTTGTCCGAGTTTTCCCTCCATGGACTCTAATAAAGCAGTTTCCTCGCCGCAAATATATGCCCCCGCACCAAGATGGGTATAGATACGCAATCGATAATCGGTGCCAAATAAGTTATCACCCAGCAATCCTGCTGCATGCAGCATAGCGATATGCCGGTCAATCTGGCGGGCGATTTTCGAAAATTCACCCCGCAAATAAATGTAAGCTTCATTCGCTTCTATGGCGTAAGCCGCGATTGCAACTCCTTCAAGAAACTGGAATGGGTTGCGCTCCATGATTTCTCGATCTTTAAATGTCCCCGGTTCAGATTCATCCGCGTTTGCCACCACGTAATGTGGCCAAGCATTCTTGTCAATAAAAGACCACTTTAACCCGGTCGGAAATCCAGCCCCACCACGGCCGCGCAAACCTGAGTTCTTGACGATATCAACCACCTCGAGAGGCTGCATCGAGGTAACCACTTGGTGGAAAGACTGGAAACCATTGTTCTGGCGGTAT
>JBFENN010000448.1:0-2245 GCA_041551115.1 Anaerolineales bacterium
AACAACGATGCGACCCACCCTCAACCTTCTCTCAAATGAGCTTCTCGAACAAATCATCACAGAAGGATTCGCACTCTTAATGAACCCGGGCATCCAAGTTCATAACGATGAAGCGCTTTCATTGTTAACCGACGCGGGTGCCGAGATTGACCTGGAAACTAAGATCGCCAAAATTCCAGAGAAGATTGCCCGGGAAGCCCTCGCATCACGACCAACTGAATTCTATCTTTACGATTTAGACGGGAATCAGGTAGTCCACTATGGAAGTGATAGCGTCCAATTCGATCCTGGGTCAGGAGGTATCACGATCTTGGATAGTGAAATCCAACAGCAGCGCCAGGCATTCACAGAGGATTTTGTCAAATTCGTCAAACTTGTGGAAACGATTCCCCAGCTGGATGCGCAGAGCACCGCTTTTGTCACCTCTGATGTGCCTGAGGCTATCGGTGATCTTTACCGCCTTTATTTGGCGCTGAATTATATGCGTAAACCCATCATCACGGGTGCGTTCGAAAAAGAAACCTGGTGGACCATGAAAGATATGCTCGTTGCCGTGGCTGGAGGGGAAAAAGGTCTGGCAGAGAAGCCGATCGCGGTGTTTGACGCCTGTCCATCCCCGCCCTTGAAGTGGAGCGACATCACATGCCAGAACCTGATTGATTGCGCCAAATATCACATCCCAGCCGAATTGATTTCCATGCCACTGGCTGGTGCGACCGCTCCCGTCACGATTGCCGGAGCAGTAGTGCAGCATACTGCTGAAAGTCTCAGCGGTGTAATCATCAGCCAATTGGCAAACCCCGGCGCACCGGTTGTCTGGGGTGGTTCACCCGCTACCTTTGATATGCGCGAGGGGACAACCCCCATGGGCGCAGTAGGCACCTGGATGATCAATTGTGCTGCCACTCAAGTCGGCAAAGAATTAGGTATGCCTACCCATGTATATCTTGGCATGAGTGATGCCAAGATCGTCGATGCGCAGTGCGGTTTGGAATCATGTGGCTCAACAATAATGGCAGCATTAGCCGGTGCCAATATGGTCTCGGGAGCGGGTATGATGGACTTTGAGAGCTGCCTGAGCTACGAGAAATTAGTCATTGACGCCGAGATCATTGGTATGTCGAAGCGCCTGATCGCTGGGGTAGACGGCCGGCAGACACCCATCGCTCTCGACATCATGCAGGACCTTGGTCACAAGGCCGAATATTTGGGTCACCCCCACACGATGAAGTGGTTCCGTGAGGAATTGTACATCCCCTCGCAGGTCATCGACCGGGGATCTTTGGCCGCATGGGAGAATAAAGGCTCGAAATCCACTTGGGAACGGGCCCAAGACCGGGTGAATTCACTGCTTACCACATATCAGCCTTCTCCAATGTCAGATGATCTCAAGAAGGAACTGCGTGACCTAACTTCAGCAGCGGCAAGTAGATATCAGATGGATGAGCTGCCACCCTTACCGGAGGATTAGGTTCAGCATGACGCTGGATATATTCATAGGGATCAGATCCGCATCCACCGCTGGATTGATGCAAATTGCTTCCCGGCGATGCGGGATAATTTGACTGCGACCCTGGATGCCAGTGAAGCTGTTGATCTGCTCTAGAACTCAGTTTTGTCATTCTTCGGTAGGCATGTTGCCTTGAAGCTGGGTATCCCCGCGCTCGGGGGCCTATCTTCGGCCCTCCCTGCCATTGAGATACCTGCCTCCGACATTTCGTATTCCATGCGGATGATTGAGATTCAACGAAATGCATGCTGGTGGTAACGGATGAAACTTGTTAGCTTGGTGAGAGCAAACTTCTTTTTAGCCGCATTTCTCCTGGCTGCGATTTCTTGCTCAAGCCCTCAGCCGATAGACGAGCATGATGCACCTCTGCGTGTATTGTTCATCGGGAATAGCTACACATTCTATAATGATTTACCAGGGTTGTTTGCTGAGCTTGTCCGGTCAAGCGGAAAAGAAGTTGAAGCGGAAATGGCGGCTGAAGCTGGATGGACATTAGCTGACCATGCAGTATCGGTAGAGACCCAAAAGATGATCCGGTCGCAAGATTGGGATTATGTGATTCTCCAGGAGCAGAGTATCATACCAAGTCTCCCAATGGAACGTGAAGGAAGGATGTATCCTGCAGTCAACGCTCTTGACGGGATAATTCAGAAAATTGGAGCTGAAACAGTATTATTGATGACCTGGGGGCGTAGGGAGGGATTTCCAGAAAAGGGCATACCAGATTTCGCAGCT
>JBFENN010000449.1:0-2238 GCA_041551115.1 Anaerolineales bacterium
CCCCTTGTCTATCGATTAGATATCGCCGGCTGGCAGCAGCTGTATTCAGATGAATTGGCGGTTTTGTATAGGAGATGATCTAAACGAAAATTAGACGTTTTGACCGCCATTTCTAGACGTACCTTGCTATTGATAATGGTTGTTTAGGTATTTTGTAAAGTGATTACATAAAAAATTCAACTAACGGAGGAAGCTTGCAACCACGATTATCTGCTACAGGCTTGATTGGGGTAGTGGTTTTTATTCTTCTACTCATGATTAGTTTGGCTTACACCAACTATCGATATACTTCACAATACCCCGGAGGGAATGATTTCCTTTCTCGTTGGGTGGGAACACGGTTGTTCTTGACAAAGGGATTAAGCCCCTATGGTGAGCAAGCCACCCGTCAGATTCATGAGATGGCTTATGGGCGGGATGCGAGACCAGGCGAAGATCAGATGTTGTTTGCATACCCTATGTACAGCGTTATTATTGTTGCTCCGTTTGCCTTAATTGCTGAGTATTCTCTCGCGCGTGCTCTCTGGATGACGGTATTAGAGGTATCATTGATATTAATTACCTTTATTGGTCTTTCCCTAAGCAGATGGAAACCTTCCAGTTGGCTCCTATCGATTTTGCTCATTTTTTCGTTTTTATGGTATTACGGACTTCGACCGGTAATCAATGGAAATCTGGCAATCATCGTGGCGTTGCTGATTGGATTAGCCCTTATGGCATTAAAATCCGAACTTGACTCTTTAGCGGGATTTCTACTTGCTCTTACTACGATTAAACCGCAAATGGTTGTATTATTGATTCCATTATTATTAATTTGGGCAATCTCTCATCGTCGCTGGAATTTAATATTGAGCTTTGTGGGGAGTCTCATCCTTCTTATGGCTGGTTTTAGCCTATTTATTCCCGATTGGATTGTACAGAATTTTAGACAGGTGCTTTCTTATCCAACGTATACCCTCCCTAGTACACCTCAGGCAATATTAGTAAATTGGTTACCCGGTGTTGGAAAGCAACTAGGGTGGACAATTTCTATTCTGATGGCTATTTTGTTATTATTGGAATGGCGCTCGGTCGTTGGAAAAGAATACCGCTGGTTATTGTGGACTGCGTGCTTCACCTTGGTTATTACTAATCTGATTGGCATTCAAACAGCCACAGAAAATTACGTGGCAATGTTCTTGGGTTTGGTACTGGTGTTCGCAACCTTGGATAAACGCTGGCAGCGAGCTGGTCGCTTGCTTGTGCTGGTGTGCATGATGTTTCTGCTTTTAGGAACATGGACTTTGTTCTTGACAACCCTACAGTCAGGCGATCAACCCATACAACATCCCATCCTGTTCTTTATTTTTCCAGCATTTTTATTGCCATCTTTGTATTTCGTTCGGTGGTGGGCAATTAGGCCTCCAAGACTATTTATGGAGAAGTTCCTAGAAACGTGATAGCGCCATTGAGTTGATGTACAAAATAAATCTTATGTATCAGCAGAAACAACGCATTATTCTAGGATTTGTTGCACTACTCTTTTTGACCATTATTTTCAGCCTATACTATGTCTGGCATAAACCATTCGTCACTATCGAGGCGGTTCGATTTGTGCGATCATTTTGGCAATTTGCTTCTGCGCTGTGTATTTTGGCTTTGGGTGGCGGAATAGGTAGGCGACTGGCAAGGAATGTCTTACCCGGTGTAACTCAATTAGCTGTACATGCTGGGCTGGGTTATGGGATATTAGGGATAATTATTTTAGCAATCGGCACATTTTTCGGGGTAAATAGTATCCTAGCTTGGATAATTCTGCTCTTGCTGATTGGGGTTTTCTGGAGGGAAGTACGTAGTTGGTTGAGTTCTTTGTCGGAATTTCAAATTATATGGAAAGAGAGCACACAATGGGGTCGATGGATTGCTGTTGGCCTAGCCTTCATTCTGATGATGACTTTAATGGTTGCACTCGCTCCTCCATTGAAGTTTGATGCTCTCGTTTATCATCTTACCCTGCCCCATTTCTATAAATTGGTTGGGGAAATCGAATACACACCTTGGTTAATATATTGGGGGATGCCGCAGATTGGTGAAATGTTATATACCTTGGCCACAGCTTTAGCTGGAGTGGAGGCAGCTGCTACGCTTGGATGGATGCTGGGCGTGCTTGCTATTTTTGGTGTTGCTGGTTATCTCTATGACCGCATTGGTTCTACAGCTGCGTGGGCGGGCGTAGCAGCCTTGACTGCAGGTTTCACA
>JBFENN010000450.1:0-2235 GCA_041551115.1 Anaerolineales bacterium
CGCTGGTTGATATGAAGTTGGTTTGGAAGGATCAAACAAACTCAAAAAGTCATCATACTCTATTTCTCCAAAACCAATTTCAATTAATTTTTTAACCATCCGACGAATTTGTTGTCTTAAAAATGATTCGACGGGTTCTTGGGGGAATCTCCGCTTCTTCGAGGACCTTTGCGGTGATCAAATCGACCGTGGGTAGATCCAGAACGTAAACTCTGCCGGTGAGCACCTTGAGCGATATGTCTTCAATTAGCGTGCCATCTTCCAAGAAATGCCACGGGGCATCAATATGTGTGCCAGTATGAGCGCCAATCGCTAAACTTGTAACGTGAACAACCGCACTTTTCTCAATTTTTGATGCAGTTTCAATGGAAATGGTTGGATCGCCTGGCCAAGTTGGCAATTTGGAAGAAATTGGTACTGAAACATCATATATCTGCATAAATCTCCTCCACTATTTAAACTCAGTATAGCGTAGGGAAGCCCAAAAATCAATAATATTATCGATGGAGTAGTCCTTATACTTAAAAGGAAAACGTTATTGCAATTACGTTTCGTAGAGTATGATGGTACTGGGTAATAACGAGTAGCCGGAACACTTTAAGCGTGATCTAGTTAGCATTTACTACTATAATGTATTAATCTTTCTCTCTTGCTAGAGAACTAGAGCACTCCTTTATTAACATATATAATCTTCAGCGGTTAAGATTACTTTTCTGATGCAATTTTTATCAAGAGCATCTCGATTGATTGACACCCCCAAGCCAGCACCTTCGGGAACAGTAATTGAACTATCAGGATTTAATGCAAAGATCTCGTTGGTAATATCTTGCCGGTAATACCTATTTGAAGCCGATATGTCACCCGGCAGCGTGAAACCAGGGAGTGAAGCTATAGCTAGGTTGGCTGCCCGGCCCACCCCAGTCTCGAGCATCCCACCACACCACACAGGTATGCCCTTTGAGATGCATAAATTGTGGATCTTAACCGCATTTGTGAGACCTCCAACTCGGCCGGCTTTTATGTTGACAATTCTACAGGCGGTCATCTCCAACGCTTGTCTGGCATGGCGTAGAGAGACGATACTCTCATCCAAGCAAAGCGGTGTCTTCAAGCTGGATTGTAAAGTGCGATGGTCCCACAGATCATCTTCTGCTAATGGTTGCTCGATCAAGAGCAAATCCATATCATCCAAAGGCAGGAGAGATTGGGCCGAATCTAGGGTATAGGAGGAATTGGCATCGACCTGGAGCAGGATATCTGTATGGGCAAGCCGGACTGCGACAGTATCACCGACATCGCGCCCTGGTTTGATCTTTATCTTTATCCGCTGATAGCCATCAGCGAGATACGCATTTACCACATCCACCAATTCCTCAGGACAGCTCTGCAACCCCACTGATACTCCGACTGGGACTGTTTTCCGCTTGCCGCCTAACATTGCCTGTAGAGAGACACCTTCCATTTTCCCCGTAAGGTCCCATAATGCCATTTCTAGCCCAGCTTTAGCCATCGGATGTCCACGAATTGGGCTAAGCAACTCTGGAATATCCTGCGGTGATGAAATCTCTGCACTGAAAATCAGTGGGGCTATGAACTCCTGCAATATTAGCCATGCGGTACCGCTGGTTTCATAAGCGTATCCGGGATCGCGATCGGCGACACATTCACCTAAACCGTTTATGCCCTCCGCAGACGCTTCAATAATGATCGATTCTCGTTCCTCCGCCCGACCAAAGGACGTTTCAAACGGAGAGACCAACGGCATACTTAGATGATGTAATGCCAACTTAGTGATTTTCATAATGTACTATCTCCATAGCTGAGCACATAGAAACTGCGAAGGGGAGATCCTGCGAGATGAACGAAATCGGTAACTAAGAAGCCTGCTGCAAATAAATCGGAAAAGATTCTTCGGGTGTGGATACGCCAATCAGACGCTAATTCAGGTGCTTGCGCACTTAGTTCGGGAAACTGATATGGAATCTCCACTAGTAAAATCTTGGCGCTACTGACATGTTCATCCAACGAATTTTCTACCGAAGGGGTTACCATTCCATCTTGTTCAATAATGGCTCGATTCACAACCTGCGCCCCCGAAGCTGAGTAATGGGCGAAATCTAATTTCCGACGTACCTGCCTACTCAGCCGTCTTTCAACTCTGCGGGTGTTCACCCACCAGTCTACTCTGAATCGATCAGTCGCCATACCCGCATTGAGTTCATCGCGCAGCTCACC
>JBFENN010000451.1:0-2234 GCA_041551115.1 Anaerolineales bacterium
ACGATTGAGGTGTTGCAGAAAATCCGTCCACGGTTCGTGCTACCCGGACATTGCACGGGATGGCGCGCCACCCACGCAATCGCAAGTGCAATGCCGGAGGCTTTCATACCAAACAGCGTGGGAACCACGATACGTCTCTGAGTTCGAAAAGCTCACCACGGGAATCGCTAGTTTGTCGAGAACGTGCCAGCTAACGTCTCGCTGGCCTGTAACCTCTCTCCACTGCGCTGCGGGGGCGATGTACGATACATCAGGCTCCAGTCAAGCTGGATCCCATAAATACATTTGGGACGAACGGTGTACGATAAACGAGAGCCCCGGGAGAACACCGGGGTGCACGCGACAGACCAGGGATCCAGTCAAGCTGGACCCCATAAGGACGTTTGGGGCGAACGGCGAACGGCGCGCGGCGAAAAACGTGTCCCGGTTCATCCCTGGCTGCTCCCTAGCCAAGAACGCTTGGACAGGCAGCTCGAGGCTGTTAGCTTTCGTTTTTACAAACTGGAATTGGATTATTGAGAGCAAATGAAATGTAAAGGAAGGATCATGTCATTTCACAATTTTCTTTCTTTAATACTACTTTCAATAATCATTTTGTTTGGATGTGCACCATCCCAAATCCAATTGACTACTGAAAATACACCAACACCCCTTGCCGATAGCACATTTGATGGAGTAAGAGTTACATTCATCCATTACGAGGGATTTCTGATTACCGTAGGTGATAAACGTATTCTGATTGACGGTATTTTCAAAACTCATCCAAGATGGGTCATTGAGCCAATCCTTGAATCGCAGCCTCCTTTCGATGGGATAGATCTAATACTTGCAACTCATCACCATAGCGATCACTTCGATTCTGAATTAATCTCACAGTATCTACAGAGCAATCCAGAGACTATAGTTATCTCAACAAAAAGCAGTGTGGAAGCTATACTTGAATTTGATCCCAGTTTGCAGTCGCGCCTTATAGCAATTGAATTAGATAGGAGAGAAAGCAGAAAATTAATACTTGAAGGCGTGGAAATAGAAGCGATCCGACTTTCACATAACAGATCCAATGTGCTCAATCTTGGGTTCGTAATATCGATTGATGATGTAATATTTTTCCATATGGGTGATATGAATCCGGATTCAGCGAAGATATCTGATCTTCTTGGCTATGATCTATCTGAAAAACAGATTGACATAGCATTCGTACATCATCGACTGTTTTCAGATGAGAAATATCACGGCTATATAACAACAGGAATTCAGGCTGAGTACATAATTCCAATGCATTTCAGCGGAAAACCACCTTCTGATTTTGAGAGCAATTTGCCAAATGTTAGTGTGCTTTGGGAGCCATATGATGCCTGGGTGATGCCGTGAATTAACAAATGGCTCTAATTGTTTGGGCTGAACGCTAACACCGCTTGCAGGGGACCCGGCTGGCGCCGGAGGGTAAGCGCCTCGAAAAGTCCAAAATAAGGATTAGGCAAACATTATTGGAATAGTGAAAACACCGGGTGGCGATGCTGAGTTCAGGTCAATGGCTTTGAGCAAAGGTTGCAGTTGGATTGCGCCATCGGGCGCCTGAAGGCCACTTTAGGCAACGTAAATACAACCACACAGGATCTTATGGATAGTGATACTAGCAAGCTACTTAATCTACTTGTAGAGCTTGAGGAACTTTTCAGGGCATCTGGCGTTGATCATTGGGCTGATTGGCTAAAAAAGGATATCGACCTTATTTCAAGAGGTGACTTTGCGGGAGTTTCCCACCTTTTATCAGCATATGGGGGAATGGGCAGTATGACGGATGTATATATCACCCCCGAAGCTGGGTATTCCATTACTGATGAAGAAGTATCACAGCTGAATTATAGGCTTTCCAATTTAATGTCAGAGATCTTCAGCTTTGCAACGAAAATGCAACGTGAGTACAGGCCATAAGCTACAGCACTGCCTAATGTCTCGCTGGCCTGTAACCCCTCTCCGCTGCGCTGCGGGGGCGATTTACGGTACATCAGGCTCCAGTCAAGCTGGACCCCATAAGGACGTTTGGGGCGAACGGCGAACGGTGTGCGGCGAGATTTCATTGCGGGACTGTTCCCCGGCAATGCATCAAGTCAATTCTGGATAATCCATGCGGAATCTCGGAGAGATACCAATGATCACGATTGTGTAAAGGAAACTTTGAATGAAGAAATGGCTTATCTCTGCAATCGTCCTTCTTATTGTTCTAGTCGCTG
>JBFENN010000452.1:0-2221 GCA_041551115.1 Anaerolineales bacterium
GCACAATGAAGCACGAAACTAGGAGATTCCCATGACCGAAATGAACCAACAACCCCCGCCATTGGCTGCCTCAATCGTCAGGCTCTGGAAACGGATACCGATGGCCGTCCGAGCAATAGCCGTGGGATTCCTTGTCTTTTCGATCTTGGGCAACGTCGCCTTGGGTTTGATCGTGAGGCTCATCCCGCTGCCTTGGTCGGGTGTGGCAATAGCCATCGTGTTATGGGCTTATTTACGATACTTCAGTGGACACTGGTGGCCTAAAGCTACAAGTGAGTCCAGGAGGATACGCTTTCGCTCGACAAAGCTACCGATGAAGGTTTGGATGTGGAGCCTAATAGCAGCCCTGCTTACTGTAGTTGTTGTGGAATCTAGTGTAGTAGTTTTCGGTCGAATGATAGGTAGCCTTGCCGAAGCATCTGGACCGGACTTAGGCATGGCTAATTTGCCGATTTGGCAAATCTGGTTATTTATCCTCATGGCTTCAGCCGTCGCGGGAATTTCCGAAGAGGTTGGCTTTCGGGGCTACATGCAGGTTCCCCTCGAGGGGCGTTATGGTCCTGCAGTTGGCATCATAATTTCCTCGCTAGTGTTTGTCGTTTTTCACCTCAATCAGGCTTGGGCTTTGGGGGCAGATATTCTCCTGATCTTGTTTGTGGGGGGTGCCATGTGGGGGGTTATCTCAGTCACTTCTGGCTCTCTTATCCCCGCTATCATTAGCCACATTATCGTAGACATATTCTATTTCTCATACTGGTGGACAGACTTTACCCTATCCTCCGATAAAGGACTGATTGGAGAGACAGGGATCGATACTCACTTCATCTTGTGGCTTGTCGGCTTAGTAGCATCAGTCTTGCTGTTCGTTTTCGCCGTACGCAAAACTCTTGCCGCACGCCAGGAAACATGAGCGGATCCAGCGGTTGACCGGGAACCTTGTCTAGGCAATGGAGAATGCAGCTAACACCTCGTTGCAGCGGACCGGGATTCAGCGAGAAACGCCTGAGTTGATCTACGTGCAGGCTCTAGGAAGGCGTGTGATGGAGCCATCCCCTGCCGCTCCGCTCGCAGCCGTTGATTTCATCTTGAGATGCGAAAGAAACCTGTGTAATATGTGAAGTACATCACAGCCATCGCCCAAGCGGGAATCCACAACCCTATGATGGTTTGTGGCTCTGTGCTCCCTTTACCGTATAATGACGAAAGCCATCGTAGTCGAACACAATCATTTCTTAGCCTAATACTACTACCCCCGCCTCCCAAGGGCGGGGGTTTCGTTTGTTTGCTGTAGTCGGCTTTCGCCGAACCAACCTTTCCTGTTTCCGATTACGAATCTAATCAGCTGCTCCAGAGGCCTGAGGTTCATTACGAGAAAAATCGGAAATTCCACATCCTTATAAACAAAATGCTTACTGTCAACCTCGAGCTCAGCAGCCGGGAACTACTCACTCACTTCTTGAATTATTGACAAAATTCACTCGTTCTCTCAATTTCGCGACATTCCCGGTCCGCTCCAGCGAATGGTTAGGCGGATCCCCATTCAATTCAGGAATGCGTTTGCACTTTATACGATCTCTATGATGTCCGGGAAAAGATCCCATGCACCGAGCGGTGACTGTCCAAGACCACCCTCATCAAAGGGATCCCTATCGCCAATCGAAATCTTAGTTTGTGGGAGTGCCTAAATGCCAATTAGCTATGCTCCCATCATTCATTACCACGAACCAATTGTTGGATCTCTTCGACGACTTCTGGGTTCGCCAATGTCGTGACGTCCCCAATATCTCTTCCATTGGAAATCGCTGCCAGCACCCGCCGCATGATCTTTCCGGAGCGCGTCTTCGGCATATCGGGCACGATGTAAACATTCTTAGGCCGGGCTATCTTGCCTATGCTGGTCTCAATAGCCTGCGTAACTGCAGCATGTATCTTTTTACTGGGCCTTACTCCCGGGTTAAGAGCGACATAAACGTCGGGTACGCGGCCTTTTATCTCATCTACGAGAGGAACAACGGCTGATTCTGCCACTCCCGAAACGACGAGGCAGGCTGACTCTATTTCCTTTGTACCCAATCTGTGACCAGCGACATTGATGACATCATCAACCCTGCCCAAAATTCGAAAGTAGCCATCTTCGGCTTGCATGGCAGCATCACTTGTAAAATATGGCCAATCGCGCCAATCCTTACTGTCTTCGTCTCTGCAATATTTTTTGTAATAC
>JBFENN010000453.1:0-2209 GCA_041551115.1 Anaerolineales bacterium
AAGAAGGTGTTATCCATTATTGCGTACCGAACATCCCTGGCGTTGTAGCACGCACAGCGACCCATGCCTACAATAATGCTGCTTTGCCATATATCCAGCAGCTTGCTGACCTTGGTGTAGATACCGCAATTTCCGAAAACCACGCTATTGCAAGAGGAGTTGAGACTCACCATGGCGAATTAGTCGGGCTTTCTTTGACTGGTAACCCAGGAAAGGATAGCTAATCATGGCTGCATGGGAGCAAATCTATAATTCTCGAATAGTCACAACGCAAGAAGCGGTTCAGAAAATTAAATCTGGGGATAGAATATTCTTGACTGGTAACTGTTCCGTTCCCCAAAAAGTACTATCGGCGTTAGTCAATTTTGCACCGAATCTAGAGAATGTTGAAATCTGTCAAGCACTCACCGTTGGTCCGGCAGATTACGTTGCTCCGGAGATGGAAGGTCATTTGCGGGTAAACACTATGTTTATCAGTGCAAATATCCGCCAAGCAGTTCATGAAGGACGGGCAGATTTTACACCGGTGCTCCTATCTGAGTTTCCACTGCTTTTTAAAGAGAATGTATTACCTGTAGATGTCGCACTAATCCACGTTTCACCACCCGATGAACATGGATTCTGCAGCTTTGGTATCGAGGTTGGTCTAACAAAAAGTGCTGCGGGAGCTGCAAAGATCATCATTGCAGAGGTAAACCAATGCATGCCGCGCACTTTGGGCGACTCCTTCATCCATGTAAGCAAACTTGATTATGTTGTTCCGGTGGACTATTCCCTGCCTGAACTACCAATGGCAAGCTCAGGTTCTAACGATGCTACTGAAATAATTGCCCAAAACATCGCCGGCTTGATCCCGGATGGGGCAACCATGCAGATGGGAATTGGTGCTATACCAGACGCGGTCCTGAATTATTTATTTGAAAAAGAGGATCTCGGAATACATACTGAACTATTCTCCGATGGGATTATCGAACTAGTCGAGGCTGGTGTACTAACTAATGCTCGTAAGACACTCCACCCGGGGAAAATCATCGCTGGTTTTCTCCTCGGAACAAGCCGATTATATTCTTGGGTGGACGATAATCCATTGATTGAGCTCCATCCGACCGAATATGTGAACGATCCTTATGTGATTGCCCAAAATGAACGAATGGTAGCAATAAATTCAGCAATTGAAATTGATTTAACGGGTCAAATTTGTGCTGACAGCATTGGACCCAAACTATATAGTGGTGTCGGTGGTCAATTGGATTTTATTTACGGTGCATCAAGGTCAAAAGGTGGCGTCCCCATTATTGCCCTGCCAAGTACAGCAAAAGATTTCAGCCGCATCGTCGCCACACTCAAACCAGGTGCTGGGGTTGTAACAACCCGCAACCATGCCCGGTTCATTGTTACTGAATATGGGGTAGCGGATTTATATGGAAAAACGATCCGGCAACGTGCACTTTCACTCATCCAGATTGCGCACCCTTCTTTCCGGGAAGAATTAACTAGGCAAGCCAAGGAGCTGCATTATATCGATTAGTATCAACATGAAGAACCGATCTTACCTTCGGATTCTAAAAAACATTGGCGACCCTCTGTCCTTCTTATGAAGACGATCTGTATGGACCAAGCCAGATTAGTTACTATTCCAACTTGATTAATTTCTACTGCAAGTTGACGGAGCACTTTAATCTCCCCCCCAAGGACAATGCTATCCGGTTTTTATAGTGGACCAGTCACCCTAAATGAAGCACTAGTTAGCGAGAGTGCTGATGGCTAACCCAATCTATTTTTATCCGGGGACAGATCTTGATGATCAGCATCCATTAATCCGATTTATGCCCCCAGTTCCACAAGGATCAGCTTCAGGATGGGCTGCTGAAAACCTACCACCTGGTTCAATAGTTCTAGACCCATTTGGTGCCTCTCCATTTTTGCCAGCAGAATTAGCCCGCTCTGGTTACCGCGTCATCGTGGCATCAAATAATCCAATTCCTCGCTTTCTGCTTGAATTCAATGCTAATTCACCGTCAACTGCAAGCCTGCAGTCTGCTTTGGCAGATCTAGCAACCCACCGGAAAGGTGATACACGCCTGGAACCGTATATCCGCTCTTTTTATTTTACAGATTGCCATCAATGTGACCGCGAAGTAGAAGCAGAGAGTTTTATTTGGGAGCGGGATACTAACTCCTTGTTGGCAAGAATATACAGCTGCCCAAC
>JBFENN010000454.1:0-2205 GCA_041551115.1 Anaerolineales bacterium
ATTAACGTACTTGTTTGCCATTTTGTTCCAAACGTAAACACTATTACGACCAGCTTACCCTGATGGTTCAATAAGTGTGGCAGCATTAATAACGAGATGTTCACCAAGAATTCAATGAAGAGGATACTAGAAACATCGACCTAAGTTGGGAAAACGAATAAACTAGTATGGATCACGGTACCCTGGGAAGTGTCCGCCTTCCTTAGGATCATACACAATATCCAGGTAAGAAATTCGACACATCCAACGCACTAGGCGCGCCGCGAAGCTAGCTGAGCCAGGAGGCGGCTTGAGCTAGTTTATTTTAATAATTAGTACGGGGTAGCAATTAGGACAGAAGTGATTTCCACTTAAATTCGCTATATCCCCCCGGAGATACTGTCCGTTTTTGGCTGCCAAGGCCAGCGTCCCTCGATTTCAACGACAAGTGACCAACTGAGGAAAGTACGCGTTAGGACCAATAATCCGAGTACTGCGACACTCTGCAAGCTTGTATCAAGGACGACAGTTTCGATGATATCAGCCGCCACCATAATCTCGAGCCCTAATATCAGTGTTCTAGCTAAAGACACGCGGAAGTTGTTGTAATCCTCTACTCTTAGGCGGCGGTATATCGCAATTTTTCCAAGAGCACGTGCAAAACCAGAAACTACTGCTACCAAAATGACCCCGACTGCAATCAACTCAACAAGCGTCACACTCAGCTCAACGAAATACAACGGTTCCCATTCCATGGCGCAGACGACTCCTTTGACAGTACGACTAACAGATTCTATCGCAAATAATACTTGGAAGGAAATTTGACCAGTAATTCATAATATAAGACAGCTGAGCAGTGCATCCGATTGACAAATGATATTTTCCGAAAGCTTGGTTGCGAGACATTGTGCGATTGTTCATCATGCAATCGAATCCGACAGTAAATAAAGTAAATTGGTGGACATAAAGCCCATCCAGAGACAGGATCCATGATCATATACCTTGCCAGCACCAGCGTGCGGATAGTACAAACCAACACCTGTTGCCCATCTGGTCCAGATAGGGCTCCTTGGCATAAAAGCGAAGTTAGCAAGCCCAGTTAATCTGCAGTCGCGGCAGCTTCTGCCAATTGGGAAAACCGCGCCCGGGTAACGACATGCAAGCCTAAGAAACCCGCCACAGCTAAGGCACACAAGAAACCGCCCAGGTACCAGACGAGATTGGGGTTATAGTTATCCAATATCATACCTGCGGTCGCAGGTCCAAAGGTAGCCGGTAAAGACCAAGCCAAGCTGAAGAGCGCCAAGTAGCGGCCGCGCATGTCTTCAGGGGCGAAGTTGGCGGCCAGCGCCTGACCAACCGGCATAACGATCATCTCTCCGATCGTGACGATCACAATCGCCAGCACGAAAAGTATATACAGTGAAACGATGCCATACATGCTGAAACCGATCATATAAAAAAACGCACCTAGAGCCATCATCAACATCGGCGAGTAGCGTTTCACGATGCGGGTTGTTGGAAATTGGAACAGAATCACCGTTACCGCCGACATCGTCAGCAAAAATCCGTACCCCTGGGGCGACACACCATGCTCATCACGCAAGTAAACTGAGAGCGTGTTGTACATCTGGAGATAAACCACGATCATCAACATCGATACAAGGATATATAAAACGTACAACCTGTCGCGGATGACTTTGCTATAGCCAGCAAAAGTCACCATGATCGATTCCCCTTCCGCTGTCTCGGTGGTCTCCGGTTTCGTCTCGGGGATGTAGCGATAGATAATCCCAGCGGTGATCAAGCTGGCAACTGCATCCATAACAAAGAGCAGCAGATATGAACGGGCGGCCATCAAACCTCCGATGGTCGGACCAAATATCCATGCCAGGTTACCAACAACACGCAGCACGCCGAAACCATCCGCACGCTTATCTTCTGGCAGTATATCGGCAACCATTGCCTGCCAGGCTGGACCAGCTATGTCAGACAGCAGCCCTACAACCACAGCCAGCACGTAGAACACGGCCAGGTCATTCACCAGGCCCATGGCGACGCTGCTCAGGGCACTGAAAACCAAGCCGAAAAGCACCATCACTTTCCGCCCAAAACGGTCTATTAGTGCACCACCGACCAGGTTTCCGATTAACCCAGCAAAGGAGAATACACCGATCAGCACACCGGCTTCAGTCATGCCAACATTGAATTTTTGGGTGATATACA
>JBFENN010000455.1:0-2200 GCA_041551115.1 Anaerolineales bacterium
AGACCAGCGGTATCCGCGGGGAGTTGAGATAGATACCTCTGACCAAGCTGGTAAAACGAGCCTGTTTTCAAGTCCAGGTATAACTCGTCGGGTGTTTTCATTGTACGTTCAGCGATAAATTGGTTAATTCCCACCAAAACCACGATTTCGACAACGATCAGTGCTGCGATCGTGACCAGGAAATAACTCAAGGTCAGTTTCCATCGAATGCTTTGGAAGCGATTGTATTTGAGCGGTTTTACACGTATCGCCATGGAATAGTCTCCGGTTGCACTTGAAAATGGGTTGGGCAAAGCACCGGAACCCTCCTCCTTACTAATATCTACTATTGAGAAGGCGAAAAGGTTTGATTTTTAGATTTCTTAATACCTGGGGATTAATCGCCCTCATTCTAAAGGATGAAATCTACTCCTCTCAAATGACAGTATGAATCCATTCTGCAGGTACATGCGGACAATACGAGTTTCCTATAGGCTATGAGTATTGGAATTCTCTGATTATGAATGGAGCATCGACTGTGCAGCCTGATTACAAACTCCCAGGGGTTGGGAATAAAGAAGTATTTCGAGCTGCAGCTGGAAACTGCACACGTGAGAGTGTCTCTGCCTGGGCCAGGAAGCAATACCGCAAAGCCAGGTGGCGGAGTGCGATTTCTGCGGTGGCGTTCTCGTTACTTGGGGTGGATAACCACCTGCAGAAATTTGATCGTGCGCAGTATGGGAATTCCCTTTTGAAATGGCAGTACATCGGTTTGCGGTCTGTACCCATCCGTGAAATCCGCGGCAGTGAGTGCGGTGCAGATCAATTCGACAGATATTTTCGCCCACTGGCTAAAGCCTCCAAGGATACTTGGCTTAAATCGATGATAGACCTGGTCTATTACAAAAATTTTCAGCCTGCTGAAGTCATCAAGCTCGAGGATGGGTATATCGTACAGAATGGCATTTACAGGATTTCCGCAGCCAGTTGCCTGAGAAGCACCACATACCTGGCATATGTTACTGAGTGGGAGATCTTGATGGAACAAAAAGCGGATCAATTCCCGGTGGAGCGTCAGGAAACCGGGATGTGCGTCTACACAAACGCGAAGAATAGATTAATAAGCAATCGATTACAACAACTATTCACTCAAAAAGATCGAAAGGAGGTGGCATCAACGCAGAAGACTCCTCACTATACGAACTTACTTTATGGTCTGAAATTCTAATAAATCTATGGAGAAGAATTATGAACAAAAATAAATGGTTTCTTTTACCCGTGATGCTGGTGATCTTTGTGATGCTCTTAGCAGCATGCCAGCCTTCGGCTCCCGAACCAACCGATGTTATTGAAGAACCAACAGAGGCTATGGTCGAACCGACGGAAGAAGAGATAGAAGAACCAACGGAGACCGCTGTTGAACCGACCGAAGAAGAAATGGAAGAGCCGACAGAAGAGGCGATAGAAGAGCCCACCGAAGAAGCAGTGGAAGAAGATGCGGCGATGCTGGATGTGTACCGAATAGCTATCCTTGCGGATATCACCAGCTCAAACGTCTGGAACCTGTTTGGTCCTGGGGCTTCCGCTTACAACTATGTCATCCAGAATGGGTACTGGCCCACTCTATTTGGCTTATCGCATCAACGGCTTGATTTAGTCCCTCAAATGGCTGCTGATTTCTCTTCAGAATTAAAGCAGGAGGGTGATTTCTGGGTGAGCAGCTTGCCATTAAAAGAAGGCGTCCTGTGGTCTGATGGATCGGAGATCACCGCCGATGATGTTGTCTACACCTCCCAGGTGGTGATGGATTTCGATTTCAGTGGCAACTGGACATATGCAGAGGGCGATCTGGATCATATTGAAGCCCTCGATCCATACACAGTCAAATTCTATTACATCAATAAACCCGGCCTGGCAGTCCATCAGTATGGGGTTTTACAGGATCCGATCGTTCAGAAGGCTTATTGGGAGCCGCTGCTGGCTGAAGCATACGAGAAATTGGATGAACTCGGAGATATGGATGAAGATAGTGATGAATATATCGCCGGTCTGTCTGAAGCTCAGCAAATCATTTACGGTATCCCCGCAGATGGAGAGCCAATCTTCGGCCCGTTCGCCTTCGAGAAATGGGAAGTTGGTGCGTTTGTCGAAAATATAGCCAACTCCTCCCACTTCTACAATGGTGTCGTGGTCGAGGAATATGTGTCAGGTGCTTACCGAG
>JBFENN010000456.1:0-2198 GCA_041551115.1 Anaerolineales bacterium
AAGAATGATAATTCTGGAGCATATATTCGTCAAGCAACACTGGCGTTACCTATCTTTCGTATCAAACCACCGACCTTCGGTTAATGAGTTCTAGTCCTGTGGGGGCTAGGTTTGACCCCAAAACCTGGTGATTTAACTAACCCGACGGTCTTCGGTTCTATTGGGTTTAAAATTCTTTGGTCACAGCCAAGTAAAATAATTTTACTACTGATTCTCCCACGCAAATCACTCCTCACGTTTTGGCTGAAGGTATAATCAAGATCACCCACCATCTCTGGATTGTCCGAGGTAAATGTGAAAAACAAAGCGGAAATAGACTTGCTAATTGAGAAAATGGAAGAAGAATTAGCCAGACTAAATACAGAACGTGCTAAAGCAATTGAAAAGCTCAAAAACCTTCGATCCAAAAGAGCATAGATTGATCGCCCTCCATCTCAATTATCATTATTCTCTGATAACGTTTCGGTATCAAACGACTCATCTGAAGATGACAAGATAGCTCTCTTTCGATCGCTATTTCGGGGAAGAGAAGATGTTTACCCAAGAAGATTTGAAAGCGTCAAAACCGGTAGAAGTGGCTACCAACCAGCATGTCAAAATGAGTGGGTTAGGGGAATATGCAAGAAGCCAAAAATAAAATGCAGGGATTGCGATAACAAAGGCTATTTGCCAGTTACAGACCAGGTCATACGAAACCACCTGATGGGGTTTGATCTGTCGGCAAACTCTCCAAAAGATTTCACAATTGGCGTTTATCCACTATTGATAGATGAAACTTGCTGGTTTCTCGCGGCTGATTTCGATAAAGACACCTGGATGGAAGATGTAACTGCCTTTCTTGAAACTTGCCAAGCGCATAATGTGCCAGCAGTTCTAGAGCGATCGCGATCAGGAAATGGTGGGCATGTATGGATATTCTTTTCTGAGCCAATACCCGCGAGTTTAGCTCGCCGATTAGGATCATATCTCCTTACCCGAACTATGGAACATCGGCCCGAGATTGGGCTTGACTCCTACGATCGGTTTTTCCCCAATCAAGACACGATGCCTAAAGGTGGGCTTGGTAACCTCATCGCTCTTCCCTTGCAAAAGAAGCCAAGAGATCGTGATAACAGCATTTTCATAGATGAAAACTTCGAACCATATCCCGATCAATGGGCATTCCTATCAACCATTCGTCAACTGAATCGGCAAGAAGGTGAAGCAATCATTGATGAAGCGTTGGAGTTTGGGGGCTTTTTAGGGATTCGGCTTGCTATTACCGATGAAGAAGATGACGAGCCCTGGACTGCTCCTCCTTCAAGACGACAAAAAGAAAAACCAATAACTACACTCTTGCCAGATTCAATTTCGCTTGTGCTGGGAAATCAGATCTACATCGACAAAGAAGGTGTTCCACCGCCACTGAAAAACCAACTTATCCGTCTGGCTGCATTCCAAAACCCGGAATTCTACAAAGCTCAAGCCATGCGTCTTTCGACGTTCGACAAACCGCGAATCATTAGTTGTTGTGAAGATTTTCCAAACCATATCGGAATGCCCAGGGGATGTTTGGAGGATGTCATTGAACTGTTGCAATTTCACAAGGTAAAACCAGAAATTATAGACGAGAGATTTCCAGGAAGCCCGATTGACCTTCAATTTCAAGGCATACTCAGGCCAGACCAGCAAGATGCTGCCGATGCCATGCTATCTGAAGATATTGGAGTGCTTTCAGCGACAACAGGCTTCGGGAAGACTGTCATTGCTGCCTACATGATTGACCAGCGTAAAACGAACACCCTGATCTTGGTTCACCGCAGACAATTATTGCATCAATGGAAGGCTCAACTTGCCAGCTTCTTGGATTTGTCGGATTCTCAAATCGGCCAGATTGGAGGTGGTAAACGAAAGCCAACTGGAGAAGTTGATATTGCCACGATCCAGAGTCTCTTTCGGAAAAATGTTGTCGATGATATTGTGGGAGATTACGGCAATCTAATCGTAGATGAATGCCACCATGTGTCAGCTTGGAGTTTTGAAAATGTCGTCAGACAAAGCAAAGCAAAATATGTAACTGGTCTATCAGCCACTGTAACCCGCAAAGATGGTCATCATCCCATCATATTCATGCAATGTGGCTCCGTTCGATATCGAGTAGATGATCGCAAACAGGCTGAAGCCCGACCCTTCAATCACAAAGCAATTGTTCGTAAAAC
>JBFENN010000457.1:0-2191 GCA_041551115.1 Anaerolineales bacterium
GGAACACATTACGACTCGACCGCCAATGACAATGACGGCTCACAGACAAATAACGACGACACAGAGGGGAAAATTGGAACCGCACAAATGTTTGATGGGAATAGTGACTATATCTACACCTCGAATTCTTTCAACAACCCGCAAAATTTTACGGTCTCAGCCTGGTTCAAGACCAGTACAGCCTCCGGAAAAAGGGTTGTTGGATTCGAAAGTGATCAATCGGGCACGTACTCTGGCAGTTGGGACAGACACATCTATGTAGGTACGGACGGAAAAGTTTATTTTGGTGCTTATAGTGGCAGCACGGATGTAGCTGTATCAACCAATACACTCAATGATGATACTTGGCACTACGCTGTTGGTGTTCGAGACAATGGTGCAGATTATATCCGTCTCTATATTGATGGAAGCTTGAATAATTCAACTTATAATCCCAATGCCGAAAATTATTCTGGTTGGTGGAGAATTGGCAGTTATAAGAGCAGCGGTTGGACGAGTGGTCAAGACGGGTTTTTCCCCGGCGGTATTGATGAAGTGCGCGTTTCCAACACTGTCCGCTTAGCCGACTGGATTATGACCGAATATAAGAACCAGAACGATCCGGGGAATTTTTATACCATCGGCTCATGCTTCGAGCAGACCACCAAAATGACGGAGGGATGGGTGGAGGAGGTTCAGTAATGGCGCAGAGCACAATTACTCAGCTAGCAGCAGCCAGCAGCCAGCGGGCAGCTATTACAACTAGGCACTAGGCACCACAGGGCGACACGGTGATGGGCAGAGACGGAGACGCGGCGAAAAAAGCTAAGGGCAAAGGGCATAGAGTGAAGATTTCTGTTTTTACTCCATGCTCCATGCTCTATGCCCGATAGGAATGAAGAATGCGGTTTAAATCGCTAAATAACCATGGCTACACCCTGATCGAGATAATAATTGTAATCGTGATTCTGGGTGTTATTGGGGCCTTCACTTTCCAGATGGTAGCTGCCGGCGTGCAGGCCTTTAAGAAGTCCAGTGCTCGCAAAGAGCTCTACGACCAGGGCAGGCTGGCCCTGGAGCGCATGGTCAGAGAACTTCGTGACGCCAAGGAGGTTGAAGGGAGTTCCAGCAGCAGTATCACCTTCAAAAAGGCTCATCCCGACCAGGCAGCCGACTACATAGAAGAGATCAAGTTTCAGCTAAACGGCACCAATCTTGAGAGGGTGGGTAATCCCTCGGGAACTCCCGCCACCGCGGTGCTGGCGTCCAACGTTTCAGGTTTCACTGTGACCGGGGTGACTAGCGGAGGTGGAACCGGAACGTGTACTATTGCTACTGACTCCCAGAGTTCAGATTACGCTGACGGCGCAAGTTCTCTGACCTTCAGTCATAACATTGGGGGCGGCAGCAACCGAATTCTGGTGGTTGGAGTTTCCATTGAGACTTGTAATCCCTACGAGACCGTGAGCAGTATTACCTATGGCGGCAAAACTCTTACCCCTTTGAACTCCGCGCAGGTGACCAGTATTAATGGTTGCAGGGGCAGGGTAGAGCTTTATTACTTACTTGAAGCTGATATGCCGGGTGCAGGTCCATTCCAGGTCGCAGTTACTGCCACAGGATGGTGTGACGCGCTCGCAGCGGGGGCGGTCTCATTAACGGGTGTTGCCCAACAGGCCCCGGAAGCGAGCAATACCAATGCCAATGACGCCCAGACCAGCATATCGACAAGTATTACCACATTGACAAACGGAGCTTGGCTGGTGGATGCAGTGCATAGTGGTAACCCCGACACATTTACAGCCAATTCCGGTCAAAGTGTACGATACGACCAACCTTCTTCGACTTCTGAGGTTGCAGGTAGCAGTCTGCTGGTTGCAACTGCTGGGAATGTTTCGCTGGGTTGGACCAATACTAGTGCAAATCGGCTGGCGCACGCTGTTGCCGCTTTTGCCCCGGCAACGGGATGTATCACTGGTGGCGGTGGAGGCAGTATTATCTTAGATAATATAACCGATAGATACAATTCTGGCACCGGGAACCTCGCCCATGCGATTGGTTCTGATTTTGGCAACAATCGGCTACTTGTTGTTTGCTATGGTCAGGAAGCTAACAGTACCGTAGATTCAATAAGTTATAATGGCGTTGCAATGACAAAGATACATAGAGAATACAATCCCGATGGTGCCATAAACGTTACTGAAATGTGGTA
>JBFENN010000458.1:0-2189 GCA_041551115.1 Anaerolineales bacterium
GAATTACCTTGCTAGATTCGCCTCACCCAGGCATACAATGACAACATTGTCGGACCGAAGGTTACATTGATTCGGTGGTGCGAATGAACGACGATACCAGGAGGGTGTGAGTAACCAGTTTAGTTGAACGATCCACTGGGTCTGCGGGTGGACCTGGAGGAGACAATGTCAGCCACCTCGAGTCCCAAGAGCTCAAGTACAACCGGATGCTGGCTATGCGGTGGTTGGAGAGACAATGGTGTCGGGTTCGACCTCCACCAGGAGCACTGTGGGATGGAACTTGACTCGCCGCGCGCGCGGGTGGAATCACTACATGACAAGTTCAGCATCCAAAGTGAACCTGGGCAAGGGACGAGAATCTGTCTACCGATCCCGATCGATGAGAAAAAGATATCGTAAATTCAAGAACGAACCACAGCCATGATCGTGGATGACCATCAGATGGTGGGCAATGGTACCAAGGTTTACCTGTGAGCGCAGCCTGAGATAACGGTGGTGGCAGAACCCGGATCAGACGTTGAAGCTGTGCGCCGGCCCACAAACTAGTTCCTGATATGGTTTGATGGATTTGGTCATGCTGGGAGTGGACGGTATGAAGGCAACCACAAAGTGATAGACATCTGCTCGCGCACACAGATCATCATCCTGACCCCCTTCCATGAACACGAGCATTTCCCAGCGTTTCTAGCCGGGCGATTTCTAATGCGCTTTAAAGTGTCAAAATCCGAGAACTGATCGAAGTTATTGGACGGGCTCCCAAAGTGGAAGCCACGCTGTGTAACGGTGCATCTGATTAAGCAGTTTAGTCAAGGGGAACCGGAGAGCATCTACCTCTTTACTGAACTCACGATCGGGAAATTTATGTGCTGACCTCGATAGCCAGAGATTTCAATAACCAGAAATTTTCTGACGAGCTTATTATCAGTATTGGCAAGATCATAAGCCATGTCAGCACTAGATTGAGTAAACTTCACCTTGCAGATTGCACACAGACCGTAGTGTTCGTCTGGTAGGTCGTGCAGTCAAACGCAAATTATCCTGACATATACCCTACTTGCGATATATTTCTCTGGGAGCAATTACTTAAAACCGATCCATAACTCGAGAACTAAAAAAAACAACCTTGCGACAGGCGTTCATTCCTTTCCCGAGATTAGAAAAAACTAGCCTCTAGGCTCGTGTTTTTTTATCCTTCCGTGCTATTCTGTTGATAGAGACAGCATCTGGATAACCAAGGTTGTCATCCTAACCATATGAGGTCATTGGATGAAAAAAATAACGAACTTGATCAGCCGACATCAAGTTGCAGCCTTCTTCATTATCACCTTCGCGATTACCTGGGGACTGGGATTTTCTTATATTGCAGTCCTGCAGAATGGCAAATACCAACTGGCGATCCTCGTATCGCTCGCTACTTGTGGACCTGCGCTCGCGGGAATCCTGGTTACGACCGTTGGGAATCGGGAGCCCAGATCGGGTTCAAAGAGAGCTCAGTGGATCGCTTTTCTCATCGCGCTTCTCGTTGGTACGGCCGTATTCAGCATCTTTAATATCTATATATATAACGTAAAAGTCTCCGTTCTATATGTGGTGTTCAGTTTATTGCTTGTCACGCCACCGGTTGCCTATGTTATCAGTGGTGCATTCTCTCGGGTACCTGCGGTCAGATCGTCGCTGGCTACATTAGTTGACCCGCGCGGTGCTCTCGGCTGGTCGCTGATCGCCCTGATTTGCGTTCCTTTTCTGGCTTTGCTATCCATCGCCATCAGCGGCCTATTCGGTAGATATGCCACAGTCACCGGTTATAACGCTTCAAGCTACCCACTACTGGGATTGATCCTCATAAGATTCTTTTACCAGCTCTTCTTCTATAATGCTGCCGGGGAAGAAGCCGGCTGGACTGGTTTTGCCCGCCCAAGGCTGCAGGTGCGTGTAAGCCCACTCATAACTGCCCTAATTGTGACCCTATTCTGGGCTCCCTGGCATGCATTTCTCTGGTACGCAGAAGGACAGAATGTCTTGAGCCTCAATTATTGGATTGATACTTACGTCAATCTCATCCCTCTTTCGATTGTATGTGGTTGGCTCTACAACCGCAGCAAGGGGAGCATCCTGGTGGTGGGGATCGCCCATGCTGCGGCTAATACGGTAATCGATTTTCTCCCCAATCTTAACTGGGATGTGTTTAC
>JBFENN010000459.1:0-2165 GCA_041551115.1 Anaerolineales bacterium
GTCAAAAGAAAAGTCGGATCTTGTAGATTCGATAATCAGCTTGATTCCACAGCAAAGGGCTGTTCTTCTTGTCGATTCAGTTCACAGCAACCTCCTGAAAATCACGGACGCTGATTCCGCCGAACGTATTGATGTCTTGATATTTCCTCTGAAAAAGTCTCTCCAGGAACTGTATGAGGTCTCTCTGGTCGTTTCAAAACTGGCGAAAAGGCGTCTGGCGAAACAAGTTGCAATACTTGAGGACCTGACAGCGGGTCCGAACAGTCTCCCGCAGATCAGAAAGAATGAATTGGCTGTCATCTCTCAGGCTGAAGAGCTCTTGGCAGTCAACGAGCGACTGTCACAATTTCTGACCAACAGAGTCAGCTTCTTGGTAAAGAGGGCGAATTCAGATATTGAGAAAGCGAACCACCAAGCGGCAACAATCAAGGCCTTCAACCGAAATATTTTGATCGGCATCGCTGCGCTGAGTATCGTGAGTTCATTCCTTATCGTGTGGCTCTATGTTGGGCGTAACCTCATTGCCAGACTAACCGCACTCAGCGATAGTATGCTGGCGATTGCCGGAGGCAACCTAAGAGCGCCTTTGCCGAAACCCGTCAGTGATGACGAGATCGGCCGCATGGCAGAGTCCCTGGTCGTTTTTCTTGATACTGCAATCGAAGTTGAAGAAAACAATTTGCGCGATATTGAAACGGCGCGTAGAAGGCTAGTCGATGCTATTGAAAATTCATCTGAAGGCTTCGCATTCTACGATCCTGATGACCGTTTGGTGCTTTGCAACACAAGGTATAAGGAATTGCTTTACCCTAATACGGACATCGACATTGAGCCGGGAACAGCGTTTGAAACGATTATTCGGAAAGCTGCCGAAGAAGGACATATTGATGATGCAGAGGGCCGTATAGACGAGTGGGTTGCAAAGCGTTTGGCGCTACATAATAGCCCAGGTAAACCATGGATCCAGCAACGTAGTGGTGGTCAATGGATTCTGATTACTGAACGCAAGACTGGGGATGGCGGAACTGTTGCAATTTACTCCGATATTACGGACCTGAAGCAGCGCGAAGAGGAACTCACCACGAAGTCGAACGCTTTGGAAGAAACCAACAAGAGACTCAAAAACGCCCAAGAACAAATCTCGAAGTACATTGATCCGAATGTAACTGAAAAAATATTCAAGGGTGAATTTTCAGCAGAACTCTCTCACAAGCGAACAAAGTTGACGATGTTCTTTTCCGATATCAAGGATTTCACCCAATTTACCGATGCTTCTGATCCTGAAGATGTGGCAAGGTTGCTCAATGAATATTTAGGAGAGATGGCTCAGATAGTCCGGAAATGGGGTGGAACCATCCCGCAGTTTACCGGGGATAGCATTTTTGCAATCTTTGGGGCACCGGATTCAAAGGGGGAGCGAGAAGATGCTTTAGCGTGTTTACGTATGTCGTTGGAGATGCAAAAAAAAATGAAAACCCTTCGAGAGAAATGGTGGAACCAGGGCATCCAATTTCCCTTCGAAATCCGATGCGGCATTCATACGGGTATGGCGAATGTGGGCAATTATGGTTCCGAAGGATTTATGGAATATTCAGCCATCGGCCTGAACACAAATCTTGCTTCTCGCTTGGAACAGGCCTGTCTACCAGGTGAGATATATCTATCGCATGCTTCGTGGGCCTTGGTTAATGATGAGATACCTTGCGAGGAAGTCGGCACCATTGAGGTTAAAGGGTTCCACTATCCCATTCAGACTTACCGTGTTCTACAGCATGATGTGGAGATGGCTCTTGAATCTTAAAATCGAATTATACAACATATCACAACCAATTATGCTGATCAAAATAGTGTTATAAATCCAACAGATCAGTAACTACCCTTAATTGCCTATCACTGCGATGGATCGCATAATTCTTTCAATCAAAGATATTCTGTGTTTCAAAGACATATCTGCAAAAAGAGCAAAGTGTGGATATTTTATGGTGATCACACAAATCTGATTTGTTTTTATCCTCGAGCAAGTTCCGATACGCAAATGTTGGGGCAATCTTGGATAACTGCAATTTCGTTCTAATATCATGCACCTGAGATTTCTGTGATACCAAAATACCATATCACAATTCAGGCCCGAGTTTTATTTTGGACAAAACAGTGTCTTTGACAAA
>JBFENN010000460.1:0-2161 GCA_041551115.1 Anaerolineales bacterium
CGTCCCACGCTATATTAAGCGGGATATCATAAGCCTGAGCGTGCATCCCCGCCAAGTATTCCGCTTTGAAGCTGGTCAACTTCGCAAGTGACCAGTCGCGTACCGCTTTGAGCAATCGTTTGCTTAACCGCTTTGATCCAGGATAGATTTGATCATTGAACACCAGATGGACTGCACCTGATTCTCTGTGCCAATCCTTTTTTCCATGACCTACTTCCGCTCCCCAGTTTGCATCGGCATTCGCATCGAAAGTCCAATAGGGGATATATACCCCAGAAAACCGCTCAACATTTCTAACATCTTTCAAATCACGGGGTGCCATCCAACTGCTGCCAAGCCATTCTTCTATTGCCTGCTGGCATTTTTCACTATCTATTTCGAAAGGTACGAGAAAGCGCGGTCTTAGTACTTCTTGCGGGTCTTCTCTTTGAATCACTTGATTCGACCCACAGTAGACACATTGATGTGTCTTGAATTTGATTGGCAGCGATGTTTTTACACCACAGCTTTGGCACTCCAGCTCAATCCGATCTGTATCCCATCCTTGGGCTGCCAATCCCATGGTTTCAAGCGTAAATTCATTTTCTGTTGCTGCTATTCCATAATTCTCTTTGTCCGATGACTCAAAATACCCACAATGCGAGCAGGTTAAGCCTCCTTCAGCTATGCTGTAAGTTGTCTCTGCCCCACAGCTGGGACATTTAAACTCCACTACTGCTTTATAGTCAGCCTGATCCGCTGGAGCAGGCTTATATACTTCTATCCCATCGACATCTGAAACGTCAAGGATATAATTGGGGGGTGGGAATTGAGGTGCCATGTCTGCCATATCGATAGGATTATAGCCTAATCGAATGTCATAACAGTTGGGATTAATAACCTACCCAGTTCTAGTGTATGTTCTTGATTGGGAGTAGGGTAGATCAAAATAAGGTCGAATGCCATTTCTCTATTGTCAGGAGCTAAATTCTGCTTAGGAGAGTTGCCTTATTCCTCCTGGGATGAGTTGATATGGTCGCAATAGTTGTATTATCTACTATACTTAGACAAGGAGCAAACGATGACAAAACTTCACGAACTTGCTGAGCTTGGACAGGCTATCTGGTTGGATTATATCCAACGCAGTTTCTTGGTATCAGGAGATATGCAGGACTTGATCGACTTGGGCGTCCGCGGAATGACTTCTAACCCTAGCATATTTGAGAAGGCTATCGCCGGTAGTACTGATTATGATGCCGACTTAGCAGATTTGATATCTTCCGGATTGGGAGTTGAGGAGATATATGAAGCTTTGGCGATAGATGATATCCAACACGCTGCCAATCTGCTGATGCCTGTATATAAAAATACATTTGGTGCAGATGGATATGTCAGTTTGGAAGTCAATCCCAACCTTGCTTATGACACTGATGGCACTCTTGCTGATGCGATGAGATTGTGGCAGACTGTTGATCGCCCGAACCTAATGATTAAAATCCCCGCGACCAAACAAGGCATACCCGCAATAAGGCAAGCGATAAGTGCTGGGATTAATGTAAATGTCACCCTGATTTTCTCCCTTGAAAGGTACGCGGATGTAATCGATGCTTACCTAACTGGAGTCGAAAATCGCATGGGCACAGGGCAACCAATAGATCACATAGCATCTGTGGCATCATTTTTTATCTCGCGCTTGGATACAAAGATCGACAAAGCGCTTACGAACCGTCTAGCTGCCAACCCAGACCTAATAGATAGGGTAAATCCACTGCTGGGGCAAGCTGCAGTAGCCAATGCGAAATTGGCATACCAGTATTTTCGATCTGAATTTTCCAGTGTTCGGTTTAAACAATTGTCTGCTCAAGGAGCGCATGTCCAACGTCCGCTCTGGGCTTCAACCAGCACGAAAAATCCTGCCTATTCAGATATTCTATATGTCCAAGAGCTAATCGGTCCCCAGACAGTGAACACAGTTCCGCAAGAAACACTCGATGCATATCTTGATCATGGTGATGTTCGGGTTACGATTGATTCTGGCCTGGCGAAAGCCCAGCAATCGCTCGCTGCGATTGAAAAGTTAGGGATCTCGTTATCGGAAGCAACCCAAGAACTTGAAGACGAAGGAGTTGCAGCATTCGCCAAATCCTTCTCGTCCCTTCTGGACAGCATAGCTGCAAAGCAG
>JBFENN010000461.1:0-2156 GCA_041551115.1 Anaerolineales bacterium
AAGTAGTTCAAGTTCTTAAGGAACAGGAACGGTTAGGGTATGTGGTCGAAGGATTTCTCGATGACGATCGCGCAAAGGTGCGTCAAATGATTGAAGGAATTGAAGTTCGGGGAATGATCATAGACGTAAAGGAGACTGTGGAGAGATTGGGTATCGATGAAGTATGGATTGCCCTCCCGGTTTGGGCGCTTGATCGGGTTAACCTTGTTCTTTACGAACTTGAGAGGCTTCCGGTCCGCATAAAGGTAATTCCAGATTATTTTTCCATGGCGCTGGTCCAAGCCAAGTCGGAGGTCTTAAGTGGAATTCCCATCATCGGCCTGCGCGAACCGGTGATCGAAGGTTTCGCCCGATTAACTAAGAGGATTTTCGATAGCCTGGTCAGCAGTATACTCATCGTCCTCATGGCGCCCTGGATGATCCTGATAGCACTTGCGATCCGGATTGAGTCGCGCGGGAATGTGATATTTCGTCAGAAGCGCGTCGGCGAAAATGGCCGCTTGTTTGAAATGTATAAGTTCCGGACGATGTTCCAACACGCGGATGCTGATCGGGATGAAGTGATTGAAGAGCTAGCTGATGGAGAGATTGTCCACAAACACCCTGATGATCCACGCGTGACCCGCATCGGTCGAGTGCTTCGAAGGTTTAGCCTGGATGAATTGCCGCAGCTATTCAATGTGATTAAGGGCGAGATGAGCCTTGTAGGGCCTCGCCCTGAGATGCCCTGGCTGGTAGATCGGTACGATTCCTGGCAGCGCAAGCGCTTTGCCGTGCCGCAGGGGATCACCGGCTGGTGGCAGATTAACGGGCGAAGTGATAAACCGATGCACCTCAACACCGATGATGATCTGTACTACGTGTACAATTACTCTCCCTGGTTGGATATCCTAATCCTCCTGCGTACGCCAATTGCGGTAATGCGCGGGAAGGGCGCGTTCTAGAATCCCAAAGACATATGCACAGCGCTCGTGGGTATGGGTCGATGAAGCGTCCCACTCCAGGCCAATTACCATCCTAGGCTACTATGGCTAATAGAGGATAAACATATTAATGTTGCTTGGCATCCTTCCAATCATTGGCACCATAATGCTTGTCGTGGTTATCACATCACGCATGCCTGTTTGGGGTTGGCAGAAAAGCTTTATCAGAACTTCATTGATTTTTGGTGGCTACATTGTCCTTTCAACCGAGTTTCTTAGCCTGTTCGATGCTATAAATCGAACTTCGCTTATCGTGGTGTGGTGTATCCCGTTCGGCCTGGTCATATTCTGGATACTTAAAAGGCGCAGAGACGGGATCAAGATTAAATTTCCGCAAGTATACATTCCATCCGAGAGTACAGCTCGCCTTCTGTTGTTCTTTATCTTTGGTGTCCTATTCGTTACGGGCCTAATCGCATGGATTTGGCAACCTAATACCTGGGATTCGCTCCGCTATCATATGCCGCGGGTCGCTCATTGGGCTCAACAGAATAATGTAAACCATTACGCGACCGGTATCGAAGTACAAAACGGCATTGGCCCGTTCGCGGGGTTTGCGATTCTGCATTCTTATGTCTTATCGAATGGTGATCGATGGGTAAATTTCATTCAGTGGTCAGCCATGTTTGCCTCGCTTATCGGTGGGGCATACCTGGCAAAGCTGTTGGCAGGCGGGAGAACTGCTCAAGCCCTGAGCATGGGCTTGATAGTTTCTTTGCCTGTTGGGATTGCCCAGGCAACAAGCACGATGACAGATTATGTTGTTGGATTTTTCGTTCTTGCCAGCGCAATCGAAGTAATTGGAATGCATAAAGAAGGGATGTCCGAAACGAGATTCTTATTCCTAGGCCTCTCAATTGGTCTAGCCATTGGTACAAAACCCACAGCCTATGCTTACCTACTTCCGTTTGCCGTGTATGTTCTGATATTGCTCGCAGGACGAAGGCAGATCAATCATATCTTCAAATACGCTTTGATCGTCGGCGGGATCGTTCTGATTTTGAATCTTGGCCATATGACCAGGAACGTTCAGACTTATGGAAATCCCTTAGGAGCAAAACAATTTATTACAGAGCAAGGCAATGAATTGAGAACGCTAAGAGGGCTTATCTCAAACGTTGTGCGCTATGCCAGTCTACATGCGGGCACAAACTGGGACCCGGTGAACGCATT
>JBFENN010000462.1:0-2146 GCA_041551115.1 Anaerolineales bacterium
ATTTAAAGATCTACCGCCAACGTTCGGCCGATAAGACTTATCGCTGGGTGATCACCATGTTCCCCACCAACGCCTATGCGCAGGACGCTGAGATGAGCCTAGCCGAATACGAAGATTTCGTCTACGGTGCCACGTTCGCCGACCAAACCGATCCAGTTACCGAATGGCAGCGGTTCCACGATTTCCAGCAGCGTCTGATCGACTGGCTGCATGGCAAGCACGAGATCGTCTTGACGGGCGCAAACATCGACCTGCAGTTATCCATCTCAGAACGGGATTTCATAAATGCCGATGGTGAGCATAATATGCCCAGCGGCGAGATCTACACCAGCCCAATTGAGGATTCAGCCAATGGCTGGGTGCGATTCAGCTACCCAGCGGTCTTCCGCGGCCGCGAGTGCGAAGGCGTCGAGCTGACACTCAAAGATGGCAAAGTCATCAAAGCGACCGCCGAGAAGGGCGAAGAATACCTGAACACGATCCTGGACACGGACGAGGGCGCCCGCTACCTGGGAGAGTTCGCTTTCGGCACCAACAACGGCATCCAGCGATTCACCCGCAACATCCTATTCGACGAGAAGATCGGCGGCAGCATCCACATGGCGGTCGGCAGCAGTTTCGCCGAGATCGGCGGGCAAAATACCAGCGCGGTGCACTGGGATTTCATCTGCGATATGCGCGCTGGCGGGCAGGCTTTCGTGGATGGGGAGCTGTTCTACGAGGGCGGGGAGTTCATGGTGTAAACACCAATCATAATTCTAGAGCAGTATAGATTGAGACAGCCTGCATTTTTCGATCACCCCCACACTTGTACTGAATCGTCTCTCTCGCTAATGGCTATAGACCCTCAATGAAATCTGAAACAATAATATGACCATAGCACTGCATAATAATTCGCAAAGCGAGATCAATACCTGGTGGATATGAAAACGAACATTAACTTTCGTTACATAGTGATCAGCATAATCGTTGGCATCGGTGGAACATTCTATATATTTAAAGATCTCTTGCTCAGTGATGCATGGCCCGTTTGGTGGGCAGGTAATTTCGATGCTCGATTTATCTATTGGATATTGAATTGGGGCTACCATATTCTATACGAAAGCCGAATGATGACCGAGTTTTGGAATGCGAATATTTTTTTTCCAAATTCGGGGACTTTAGCCTTATCAGATTCGCTGTTATCGGCTCAATTACTATTTACACCATTAGTTGCGCTTGGCATAGCTCCATTGAAAGCTATGTACTTAACATTGATGGGGACTCTTGTCATCAGTGTCCTGCTGACAATGATTGCTTTACGGAAAATGGCGATCTTTTCTCTGATTGAAAGTATATTTATCGCGTTCTGTGCGCATTTCGCAATGTCAATTTCGACTTTCTTTGCACACTACCAACTGTTCGGATTTCATTTCGCAATACCCTTCTTTTTATTTTTGTACCTGTTTCTAAAGGATTTCAAGAAATCCTACCTGATTATCTTGTGTTTGTTGTTTGTTATCGGGACGGCTTATGCCACCTACCTCGGTCCGATGCTGCTTGTCGTATCCATTTTCATATCCATCCCAGTTCTGTACATCCGGTCTACTGAGATCGGAATCAAGGAACTCGTGCATAAATTTGACATTTTCTCCTTGCTGATCGTAATCGTTTTTGCCGGTATTCTTTTTTTTGTCCAGCTCAAGCCCTATCTAGAAATCAGCCAACAGTTCAGCAAGCCCAGTCTCGAAGAACAGTCTATCTTCTCAGCAAATTCCACATCTTTGTTCAACGGTATTTCCCCATACTCATATTGGTATACAAATGAGCAAGAAGCGTGGGGATTTTGGGAATATGCTTACTTTCCTGGTTATGCTTTATTGACTTTAGGGCTGGGAGCCATCTTTTTGTTCGTCATTTCCATTGGGATTACGGCATGGTCCAAGTTATTTCCACCAAAATCTAAGCCAGGTAATATCACAGATAATCACCCAAATATCGATTTAGTACTATTCGCTGGAACCTTGATTGCAGTCAGTTTAGTCCTCTCGTGGGGCCCATATATTAAATCTTACCCACAGATCAGACTGCCGTTTTATTACCTATCTAAACTTATCCTTGGATTAGATACGATTAGAACACCCGGTCGTTTCGGCATGTTCTTCGG
>JBFENN010000463.1:0-2134 GCA_041551115.1 Anaerolineales bacterium
CTGTTTGAAGCCTTAAAGAGGGAAGTGCCATTATGGCAGGCGAAGGTTTTAAACGGAAACTCCGTGCTGTTCTCAGTGCTTATGTCCAGGGATACAGCTCTGATGGGTTAGGATGTGGATGCAAACATCCGAACCTTGAATACCTATCAGCGGCCCTTCTCATAATCTTAAAACATCAAAGCCTTCTATGACTATTCGATATAGGAACAATAACATGAATCCTGAGCCTTAATTTCAGTTAAAATTTACGTCCACGTGTTGAGTGGTTTATTAAATTTTGATTTTCTTTCTGCACCAATATGGGCTCTGGTTTCCCTTCAATTTAAACCAAGATATTCGAGACATGAGGCACCGTTTAACAATTCAATGAATGTAAAAACGGAGGCAGTTATGAAAACTACAATTCTTGGAAGCCTAATAGGTGCATTCATATCGATAGTTTGCGTCATTGGGGCGGCTCAGGCCGAAATCAAGGTTGGTATCGCCGGGCCTTTGTCCGGCAGTTCACTCGCTATTGGCGAACAGCAGGAAATCGGCGCTCAAAAGGCGTTCAAACATCTGAATGACAAAGGCGGCCTCCTTGGCAAGAATATTGTCGTCATTTCAGTGGACGATGCGTGTGAGTCGCGACAAGCCAAGGCGGTGGCGCAGCAACTGGTGAGCGAGGGTGTTGTTTTCGTCGTCGGACATCTTTGTTCCGCCTGTTCCCTTGCTGCCGGCAAGATTTATGAAAAGGCCGGGATCATAATGATCTCACCGGCTTCGACCAATCCCAAGGTTACCGATGAAGGGGGTACCAATGTATTTCGTGTGATCGGCCGCGACGACCAGCAAGGCACCATCGCCGGCGACTACCTGGCCGACAATCACAGCAAAAGCAACATTGCGATCATCCACGACGGTCAAGCCTATGGTTTGGGCCTGGCAGAGCTTACAAAACGCCAACTGAACAAACGCGGCGTTATCGAGGTTATGTTCGATAGTTACACCCCGGATCAAAAGGACTACAGGTCGATTGTGGACAAACTCGTCAGTAAAAAAACAGATGTTCTCTATGCCGGCGGCTACCTAACCGATATTGGAATTATTATGCGTCAGGCCAAAAAGGAGCTGCCCGATCTTCGCTTGTTTTCCGGCGACGGGCTGATGAATGTCCAGTTTCTGTTCGTCGCGGGCGATGCAGGCGAAGGCACCTATTTTACCTTTGGTCCTGATATGCGCCAAAAGCCGGAGGCCGGAGACGTCGTTGCTGCCATTCGCGAAGAAGATGCCTACGAACCAGACGGTTATACCTTGTATAGCTACGGCGCTGTTCAGGCTTGGGCCCAGGCCGTTAAACAAGCGGGTTCCTTGAATCCGAAGGCTGTCATCGATGTCTTGAGAGCAGGCAGCTTTGACACCGTGCTCGGTAAGATAGGATTTGATGAGAAGGGCGACGTCACAGGTATTGACACCTTTGTCTGGTATGTCTTCGGCAAGGAAGACTACTCGATAGCCAAATGATGACGAATGGATAAGCCAAACAAATCTGCATCCATGGGCGTTCGAGGGCGACTGCTGCTCGCGTTTCTGGGAATTTCCATGTTCTCGCTGGTCGCTGCGGCCTCTGGTTTTTATTCTCTATCGCAGGTTGGCGGTGCCCTCAACGAGATCACGGAGCAACGCGTGCCCGAAGCGCTGTCCTGGCTCGAGCTGTCACGGCGCGTGGAAAGCGTCGTGCGCGCGGCACCCGCCTTGTTGGTCGTGAAAACCGATAGTGCACGGAACGAAGTCTCGAACGAAATCGCCTCGCAAATCGAACAGCTTGAGCCGTTTTTGCAGCGCAGCAGAAGCTATGAGACAGAAGATGAAAAAACAGCGACAACTGAAGTCGTGAAATTGTTCGGCGAAATGACCGAAAATCTCGTTAGTCTGGATGAGCTTGTGAAAAAAAGGCTTTCCATTGTCGTGCTCGAAGAAAAACGGATTCGCGACCTATTCAGGGCCAATAGTATCGCCAAGCGAATGCTGTCGCCGGGTGAGCGCATACTCGGTGCCCAGATGGCGGATTGGAAAAGGAATCAGGAAACGGCCGAAGCAAACCAATTGTCAAACGAAAAGTCGGATCTTGTAAATTCGATAATTCGCTTGATTC
>JBFENN010000464.1:0-2125 GCA_041551115.1 Anaerolineales bacterium
AGCTATGGATAATCAATTAAAAACTTCTTCTGGCAAGACACCCTGGCATATCTTCCCTCCAGAATGGCGGGATTTGGATTGGTTGGTACCCTATCATGGAGCGAATGCAGTAATACACCACGGTCATAGTGATCCCAATAACCATTCGGAATGTGGCCCATCAGTGTTTTGCTGCGAAAAATCCAGGGACCTGTTCACACGAGAGTTCCCAAACAGTGACGAAGCGGGTGCCAGCTGGGGTATCACCTCGGCTGAACAGGTTGTTTGCTGGTTCGAGACCGGAGTCAAAATGATTTATTTTGTGTTTTGTGATCCGGTACGTCCAAAGGGATTGCTTGCTGGGGGATTGCATGGAGATATGGCAAAACAAGCGTTATTAAAAGAAATCTCCTTAGAAAATTTTGCTGATCGAGCGACAAGAATCATCTAATTGAAGCTCTTCGAGGTCAGGTCTGTAATGCGAGTGAGTAGGGGACGATAAACGTAACATGGTGATTAACATGTTCTGGATGATTGAAGGGGTTGTTTACGAATACATTTCTCCTAGGGAATAATGTTATTTTGTTTACGGATCGAATTATCCGCTCAACCGCAATACTGCTTTAGCTGATGGGATTTGACGAATGAATTTCAAACTTGCGCCATTCGGCGTTTGCTGGGATATACTGCCAGGCTGCTTCCAAAGGTTGCTTTGCATAGTGGACTTGGATGAGGGCTAGCGCAAATCCATGTGAGACCAATGCAATGCGTTCATTTGGATGCGAAGTACAGATATCATTCACTGCACTGATCACCCGGTCGCGAACTTGTATGACGGTTTCTCCCCCAGGAGGGGCGATATCCAGTGGATTTTGTTTGCGTTCCTGAAAAGCATTTCCATATTGGGCTTGAATATCAGATTCTCGTAATCCCTGCCACTCTCCTTGGTGGATCTCGCGCAGCCTGGGATCTCTCTTTACTGGGATTCCACTTATCCGCGACAATGCGAGTGCGGTTTCATAAGCCCGAGTAAGGTCGCTTGAATAGATCGCTGAGAAGTTAACTGTTGCTAATTCAGCTGCTAAAATTGCTGCTTGCTGGCGACCTGTAGCATTTAAGGATATATCTGATTGTCCTTGCCAGCGCTGTTCGACGTTCCAATCTGTTTGTCCATGACGAATGAGGTAAAAGATGGTCATTTTTCCGGTTATCCAAGTATCGGTCAGAGTATGAGCCAGGCTGCTAAAACAGAATCAAGACTGAGAATTACCTTCCATGACGTACGCGTTCAGCTCACTGACACTTAAATCTGCTATTCCGAGCTTGTCCGGTGTACGGCCTCGTCGCCAGTAATCGGTACGGTGAATGACACATGCCAGTCGTATGATGCTCTCCATCCCGCGCACAGAGACGCCATAACGTGCACCCAATGACGCGATGGGTACCAAGGACATCGGAACATCCTCGGTGATATAACGGTGGTTGAGAGTCGCCGGTGCTTGGATTCCCATATAACCAGGTTGGTTGTGGATAGCTTCATACAGGTCAGCTCCGGTGGCATTATATGCCATATGAAGCCACTCGAGAGCTGTGCGGGCACGGATCCCCAAACAGGAGGCGACTGTTACACGTTCGCGGTCGAGGACCTCCAACACCCTTGCCACCGATGGGCTGACGCCATCGATATAGAACTGAAATTCACCACCTGTGGACTCGATCCGCGCCGCGTTGAGCAGCGTAAGTGCCGGATGAAAAATCGCCCCCATGTTGTTCAGCCCGGTGTGTAAAACGCTGGTTCCATCAATAAATTGGGGGTATGCAGGAGACAAAGCCTCCAATACGCGGATTGTCCTGTTGGCAGGTAGAGCAGCTATTGGTACGCTCTCCTTGATCCCGAAAATGCGAGCCTGGGCTGGTCCTTCTGATCGGCTGGCATAGACTAGGGTCTCAGCTTCGGCAATAATGACATCCGCTTTACATTCTTTCTCCCGGATGTTCTTGCTGAACTCTAGCGCGCCCCCGGTCCGACCCGGGTTTAATATCACGATTTGCCCGTCTTTTAAGTATGAGGCTGCCTGCCTCGCGATATCGGCGTGGCCAGTGGATGGAATAACGATCATAATGATGTCTGCTTTTTCAATGGCAG
>JBFENN010000465.1:0-2120 GCA_041551115.1 Anaerolineales bacterium
ACGGAAGACTTACCTGATCCCGACGGACCAATGACAACAGTGATCACCTTGTGAGTGCGGGTTGACTCTAGTAGCTGCTCGGTAAACCCCTCTCGCCCGAAGAAGAAGGCGGCATCCTGCTCACGGAATGCAGCTAAGCCCCGGTATGGACAAGCACCGATCGCGCGCGGCACCTGGGTCCGCTGCTCAACGTTTGCCGAGCTCACCAGCGGACTCTCCCCCGCCATGATCAAGTCGTACAGATCCCTTGTCTCAACCGATGGCGCTACTCCTAACTCCTCCGCAAGTGTGCGCACACAAGCTTCATACTGTGCCAGCGCGGCTTCCCGCTGACCACTCAACGCGAGCAGCCGCATCAACCCGCGCTGATTGTTCTCCTGCAATGGATCCAGCTCTACTCCCCGCCAGGCATGCACTAATCCACGCTGATAATCGCCCCGCTGCTCTAGGCCCTTTACCAGCCGTCCGAGCGTGTCCAGCAACTGGCGTTTCAACCCCTCGCGGGACTGCAACAACCACTCCTCAAAGCCAGGACTATCCGGGATGCTGAAGCCATCCATGAACTCACCGCGATAAATCTCCACCGCTTCTTCCCAACTTGTGATGGTTTGTTCACTAATACCTTGGGGAGCCCTGGCCAATTTGCTGAATGCGATAACATCCACCCAGGCATCACTTCCCTGATTGAACTGAATTGCCTGGCGATTAATATCGAAGTAGGGAGGACTGGCATGCGCATCGTCGATCGCAGAACGCAAATCCGCCAGAGCGCGGCGCAAGCTTGCTCTGGCGGAAGTCTCTGGATAGCCGGGCCATAGTAATCCAGCTAATTTCTCACGACGGTGCGGCTGGTCGGACTCCACCACGAGGTAAGCCAATAGGGCGCGCACCTTATCTGAGCGCAGCTCCGTGACCAACTCCCCACCCAGCCATGATTGTGGAGTCCCAAGCAAACGAATTTCGAGAGTGCTCATCTTTGCCATCCAGCAATACATCGATCACAGGACTGCACTAACTTGATTATACATCAACGCTCGAAAGTACGAAACTTTCACGCATTTTCACATTTAGATCACGATAGAAGAATCTTCTCATCACTCGTGGTTGCTACGCTGTTCAAAACAAACTGGAGGAACAGCCATGAACCACAGGGACGAGACCAGACATGACCCAGCAAAGAAACAATATATCAGGCAAATCATGATCAGCTTGTGCTTGCTATGTGCTACTGCCCACTCCGTAAGATCAGCACATGCAGCAGTTGCCCTCAATCAACAAGATACATCCGAGCAAAGCAGAGAAATAGGCCAACCAGGTATCAATTTGTGGGCAACATCCGGAACTACAATTACTTTCTATGCTAATAATCATCGTCTAACGAATGACACACCTGCAGATCCTGTTGAAATCCCCTACCTGGTACTCTCCAGGAATACTAGTCTCACCCCAAAAGAAGAACGAACACTGCTCATCACAATAAGCGATTTTTCTACTCCTGCATCAGGTGCAACTGTCAGCATCCGCATGCACACGCAACATGGCGATCCAGACCTGGATGGAGGTGAGGACAACAGAATAACCGTTTGGCAGGAAATAAGCTTAATCGAGGGCAGCCGAGGAACCAACCAGCCATCTGGAAAAGCCACCTTCGCAGTGGAGTTTGACGATATGAGCAGCACCGATCAGGGAGTGATCCCGACCCCCACCGATTACTACAGTTTGGAGTTGGTGATCCTGGATGCAAGCAATTCCGACGGAAAACCCCTGTTGCATTACCACCAGGACTATGCTTTTTTGCTGGAGCGTCAAGGCACAGCGACAATAAACCATTTTGAAGCCAAGAACGAAACCGGTCCTCAGGAGTTAGTTGTTTACTACTGCGATATGTTCCCTTTCCAGAGGGATGGGAAAGATGCTACCAGCCGGCTTCCGCGGCAGGCAGTAGCAGATTACATCCAGACTGAGCTTATCCCGGATATGGTCGATGCGATACACCTGCAGACAGAAACCTGGGGTATGTCGTGGAACGGCTGGGTAAGCTACCGAGATACGAAGGAGGAAGCTACCCTGGGAGTGGCACTGAGCGACGGCAAGACATGGTACCACGGGCCCGCACCAGA
>JBFENN010000466.1:0-2118 GCA_041551115.1 Anaerolineales bacterium
AGATGATCTTGTCGATGGCACGTTTCAATCCAGCCATATCCCCGGGACCAGCATCCACCGGTCCAGGTGTGCTGGTTTGGTGGGGTGTGAGGGTGGGATGGGAGGTGCTTGCCTGGGCAGGCGCGGGTGCGGGTGACGCGGGAGGCGCACAGCCTGCCAACACCAGGAATGCAGCCATACAGGCCAGCCACCACGGTAACACGGAGCGCTGCTTGTGAAGGAAATCAGAGAAAGCCATAGCTAACGACTGCATTATGCCTCAAAATCCCGCTCTTTTACTATACAGTTTCCGACCCATCAGCAACAGGCGGCGGCTGAGGACGAGGATGAAATGCAGCACGAAACCCAGTATATCCGCCAGCAGCTCGAGGCTGGACATGATCTCACACGTACTCGCCACGGTCATTGACCGCGCGCATGAGCGCCAGGGTGGGCAATCCTACGGCTGGTTTATCCTGCTGGCAGAAGATGCAAGAAGCGTATCTAGAACCTCAACTATACCTAAACCCGAGGAATTACCTATCAACCCCGGTTGAGGGCATCGACGCCGATCGCAAACAAACCAATTCCGAGCAAGGTTATCAGTGCGGAAGCATCAGCTGCCTGGAGGAGATTCAAGACGACAACTGCAACACCCATTGCAACAGCAACCCCGCGCAGGATGAGATTTAAGAGCGGTTGATTCTTTGCCATAATTTATTCTCCTTTGATGTATCGGTTTGATGTGGCTCCAAGAAGAGGAATTGAAGTAGATTACGCACTGCAAAGAAATTCATCGGAAAGCAACGATAGGGGCGAATATCCTCGTCGATAACTTAGAGCACGTTAATGTAACACCAAATCATTAAATGGGTTACGCTGAAGGTCACGTCCGCGAGGGCGGGATTGCGGCTGTACATGTGCAGTCGATGCCCGAACATCGCAGCGGCATGAAGCGAGAACTCGACGTCGAACAGCGCCCATTTCAATCCGCGCTAATAAGCACGCGCTGAGCACCGCATATGGTTCAGGGCGGACTTCAACATCGCGAGTCAAATGTCGAATGCAGGGCTGCATGTGACTTCCCTGCGACGATTGCGAGGTCAGGAGCATAAGTGGAGTGGAAACGATGAAACAACAAATACTGCCACCATTGGTCAAAGAACTTTACCAGCAGGGATTAGAGCAGTCACGCCGGCATGAGATAGCGGATATTATCTTGGAGAATATGGATTAAACTTTGGGTACTGTTGATAAGTATATCTATACCGGATGGCTGCGTTGCATGCATTCGTTGGGCGGTCTACTAAAGATCGTTACTCTGCAAGTGGGAGCATACCATGAAAAGGTTATTAAAAATCCATTACTGGTTGTTCACGTTACCCTTTCTACTATTAGTGGCTTGCGGTCCCAGTAAGGCAGCGCAATCATCCCCGGCAGCCGCTGGCCAGCGTACGATCCCAGCTACCAGCGGTGAATCTCTATCGCCAACTGCAACGTTTCCACCGACACGATCCACAACAGTGACAACAATACCATCTCAGACTGCAACGCAGAGCTTGACAGCTACAAGTACAAGCCTGCCTCCAACAGCTGTGCCAGATGCTGCGCTCAAACCCATCGTCAAGGGAGCCGATATCCGGATTGACAGCTGGGCTCCGGACGGTCTGTGGTTAGGTTTGTGGCTGTGGACCCCAAATGATAAGGCCGCAGGTATTGCCCCACCGGGCAAATTGATTTTCTATAACCCCCAGAGTGAAGAAATGTGTGAGTCTGGAGACTCGGTGTTTAGCGAGTTCTACCCCCAAGTCTACTGGCAACCAGACGGCCGCGCGGCGGTATACCACACAGACAGCTATTGGATTGGATTCCCTTGTCAAGATTTCGTTCCTATCCAGGCTGATCAAATCGCGATCCCAGCACCGCCGGATGAAACCGAGTCTCCGGAAGGAACCTATCGAGCTGAGACCAAACTCCAAGCCGCAGAGGGCGGGTGGCTCAAACTGACGACAACGATCACTGATAACACGAGCGGGCAAGAAGAAAACCGGGTCAATTGGGAAATTGACGAGAGATTGGGAAGTCCGGATGCATATCTTGGCGGGACATGGGTGACGGATGACTTGTTCCTACTCTATG
>JBFENN010000467.1:0-2112 GCA_041551115.1 Anaerolineales bacterium
AGCCCTAAAAAGAGCCCAAGTGCTGCCAGGGTTTGTGAAAAGAAAAGAAAATCCGTCCAGCTTGTGACAACCAACCGTGCAGTAGCTACCTGCAACATGAAAACCAGCAGAGCGGTTGATGGCCAATCCCAACGACGGGGCTGCGATATTTTCATGCAATGAGTGTACAATAACAGTACACTGACGTCAATGTAGGTGGATTTATCTGCGCAAGACTTGAGAGATCAACGTGGCTCGCGCCGGGACGAGGAGTCTGCTTCTTTCAAAAAACACAATCCTGTCTCTAGTAGTATGTCAATCATCGATTGAAGGATAGAGTTTCTTGAGCTTAATGCGAGCATCTTTGGTAGTAAATTGCCAGTCGACTGTGGCTTTGATTTCATTGCGGTGTTCTTCCCAAGAGCGGATTTCTTGGATGAGTGTTTCTTCATCCGGGATACGGCGATCCAGGCACTGTCGTGATAGAACACTGAACTCGATTTCAGCCATGTTGAGCCAACTGCCATGTTTGGGTGTGTAGCGGAACTCTAATTTATCCAGGATGCGTTTGGCTTCAGCAGGTTCAAAGACTTCATACAAAAAGGCCGGATTATGGGTGTTGAGGTTGTCCTGAATGACCCGAATACGAGTTGCTTGTGGAAAATGTACATCTACCAGATCTTTCATGCAATATGCCCATTCAAGGTGAGTTCGTTGCTCAGTCACTTTGACATGTCGCCAGGAAACTAAAGGCGAGAAGAATAGGAAGAGATTTCGCACGCCATTGCGCTTATATTCGTAATCATAGCGTTCCACATGACCAGGCGCTGCCTCCACAGGAGTGCGCTTCTCAGCCACCAACTGTTTGTTGCTTTCATCAAAACAAACATACGGATAGTTTGGATCATACCGCAAATGATAGATATCCAAGACATCTTCCATGTGATAAACAAATTCCGCACTTTGCACGGGTGGAATTACCCATTGTTCTTTGCGCCAGGGCTTAAGTTCGTTTTTTTGAGGGTCTGGCGCACAGTTTCATATGATATGTCTTCTAGTTCAACGCCTTCAATCTTCACCAATTCATCCGCCAGCAATCGTAAGCTCCAACGTGCATATCCTGCTGGCGCTGGCCCGCACATCAAGGCGATCAGATGGGCTTCTGCCTTCCCATCCAATTTACGAGGATATTCTCGTCGCGGTCGCCGATTGGTAATCGCTCCTTCCAGTCCGCGCTCTACAAACTTGCGACGGGTCCGTTCCACCGTGGACAAACCCACGTCCAATGCTTCGGCAATCCGCTCATCGTTCCAGCCTTCATCGGCTTTGAGCAAAATCTGGATGCGTTTGACTTTGCGCACACTCATTTGGCCGCCTCGTAATCGGCCTTCCAAATCAGCCCGTTCTTCCGTTGTTAAATCTACAATGTACTTCTTTTCCATTTTGCTATCTCCTTCTGCTTGGGAGATAGCTTATCCGTTTTTTCAATACTCGTCAATCTACCCTTGACGCACTACTAGGAATAATCCAGTTATTATAAATTGTCGCATACTTTATCTCTCTTGTTGACTAATAGTGATTACCATCATAGGACGGAGAACATATCCGCCACCTTTCTTTTGACGCAGTATCCACCTCATTTCTTGAATCACATTTAGCGGATAAGTTTTTCCTTTAGTAGACTGTAGCTACAAGAATGTAGTCTGAATTGTAAATGGTATAATCCCACTTTGTAACCAAATGCCATCGCAATCTTCTGAGTATTTCAGAACCACAGTCCTGAAAGTAGGCTTAAACGGCGAAATTGTTCGTGAAATCAAGCGGATTTAGCAGCTTGCTCTTCCACGCGAAGGAAGGCTTCCCATAGCTGCAAACGACCAACCCAGACGCTCCCACCCCGAATGCGTCCCCAGCGACGGTATCACTCTAAGGATACGCTTTCGCCATGTCCCAATCAAGTTCATTCTAATAACACATAACTCAGAGGGATGCGATTACAGGTCAAGTTGATTTAGTTAAATTGGTGACCGAATAAACCACTAATTGAGTGACTATTGATGGCTATATTAAAAATCAGTTGATCAATGTTCATGATCGTGATCATAATCACTCAAGATGCCATATTCTCCCGTC
>JBFENN010000468.1:0-2112 GCA_041551115.1 Anaerolineales bacterium
ACTCAGGGTCGCGACGATGATCACCACCCCGTAGATAAGCATCCAAAACCGGGCTGCAGGCAGATCGCGGCGTGAACGCCTGCCGCTGTAGGCCTTGGTGGCGATCGTGACCGGCTGGCGGATTAGAAAGGCGGCCATCACAGCTATAACCAGGACCGTCGTTGCGCGAGTCCATGTCCCTGAGGTGAATATGCCAATCAGCAGCGGGCTGAGGATGAAGACCCAAGCACCGTGATCTGTAGGCAATGCGATATGGCGACGCAGGTATGTTGACATGCAGCAAGTTCTTCCCGAGTTTGAGATGTTGGTGGTTTAGGTGGAGATGATTATAGTACGTCTGGTGTCAGCTCGCCGCGCAGGTCCTGGAGCATCAACCGCTTTACATCCGAGGATTGGTAGCCGCGGCTGAAGAGATAGAAGAGCTTGGTGAGGATGGCCTCGCTGGTCATGTCACGCCCGCTGATCACGCCAACTCGGGCGATGGCGGTGCCGGTGCTGTAATCGCCAAGGTGGACTGTACCGCGCAGACACTGGGTGCTGGCGACGATAACCGCCCCGCGGCCAACAGCTTCGCCAAGCACCTGCAGAAGGTCTGCATCACGCTCCGGTGCGTTCCCAACGCCGTACACCTCGAGCACCAATCCTTTAAGCGGCGGGCGCAGGATATTCTCAAGCACCTCGGCAGTGATCCCTGGGAACAAACGCAGCGCGCCAACGTAGGGTGTCCCCAGCGGTTGGATGACCAGTTGGGTGTCTGCCAGGGGTCTTTCTCGCACGAGCTGCCAACTGATCTCGATATCTGCTCCGACCTCTCCAAGTGGTGGAAAGTTCGGTGAGCTGAAGGCTTCAAAGCCTTCAGCATCCACTTTGACTGCCCGGCAGCCGCGCAGCAGCACCCCGCCGAAGTACAGGCACACTTCCGGCAAAGGGTAGTTGGCAGCAAGCAGCAGTGCGGTGATTAGGTTTGCACGCCCATCGCTGCGCAGGTCACCGAGCGGGATCTGCGACCCGGTCAGGATGACCGGTTTGCCGAGCCCTTCCAGCATGAACGCCAGTGCGGAGGCGGTATAGGCCATGGTATCTGTGCCGTGCAGGATGACGAAACCATCGTACTTGTCGTAATGCGCGGCGATATCACCGGCGATCTTTAACCAGTCCTCCGGAAAGAGGTTCGACGAATCGAGCAGCGGGTCGTACTCCCGCAGGGTGTACGCCGGCATATCGGCATGGTTGAGCTCTGGCAGTCCAGTTAGCAGCTGCTCCAGGTGACCAGGGACGGTCGTATAACCGTGCGGGCTGCGCTGCATGCCGAGGGTCCCGCCCGTGTGGATCAGGTAGACACGTCTCTGCATAATCCTTCTATGCTAATCGAGATGATCGAGTGAACATAATGAACTTTATCTCAACGGGGTAGGTCTATCAAAAAACGGAATAAAATGTGCAAATGATCCTGTTGGGTTAATCTAGCAAAGGCAAAAAAGCTGGCGGTTGTTTTATTAGCCGCCAGCTATCTTCATTATTATCGAATCTTACTCCCAATCGACACAATTCTTGTCAATCAACTCCTTATCTTTGGATTCGTCCCACAGGTATGCACAGTTTGTTGAGTAGGTCCAAAGCGAGTAGGTTAATCCCCAATAAAGATCCGTTCCAGTGTTCGTTCCGATACCACTGCGGACGTTGACGGTTTTATCAACACCGAGTTTGAAACCATCTGGAAAATAATATTTTGATCCTAATGATGTGTCTGATTTCTCCGTCTTGATAAACCAATCGGTGAAATCGACTTTGTTGTCCGTTGTGTTGATGATTTCAACATAATCCTGACGCGGGTCAGTGGACGGGTGGAAACTGTCGATATAGACCCCCGGCGGGCGTGCAGTAGGAGTTGGTGTTTTGGTGGCGGTAGGTGTTGGCTGTCGATAAACAGCCGGTAGGTAAATCGTATCTGCCAGTACACTCATCACGGTGACTGATGCAAACGCGATCACCAGGGCAATGATAAGCTTGGTTTGGCGGGACATAGGTGTACCTCCTGGGCTGGCTGCAAGCGGCAGCCCTCCGATATAACCATCTCATTTTCCAATAACTGTGCCATTATCGTAGCACGAT
>JBFENN010000469.1:0-2090 GCA_041551115.1 Anaerolineales bacterium
CATCTACATAAGGAAATCTTTCTCGTAAAAGCTGGTGGCCGCGGACGCCAACCAAACAGCCCATCAAATTTATGACTAAATCAGGTTTCCTGGCTTTCAGCGGGCGCAGCGATGATAGGCGTCCCACTGCTTTGTCTTCGGCGCTTTGGCGGACGACACAGGTGTTTAATACGATAACATCTGCTTCATCTGCACGGCGTGTTGTTACATAACCAAGCTGCTCAAGCGCTGATGCGACGCGCTGGGTGTCGGCTACATTCATCTGACAGCCTTCTGTCCAAATATGATATTTCATGTCCACAATTATAACTGTCCGCCGGCATTTCGGTCAAATCTCCCGTTTGACTTGGAATCAGGCATGTGGTATTATCCGGGACAATTCAATAACGGATACGCAGTTCTTATCTAGAGAGGTGGAGGGACCGGCCCTGTGAAACCTCGGCAACCAAGTGCGGTATCAACGCCCGCTACGGTGCCAACTCCGTCAGACCCCGGTGGGTTCTGGAAGATGAGAAGTTATTACAGCCTAACTCCTCAGCTAATCATCACCGGCTGAGGTTTTTTGTTAAACCCCACCACACTTCTAGATTGAACGCATCCCAACCACACCTCCAAATGCGAGAGGAGTAATGCTATTATGCGCACACACAGTTCGACCAGCACCGTGCACGCCGGTGAGGAAAAACGCAAACCCTACGGGTCATTGACCACACCGATCGTCCAATCTTCGACGTTCACATTTGCTAACACCGCAGAAATCATTGATTTCATGCAGGCAAAAGAGAACGAAAGTGCGCGCCCACGACATGAATACGGGCGCTACAGCAATCCCACCCAAACCGCGGTTGAATTAAAATTGGCAGCTTTGGAAAGAGCCGAGCAAGCCCTGCTGTTCTCAAGCGGGATGGCAGCCATCAGTACGGTATTCCTAGCACGGTTATCAAGGGGAGATCATCTAATTATTACCAGCGACTGTTATCACCGTACGCGGGAGTTTGCGGCCATGTTCCTTGATCGTTGGGGGATTGAAACCAGCTTGCTGCAGATTGACGATCTCGAACAGCTAGAAACGCTCGTAAAACCAAATACGCGCATGATCTTTGCCGAGACGCCCACCAATCCTTACCTGAGGGTGATGGACCTCGAGCGCCTGGTTCAAGCAGCCAGTGCGTATACAATTACCACCGTGGTCGACAGCACATTTGCCACGCCCATTAACCTTACTCCCCTTGATCTAGGGATAGATTTTGTGATCCACAGCGCATCAAAATATCTCGGCGGGCATAATGATTTACTTGCTGGAGTTATTGCCGGCTCCTATCTGCAGCTTGCTCAAATTGAGCAAGCGCGCGGGGTTATGGGGAGCATCAGCAACCCGAATGATGCTTACCTGCTGCTGCGCGGTTTAAAAACACTCGACCTGCGGGTAAACCAGCAAAATAAAAGCGGTTTATTGGTTGCCCAATACCTTGAAACACACCCTATTGTCAAGCGCGTATATTACCCTGGCTTGCCATCACATCCTGATCACGAGACTGCAAAGAAACTGATGAGTGGATTCGGCGGCGTGGTCAGCTTTGAAATCGACGGTGACTTCAACCGAACGGGGCGCTTCATCGATCGGTTACAGATCCCGTACATCGGTCCGACCTTAGGAGGTGTTGAGAGCATCGCCCAGCAGCCCGCAGCCCTATTCTCCCTGAAGCAGGCCGATCGACAGGCGGCCAGCCTGCAGGATAATCTTGTACGGTATGCGGTTGGCATTGAAGACCCTGCCGACCTGATCGAGGACCTGAAATATGCCTTAGACGACCTCGAATGATCGGTTAATAGGGTTGTGGATCGTATTCATCGTTGGAAAAATTGGAGTCAATAATGCTCGTTCATAAATTTGGCGGCACATCAGTTGGCAGTGCTGAGCGTTTCTCAACTGCAGCAGACATCCTGCTCAACAATCAATATGTTCAGGAAGCGAATAACACCTCAGCTCCATTTGCGCCTGGAGATCAAGTAGTTGTTGTTTCAGCAATGAGCGGTGTCACAGATAAACTGATTGCTGGTGCGCGGGCGGCGGCAGAAGGCAGGGACCA
>JBFENN010000470.1:0-2089 GCA_041551115.1 Anaerolineales bacterium
GTTACACTGAGAAAGCCAAAGCGGGGCAGGCAGATATTGTTGAATTCCTGTTGACATCACACCCATTGGATTGCCCAATTTGTGATAAGGGTGGCGAATGCCCGCTACAAAATCTAACGATGGAGTTTGGTTCCGGTGAGAGCAGGTTTATATTCGATGAAAAAATTAACTTTGAAAAGCATGTCGCGCTCGGAGAGCTGATATTCCTTGACAGGGAGCGGTGTATCCAGTGCGCACGTTGTGTGCGCTTCCAGGATGAGATTGTTGACGAACCGGTGATCGGATTTTACAATCGCGGCCGTTCGTTGGAGATCGTCACCTTTTCAGATCCCGGCTTTGATTCCTATTTTTCCGGAAACACTACCGACATATGCCCAGTTGGGGCGTTGACGACTGCGGATTTCCGCTTCGGCGCCCGGCCATGGGAGATGAACTCAGCAGCTTCAGTATGCACCCAATGTCCTGTAGGCTGTAATATTACGCTTAATGTCCGGCGTGAAGCAAAAACCGGTGGGGGCTGGGCCGTAAAACGCGTAATGCCGCGCCAGCATGAAGCAGTGAATGAGATTTGGATCTGCGATAAAGGCCGTTTCACCTATCACTATGCTGAAAGCAGTGAGCGATTAACGTCACCGATGATCAGGCAGGATGGGCAGTTAGCTCCCGCTAGCTGGGAGGCAGCTTTGGCATTGGTAGCTGACCGATTCCGAGAAGCAGGTTCCGGGCTCTTAACGCTAGCAAGCGGGCGCTTATCGAATGAGGATTTGTTCAATATCCGGAAATTGACTACCGGCGTGGGTGGTACAGCAGCATTATATACAACGATGGGTGGCGGAGATTTGATTTCCTCGGTTGGTGTGGGGCAGGGCACAGATCTCTCAGGGGTGGGAGAGGAGACGGCTATCCTAGTTGTTGGTTGTGATTTGCAGGAAGAAGCTCCGATTTGGTGGTTGAGAGTCAAACAGGCTGCGGACCGGGGCAGCAAACTGATCGTTCTAAACCCGCGCGAAACCCGGCTTGATCAATATGCCCAGCATCTCATCCACTATGGTTATGGAGAGCAAACGGTAGCCGTACTCTCGATGCTGAACTCCATCTCAAGCAAACGGCTTGATGTCCAGGATGAAGGCGGGAAATTCTCCCGAAATGCTGAATTACAGGCTGCCGCACAGGTCTTCGCACAAGCTGAGAACGGGATCGTTATTTTTGGCAGCGAGGGCACTGGTTGGCAGGATACGCAGGAATTAGCCCAAGCATGTGCCAACTTGGTGATTGCTACAAATCACACTGGACGCGCCAACAACGGTTTGATCGGAGTCTGGCAGCGAGCCAATGAGCAAGGCGCCTGGGATATGGGGTTCCTACCGGTTGAAGACATGCACGATGCCATGCACGCAGCATCTGCTCTCTATGTGGTTGCAGCTGATCCGGCTGGGGATAACCCAAAAATGGCCGAAGCAACCGATTTTCTCGTCGTGCAGGATCTATTTCTTACTGATACAGCAAAACTAGCGGATGTGGTTTTGCCAGCTAAGACTTTTATCGAGCGAGATGGGTCATTTACCTCTGGCGAACGGCGAGTACAGCGTTACTACGCCGCAGTTCCAGCGCGAGCGGGATGCCTGGCAGATTATGAGATTGCTGGACGGTTAGGGAACTACCTGGGGATAGAGCTGGAAGATCGCATTGCTTCGAAAGTGATGAATCAGATCGCCCAGGAAGTACCTGACTACGCTGAGATCTCGTATGTCAAACTGACGGAGGTAAGCGAGCAATGGCCGTGTGTTGGGCGTGGTGACCTGTACTACGGCGGGACGACGTATGAGAACCTCCAGGGATTGGGTGCTCAATTAGCCCCGGCTGCGCAGCGGGGCGAGTCACCGACTTTATCGGGACATCAACCTACACCAGCCCAACGATCAGATGGCCTGACTGCGGTTCCAGTAACCCGCCTCTATGATCGCGGCCAGACAGTTCTACCATCTAAGCTTTTACATTCACGGCTGCCGCAACCTTATATCATGATTAATCCCCAGGATGCTAGAGAGCTTGATTTGCCTGCTGGCAGCACAGTGCAGGTTAATATGAA
>JBFENN010000471.1:0-2085 GCA_041551115.1 Anaerolineales bacterium
GCAAGATCTAACCTGCTAGTTAGCAGCAAAAACGCCGCTTGAATTTCCCGATGCAAACGGCGTTGGATTAAAATAAGTGGTCCCGATAAGATCAAGAGTCACCACAAGGCATGTAGTTCGTTCAAAGTTGAGCAGCTTGAACGATGGGTACAAATTCACTGCTCTTAAGACTCGCTCCCCCGACTAATGCCCCGTCGATATCTGGTTGGTTGAAGAACTCGCGCGCATTGTTCGCTTTCACCGAACCGCCATACTGCACCCGGACCTGCTGGGCGAACTCATCCCCATAACTATCCGCCAATGCTGGTCTGATCACATCGGCAATCACCTGGTTTGCACCTTCAGCCGTGGCAGCTTTACCGGTGCCAATCGCCCAAACGGGTTCGTACGCCATCACAATTGCATCCCCATCCTTGAGATCTAACCTAGCCAATCCGTCTTTTACCTGTACTGCAACCACTTCCTGTGTCATTCCAGCCTCATTTTCTGCTAGAGTCTCACCAACACAGATGATTGGCACCAACCCGTGAGCCAGCGCAGCCTGTACCTTACGGTTAACGGACTGGTTGGTTTCGCCAAAGTATGCCCGGCGTTCCGAATGACCAATGATCACGTACTGGCACAATTCGGCTACCATGGCGGGTGAGATCTCACCAGTGAAAGCACCCGCATCTTCCCAGTGAACATTTTGAGCCCCCAATCCGATATCGGTACCTTCCAAGAGAGCTCGCACCGCCAGCAGCGCTGTTGCTGGTGGACAGAGTGCTTTCTCAACGCCCTCGATAGCCTGCAATCCAGGCACCAATTCTGAAACGAGATGGCGCGCCTCTGCAATGGTTTTATACATTTTCCAGTTTCCAGCTATGAATGGTTTCCGCATAATATCCTCAATTATCGTTATAGTTTTGACCGTCTATTTATCGTCTAACGCCGCTAGACCGGGCAAGGTCACGCCCTCTAACATTTCAAGTGATGCCCCGCCGCCGGTGGACATATGGGTGATCTGCGCTGCTAGACCAGACTGCTTGATCGCCGCGACCGAATCCCCGCCGCCGATAATAGAAACTGCTTTGCTCTTGGCAACCGCATCTGCTACCCCGAAAGTTCCCTGGGCAAAATTCGGGAATTCAAACACACCCATCGGTCCATTCCAGACCACAGTGCCAACGCCGCTAACAGCCTTAGCATATGCTTTTACCGTGTCCGGACCGATATCCATGATCCTCCAACCGTCCGGTACTGGACCCATCGCCATGACCTTGGTCTTTGCCTCATTAGAAAATTCATTTGCGATCACGACATCGATCGGTAACCGCATGCCAGTACCAGCTTGATCTAGTACCTCACGCGCGGTATCCAAAGCCTCATCCTCGACCAGAGAGTCACCAACGGGATAACCCTGGGCTTTGAAGAACGTATTCGCCATCCCACCACCAATGAGGATCTGATCTGTTCTACTCAACAGATTCTTTATCACACCGATCTTATCGCTTACCTTTGCACCCCCAAGGATAGCAATAAATGGTCGTTCTGGATCCGCGATCGCTTGCCCTAAATAACGGATCTCTTTCTCAAGCAAGAATCCGGCCGCCGAAGGCAGATACTCTGTAACGCCTACAGTTGATGCATGCGCCCGGTGTGCAGAACCAAAAGCATCATTAACGTACATATCCGCGAGATTCGCAAGCTGCTTGGCAAAAACTGGGTCGTTGGTTTTCTCCCCTGGATTAAAGCGCGTGTTCTCCAACACTAAGACTTCCCCAAACGATAGCTCACTTGCGGCACTTTGAGCGATTGGTCCAACAGCCTGAGGACAAAATGAAACCGGGCTGTTGATTAAGGGAGCAAGGTATTCTGCTACCGGTTTTAATGAAAATTGTGATTCGGGTTCACCTCTCGGGCGTCCCAGGTGAGAGCAGAGAATAACAGCTGCAACTTGATCCAATAAGTAGTTGATCGTTGGCAGCGCCGCTCGGATCCGTGTGTCGTCACCTACTTTACTGTCCTGGATGGGCACATTGAAATCTACCCGGACTAAAACCCGTTGTTGATGATAATCTTCATCCTTAATTGTCTTCTTAATGA
>JBFENN010000472.1:0-2083 GCA_041551115.1 Anaerolineales bacterium
CAGGATGGCATTGCGGATTCAAACGAAACCAAGGCAGAGAACCGTTTTAATGCCTGGACATCTCGCTTGTTAAAGGCAGCCTACAACTACAATTACATTATTAACGACCCCGGGGCTTATGCCCATAATAGCGACTATATCCTGCAAGTTTTGTACGACAGTATCGCTGACCTTTCGGGGGATGTGACCAGGCTTAAACGCCCACCCACAACCCCTTGATCAGCGGAAATTTCAATTTAGGAAAACCTTCATTGGAGTTACAAGTGTTAGTTAGCGAGTTCTACTCCCTGAAATATCAAGAAGGAATGCGTCCATGATGCGGTGGCGTCAAAGAGGTCTTCGGTTTAACCTCTCCCTTGGTATCAGTTTGATCTTGTTGGTAATCTTGGGAGTGTCCTTTGTGGTGGCAGCTCGTTACATCCGAGACCAATTATGGCTACGAGAAACGCAGACTGCTAGTAACCTGAATGCCATGGCTGCCACTTTGATAGAGGACAGCATGATGGTTGGACGCAAGGACCAAATCCAACAAGCCATCGAAGAACTTGGCCAATCTGTGGGGGGGCAGATTGACAGTATCGCCATTTATGATGATGATGCTGTCCTGACTGCATTCGCCACCGGGTTCCCAGGCGGTCGGACCATCCAACGTCAAAGTGTAGAGATTGATGTTACCGATCCAACTTGCTGGGAATGCCACCAGCTTCCAGCTGAGGAGAGGCCCGAACTGGTGGTTGTCAATCTGGAAGGGAAACAAGTGGTTCGCAATGTTGTGCCGCTCTACAATGAACCACGCTGCCAGACCTGCCACGGGACCGGTCTGGCTGTCTTGGGGGATAGCATTGTCGATATTGAGATGGACCAATACAAACAAACGGTCAATACCGTGATTCTGGGTCTGGGTCTCGGCATCGTAATTGCCATCTTGTTAGTCATTTTTACTTTGTATCGCCTGTTGCAGCAGGTTGTTATCAAACCAATAGAAGGGTTGGTTGATATGACCCAATCCGTCGTTCAAGGGGATCTCAGGCAGGAAGTCGATATCCTCGCTGAGGACGAGGTTGGCAAGCTGGGGATGGCTTTCAACGCCATGACCCGTCAGCTTCGGGAAATGGTCACCAACCTGGAAACGCGGGTAGAAGAACGAACCATGGATCTGCAACAACGTACAGATTACTTGGAAGCTTCAGCTGAGATCAGCCGCCGGGCTTCCACTGTCCTTGACCCTGATTCCTTGATCAAGCAAATCGTTGACCTGATTAAAGAGCAGTTCGGCTTGTATTATGTCGGCCTCTTCCTGGTAGATCAAACCCATCAATGGGCTATCCTAACCGCGGGTACTGGTGAAGAAGGAAAAGCCATGCTGGCTAACCAGCACCGGTTAAGAATAAACGAAGGCATGATCGGTTGGTGCATCAGCAACGCCCAGGCTCGTATCGCGCAAGATGTTGGCGGAGATGCGGTGCGCTTTAATAATCCTTTCCTACCGGAGACTCGAACTGAAGCAGCCATCCCATTACGTTCACGTGGCAGGGTCCTGGGAGCTCTAACCGTGCAAAGCCAGCTTGAGGCGGCTTTTAACCGGGATACCATCACCGTTTTCCAGACAATGGCTGATCAGATCGCAACCGCTCTAGATAACGCTCAATTGTTTTCCGAGAGCAGGGCTGCCCTGGAAGCTGAAAGGCGCGCCTATCGCGAGCTGACTCGCCAAGCATGGCAAAACTTGCTCCAAACCCGCTCAGATTTGGGCGTTTTGGTCTCCCAACAGGCCGCGATTCAACCGGTGCCCAAAAACTGGTCGCCAGAAATGCTGGCTGCCAGCCAAAATGGGCAAATCGTACAGGCTGATGACAAGACCATCGTGATCCCGATCGTTTTACGAGACCAGGTTTTAGGGGTAGTACGCTTACAAAAGAACGAGTCGGACGGCAAATGGACCAGGGAAGAGATCGGCCTGATGGACACCCTGGTCGATCAGCTTGAATCAGCCCTCGAAAGCGCGCGCCTTTTCGAAGGCACCCAGAAGCAGGCTGCCCGCGAACGCCTGGTCACCGAGATCACATCAAAGATCCGGGCTACA
>JBFENN010000473.1:0-2081 GCA_041551115.1 Anaerolineales bacterium
ACGGCTGGCTCGGTTACCGGCGCTGTATGAAGACCTGATCGCCGATACTCCCTCGCTGCTGGTTGGGCAAGCTGAAGGCGTTTCGGCAACGGACCTCGAACGGTTGCGTGCTTTTACGACGACCGTGCGGCAATTATGCACGCAGTTGGCTGATTACAACCTGCCCGAAACCATCCAGCACGATGATTTTCATACGGGGAACGTGGGCGAACACTATCACTTCTTCGATTGGGGCGAATGCTGCGTGGCGCACCCATTTTACTCGCTCTTGATCGCGCTGCGTGACGCCAAGTTCACGCTCGGGTATGATCCGCCCACGTTGGATCGCCTGCGGGATGTGTATTTGCAGTGCTGGACAGATTACGCCCCATTGGCGCAGTTGCATGAGGTGCTGGTGATCACGCATCAATTGGCTTCTTTAGGTCGCGCGTTGAGTTGGCGGCAGGTCATCCAACATGAAGACGATGCCTATCGCGCCGAAAATGCGGATGCTGTACCCTATTGGCTGCTCACGTTTTTGCATAACACTCCTCTGGCATTATGACTGGTGAACTAACCGCAGATACCTCATCAGTCAATTTTATGCCACACCCTAACCGCCTTTTGCTATAACGATCCTATCCGGAGCTTTCTTCGCGAGTGTACGATCAGCACAGATATGCATGCAAGCCTCGACAGAAATTGCGATCCAGGACTTTAGCTGATGCTTAGCAGATACCTCTGCGACCAACGCCATCCCTGGGTTTGCAGTGTTGTTATCGATAAATTCCGGATATGTTCTGGGGGAAAATTTTCCTCAAATCGCTGCCCTGTTTGTAGCCAAAGATTCTTTATGATCCAGATAAATCACAATTATTTCTCTGCTGGTTTGATAAAGGAACAGCATGTTGAAAAAGTCGCTATCCGCAAGCTCTTGGCACAGTGAAGAATTTGCAGCGATATAGGTCAGTGTCATTCTCCTTTCTTTTTTGGTTGAAATTATTCATTCTCAGCGTGTTGACCGACTCCTCAAACCTTATCAACCGTCTGGTTGATAAGAAAATCAACCGGATGGTTATGGACAAATCAATGCTCTGTTGGATGACATCCACCCTTGCATTCCATATACTGGAGACAGTTAGGAAAGGAGAAAGTCACGATGCAGAGTCAGGATGTAATCCGTGTAAGTAATCTTCGCAAATATTACAGCTCAGTGAAAGCCGTCGATGGCATTTCGCTCCAAGTGCAGGCGGGAGAAATATTTGGGATGGTCGGACCCAATGGATCTGGCAAAACCACCACCATTGAAATCATCGAAGGACTGCGGGAGCCGGATGATGGGGTAGTAAGTGTTTTAGGGCTCGATCCCTTGGAAGATGCAGTTGCGCTGCGAGAGCGAACCGGCGTCCAGCTGCAATCCTCGAACCTGCCTAACCGTATGAGGGTATGCGAGGCGCTGGATTTGTTCGCATCGTTTTACCAGCAGAGTATCGACTGGCAGCCGCTGATTGAAGAATTGGGGTTGGCGGACAAGCGCCGCTCTTACTACAGCCAGCTCTCGGGTGGGCAAAAGCAGCGCTTGTTCGTCGCCCTAGCGCTCATCAACCAGCCCGAGATCGTCTTCCTGGACGAGTTGACCACCGGCCTGGACCCACAAGCTCGCCATGCCACCTGGGACTTGGTGCGCAGGATCCGCGCCCGTGGGACAACCGTCTTCCTCACCACTCATTTTATGGATGAAGCTGAAAGCTTGTGCGACCGGGTAGCGATCCTGGATCACGGACGATTGATCGCCCTGGATACACCCGCCAAACTAGTTGGTCAATTGGGCATGGATATGCGGATCAGCTTTAACATCAACGGACAATCTTCGGCTGCCCTTAATGAAACTCGAGAAGCTTCAGCCGGGAAAGCATTCGACCCGGCCCTGATCGGCGTTCTGGAAGGTATCCAGCGGGTTGAACAGCGTGGGGATCAGGTAGTTGTGTATGGCCAAGGGTCGGGTCTAGTCAGCGCGTTGATAACCGCATTGGATTCTGCCTGGGTGCCCTACCATAGCCTGCGCACGGAACAAGCGAATCTCGAAGATGTATTCCTGGCGC
>JBFENN010000474.1:0-2049 GCA_041551115.1 Anaerolineales bacterium
AAGCATACACGAGTACAGGTTTACCTCCCCCGAGGTATCTGGTAGAGTAATACGATATTATGCCAAAATAGGACTGTCATACTGATTCGCTCCGCAGGTGATGTAGAACGAACCGCAACAATATTCAAGAAAGGAGATCATATGAAGAAAATACTGTTTGCTATCTTGTTCGTGCTGCTAGTTACAGCTTGCTCATCTGAGGAAACGCAACCGACACTTTCTCAAGCACCGCCCACCGATGCTGCTGCCCCTCCTGCGGATTCCCCCATTCCACCAGCCGATACTGTTATTACCCCGCCAGCTAGCCCCATACCAACCCAAGTCGATCCAACCACGGGCTGGCAGGCGTATGTCAACACTGAATTGGGATATTCTTTCAAGTATCCAGCAGATTGTACGTTTGGCCCTATGGGCTCCGACTGCAAGCAGAGTCTACCCGAGGAGCAGCCGATCGAATGCCTATGTTACCTAAATGCTGAGGATCCATATGCGGTTGGGATGCAATCCTTCCTTGGCGAAGCGGAAAGCGGATTGACGATGGTATCGTTAATGATCGCACACTATGATACCGAGGCATACAATCCCCCTGAGGGAGAAGCATGGATACCTTGGCTGGCTGAAAACTGGTCTTATCTGGCTGAGGATATGCCCGGAGAACCAAACATCTCCCTGGACGGACAGCCCGCTGTCCGGATCTACACTCCCGGATCACCACAATCGGATTCATCGGAGACCATCTTCGTAATGTCCGATGGCAAATTGATCAGCATCTCGATGCTGTCTGTCGATGTGGAGCAGCACCGCGAGTTTTACGACAATGTCTTGGCCACATTTAGATTCAGCGAGTGAGCGTGAAGCAGGTCTGTGATCATTCACTGATGATAACTCTACCGGACTATCATGCCTAAAAAAAACACAATCTCGGGTTGACCGATAATTTAGCGCTATGCGGATCGCAAACTTGGTGATCCGTGCTGTTGGACAATAATATACATATTATCTGATGCCAGCCCTTCAAGCGAATGACAAGTATCCAGCTCCACCATGCGGAAAGACACTTCCCTATACGGTTGCCCGATGTACAATATCTCTTCTGATTGTTGACTGATTACAGTTGTCCAACGGTCGGCATGTCAGCGAGCACCGAATATCAAAAGGCCTAATCCATTGCGAATCGGGGGCTGCCGTTCGCAATTCATTATTGATGCAGCGCAGTTAGCGAGGCAAACATGCTATACAACGTACACTCCCGATCAAGGAGGCAGAATGCTTAAATACCTCAAAATGGCCTTGCGGAATATGTGGCGCAACTGGCGGCGCACACTCATTGCCACGATTGCCATCGTGCTGAGTATGATCCTGCTTGTTTTTTTTGAAGCTTTCATCGACGGCTTCGACCAGGCGATCTACGGAAATATGATCAAACTTTATGGCGGCAATGTGCTGATACACGCACCAGGATACCGGGACAAAGCGACCCGGCTGCCGATGCTGCCCCTGACGGATTCCGATTCCGTCCTGGCGGCTGTCCGCTCTCAGCCGAATGTCCTGGCCGCATCCCGAAGGATCATCACGGGCGGCCTGGTAAGCAACCGCGACGCATCACAAGCCGTAAGCATCACGGCAATCGAGCCAGAAATTGAGGCTCCCGTCAGCCTGGCGGCGGAAAACATCAGCGCCGGTCGCTTTTTGATACCAGAAGATGAGAATAACATCGTCATTGGGCAGGAGTTAGCCGACCATCTATCAGTTTCTATTGGTGACCGGGTTTCCTTACTCGGGCGGCGCAAAGATGAATCCATGCGGCAGCGTTCGATGACCGTAGTCGGCATCTTTGACCTGGGGCTTGGGGACGCCGAGAAAGGACTTGTATATATGAACCTGCCCACGGCGCAAACCCTGTACAACTTACGCGGCCAGGAAACGGAAATCGCTGTTATCTTGGAAAAGGTTGGCCAGGAAGATGAGCTGATCGAAGCCATCGCGCCCGGTTTCCCAAACCACGAGGTCGATTCTTTATCCACGCTGCGGCCAGAACTGAGAGAAGCC
>JBFENN010000475.1:0-2048 GCA_041551115.1 Anaerolineales bacterium
GAAGGATCGCTCACCGGAAACCTGACATTATCCAGCTCTTGGCCGGAGGGAGACTGGCGTAATACATACTTCGTACCAGAAAATTTGAAATCCAGTGTCCAGCGCGCTAACATTCTCAAGTCGATTGTCCCTCCTGGGATGGATATGCCCGAGATGGCTTTACGCTTCATCCTCAACAATCCTACGATCAGTACGATCATCCCTGGCATGCGCAAAATGAAACATGTCGAAAGCAATATGGCTGCCAGCGAGCAGGGACCGCTGGACGCGGCTCTTCACGAGGAGCTGCGCAAGCATCGCTGGGACCGCGAACCAACTGAGTGGTCCCAGTAAATTAGCAACAGCTTAGAATAGCCGTAGAACCTGCCAAACCAACCGGTCTTCTGTCAATTTTTGCTAAACCATCAATGACAAGAAAAAACTGCCACCAAAGTATAAACTTGGTGGCAGTCTGTGTAATAAACAAAGTCTAATTATGCTCGATATTATTTAGGCTTCTTTGTTTTCTCAGGCTTCGGATCAAGTTCCTTTTTGATCTCACCCCAGCCCATCCCTGAACGCTTCATGGCGAAAATCTCATCTACCGATCTCGTAGATTTCACGCTTAAACTGTACGCCAGGTCGATCTCGCCAAATCCAAATCCCTGGCAGAACCACCCCATAATCTCCTCATATGAGACACCATAGCGTAGGCTTAGTTTTTGCCCGGTTGGATGTGGATTGGCACCGGTGCAGCCCGTTTCTTTGACTGGCTCAGGTGTCTCCGTCAGAGCTGGGACTTCTTCCGTCGATTCCGCTTCCTCCGTCGTTGTAACTTCCGGGCTAGGCGTAACGGTGACATCTCGTAAATCATTCTTGATTTGCCCCCACCCTAATCCAGTTCGCCGCAATGCAAAAATATCGTCGACCAGCATACCGGTTTGCTCGCTTAACTGGTAGGCTAGGTCAATCTCACCGAAACCAAAGCGCTGGCAGAACCACCCCATGATCTCTTCATAATCGACCTTATAGAGGTCGGCGAGTGCCTGCCCCTTGGGTTGGGGATTGGCGCCGGTGCAGTCAGTTACTGGATCTGCGAGGTCTGAATCCAATGGCGGTTCTTCGCTTGTTTCTGGTTCTTGTTCATCGTCCAGTATCTCTTTCAATGCCTCGATTTCTAAAGCATACCAACTGCCATCACCGAGTACGATAAATGTGACTTTAACCGTATTACCGACTTGCAAATCATCATCGCGTTCGGTACCCTGGTCGACTACAATCGCGATATTATCCACCAACCAAGGCGAGCCTTCCATGGCCCTGAGAACCCCGGTAAAAGTCGACATGGAATCTTCATCATCGATGACTGCAACGCGGTCTGCAACTCTATCCCCACCTTCCAGTATCCTTCCTTCGACCAAAACTTGCATACCAACCTGCGGGTCGCCCTCCAAATTCGTCTCGCTGGTAACCGTAAAGACGACATCGTTCACCATCCACAAATTTCCACTAATAGACATCAATTCCCCTTGGAGCGAAAATTGGTAAGTGGGTGAAAGAAGGGCTTGCTCAGGTTGAGCCGTCGTCGCCTGCCCTGCACCAACCAGTACTTCCTGCTCGCCTTCGCTGAAACGGACTTCACCTTTATCCACAGCAACGCGCGTCCTGCCCGATTCATCAACCGCAACACTAAACACAGTTCCCAACACGTTCGTCATGCCGGTGGGGGTCTGGACACGGTAGTAGCTGCCCCAGCCTTGGAGAGGGACGACGCTGTTCGTTGTCCGGCCAGATATTTGATCAATTTCGACTCTTAGTGCCTTTCCCCATGATCCATCAAGGTTATTGACAACGATCTCAGTGTTCGGGCTTAGAACCAAGCGGCTGCCCTCATAAAACACAAGCGTTGCAGAGCCATCAGCTCCTGTCCGCAAGATCTGACCCTCCCCGACCCGATCACCATCCGCTACGGATTGCCATAATCCATTTTGTTCATTACTTAAAGCCGCACCTTCACTTTCGATGAGCGTGGCGGCATGGGCTGCACGTGGACCTGCCAGCCAGATTCC
>JBFENN010000476.1:0-2040 GCA_041551115.1 Anaerolineales bacterium
AGCCCTTGACACGTGTGGTTATGCCAGTTGGGATGTTATCGATGCGGTCCGGCCATATGTGGATGTTTTCTTGTATGACCTAAAAATTATTGATGATGAACTCCACAAGAAATACACTGGGGTGCCGAACCAACTCATATTAAATAACCTAAATGCGCTGGTAACCAATGGTGAGCATGTGATTGTCCGGATCCCACTGATTCCTGGAATAACGGATACTGAGCAAAACCTGCATGAAATCGCAGAGCACCTTGCAGCTTTACCAGTTAAAGTTGAGATCAATTTGCTACCGTACCATGACAGCGCGCGAGGAAAATACGAACGCTTAGGACAACTTTACAAACTTCCGGATCCATCAACTGGTGATAGCGGATCTCCTGCCGAGATGCTTGATATTTTTAGCCCCTATGATTTACCAGTCAGCCTTGGAGGGTGATACATGCCGATGAATGAGCGCGTACAACGCTTACGCGAGCAGAGCTTGACTGAAGTAGAGTCAATTACGCCAGAAAGAGCGATGTTATTGACCCAATTTTATCAATGCGAGCACAAATTGGAATCCATTCCGGTCCAACGGGCATATGCATTTGCCTATCTCCTGGATCATAAACTGATCCATATTGCACCTAGAGAGCTGATCGTTGGGGAAAAGGGAGGGTTACCAAAAGCTGCGCCAACCTATCCGGAGTTGTGCTGTCACAGCTTGCAAGATTTGGACATCCTCAATTCCCGAGAAAAGATACCTTATCAAGTGTCCGAGCAAGCAAGAACGATTTACGAGCAGTCGATAATCCCTTTCTGGCAGGGTAAGTCTATGCGGGATCGCATCTTTCAAGAGATGACTCCCGAATGGCTAGCTGCTTACGGTGCAGGTATCTTCACCGAATTCATGGAGCAGCGGGCACCAGGGCATACCGTCCTGGACGATAAGATTTATCAGAAAGGTTTTAACGACTTCATTGCTGATATCGAAACCGCTATCGACCAGCTTGATTTCTTAGCAGACCCTGGAGCCTACGCAAAACAAGAAGAACTAAAGGCAATGCGGATCAGCGCCCAAGCGTTGGTGCGGTTTGCAGAGAGACACGCACAAGAAGCGCTCCGATTGGCAGAAAATGAGAGAGATCAGCAGCGTAAAATTGAATTAACCCACATCGCAGAGGTCTGCACACATGTCCCCGCAAACCCACCACGGGATTTTTGGGAAGCTCTCCAGTACTACTGGTTTGTGCATCTTGGCGTGACGATCGAGCTGAATACTTGGGATGCTTTCGACCCGGGTAGATTGGACCAGCATCTATATCCTTTCTACAAAAAGGGCATGGGTGATGGATCCTTGACGCGCGTTCAGGCCGAAGAATTGCTGCAGTGTTTTTGGATCAAGTTCAACAACCAGCCCGCACCACCAAAAGTTGGGGTAACCGCGGCTGAAAGTGGCACCTACACAGATTTTGCCCAGATCAACACTGGAGGAGTAAAAGCAGACGGTACGGATGGCGTCAATGAGGTCACGTATTTGATCCTGGATGTAATCGAGCAGATGCGCCTACTCCAGCCAAGCACCTCTGTCCAAGTCAGTAAGAAGAACCCAGACCGATTTATCAAACGGGCTGGGAAAATCATCCGGACCGGTTTTGGACAACCGTCTGTGTTTAACGCCGACTTGATCGTCCAGGAATTAATCCGGCAGGGGAAATCAGTAGTCGATGCCCGCAATGGGGGATCAAGCGGGTGTGTCGAGGTAGGTGCCTTTGGAAAGGAAAACTACAACCTGACGGGATATTTCAACTTGCCTAAAGTGCTCGAGATCACTCTGCACAATGGTGTCGACACGCGTAGTGGGGAGTTAATTGGTTTGGAGACAGGCGACCCAAGTCGATTTTCTTCTTTTGATGAACTCTTTGATGCGTATGAGAAGCAACTTAATCATTTTATTGATATCAAGATCAGGGGCAACAATGTGATCGAGAGGCTGTACGCCGCTTATATGCCAGCGCCATTCCTGTCCATCTTGATTGACGACTGCATCGCTTCAGGTCG
>JBFENN010000477.1:0-2033 GCA_041551115.1 Anaerolineales bacterium
AGGCATTGTCCCTGGTCAATGAAATTGGTACTCGCGATAGACATTCCACCGCATGCAGCGGCAGTATGGGGGATTTTTTTCAATAGTCAAATGACCCAGGAGATGCCCTAGCCAAGAACTCCTGATGGGGCACTATAGGATTCGTCAGCTGCTGGGCAAAAACCATTACCCTCGATCTACGGGAGCCCGGAGCTGATCCATTATATAATTGATCACTGGCGCGTTCTCAAACGGATCAATCCATAACAACGATCACCGTGATTGCACTTTCGGAGCCTGATTCCAGGCAATCCTATCCAGGAGGCCCAACATGATGATCAACCAAACCATTGGGTGCACGGACTTCCCCTGCAACGATGTCAAGCATGATCGTTATACCCTGCCCGCGGTCGACATTGATCCCGGTCAAATCAAAGCCGCGCTGATCTCCGAAGCGGCACCACCAGAAGCAAAAGATTATTACTATGCGGCCGGCAATCCACTTTTCGTGCAGACAACTGTACTCGCATTCCAGGATGCAGGAGCGGATGTCGTAGATATTGAAGACCTGCTTGGCATGGGGATATACATGACGACAGCCGTAAAGTGTGGCAAGATAGACTATGGGATCCGAGCGGGGACAATCAACGAGTGTGCCTTGATCTTAGATCAAGAGCTTACCCAATTCCCCAACCTCAAAGTACTGCTGCTCATGGGGGATGTGGCGATCAAAGCAGTCAATGCGATCAGCAGGAAGGCTGGACAAGGCAGGGTCATACCAGCAGGAGCGACCTACAAAATCCGCCACCAAAGATATTATTTCAGGGATATACGGGTGTTCCCGTCCTATCTGCAAGCTGGGCCAAGCTTCTTCATCGAAAAAAGCAAGCGCCGCATGATCGCCGAAGATCTGCAAAAAGCGTTGGAAATAATTATGGATTGACGGTTATATGTCGTTTAGATAAATTCAGTGGGAGATATGTATTACGCGAACCACGGTGTATGATTCCCCCCTGCAGCAGAAATCAGACCACTTGACAACCAGCACATCCAAATGGATAGAAACGGCTGAGAGCAAGTATAAAATATCTACATGCTGATACGCAACTTAGAAACCACAACATGGCATCAATAAAAGGAAAATCTGGCTATATCCTACTGGGGATTGCGGTTGTCCTACAGTGCATGCTGATAGCAGGATTTGCCGCCAGGGGTGCGTCAGCGGCATGGAGAACGATCGGGCAGGATGGGTTGTGGCGGAGTGCCAATTTCTACCAAAGCCCAAGGTTTGCGAATTATATATCCTACTTAGACGAAAATATCCCGGAGGAAGCCCGCATTGTGCTGCCGCCCGGTACAAGCGGTCCGCGCGTGCTGCACATCACACCCGTCATGCAGTTTTTCCTGGCCCCGCGGGAGGTGATCAACTGCCCCGATTTGGTCTGCTTGAGCCAGATTGAACACGAGAACACATATTTCATCATTACAGATAGCGAACAGGCTGCGAGTGTCGGAACAGATATCGAGCACTTGATCATCTTCGATGAAGGCTGGAGTGTGGCCATCCCAGACGGAGCACACTGGAAGACTGCAAGCGAGAACTGGTCACCGACACCAGCCTTCCGCAGCAGTGCTGATATCATTTCCGCTGCGTTATGGCCGCTGCTGTGGATTGCGACACTGACAATGTGCGGAGCTGTATTGGTCAGTACACTTACAGGGAGTAACCCTTGGTTTTTCACCCTTGCTCTAGGCTACGGCTTGGGGTTGAGCGTCTACACGTTGCTGCTTGGGGTTCTTGGAGCCTTGGGCGTTTCAATCAGCCCTACCACGATCAGCTTGACGGGAGTGGGGATAGTCGTTTCGGCGACTATCCTGTGGTTGGTGCAAGGGCGGAAGCCACTCTGGAGGGCAAAATCAAGCCTCACGAATGAATGCAAAGCTAATTGGTTTTGGCTTTGGTTCATGATCGCTTTCGGCATGGTCACTCTGGTCATTGCGGTCGGGAAGGGATACCACAGCACCGATGGGATCTTGCTTTGGGGGGTAAAGGG
>JBFENN010000478.1:0-2031 GCA_041551115.1 Anaerolineales bacterium
CGACCCGCCACGACTTGAGGTCTCTCCTGCACTTGCGGTCGGTAGCCGGGCTGGTATCCGCACCATTATGATCACCGGCGACTATCCAAATACTGCCCGCGCGATCGCTGAGCAGATTGGTTTGCTGCAACCAGATCATCACGTGTTGACAGGTGCGGACATTGATCGGATGGACGTTGAGATGCTCCAAAAACAGGTCAATACAACGGATGTTTTTGCCCGTGTATCTCCTGAACATAAATTAAAAATAGTCGAAGCGCTGCGTGCGAATAACCAAGTTGTCGCGATGACTGGTGATGGAGTTAACGATGCTCCATCTATCAAGCAGGCTGATATCGGAATAGCGATGGGAATTACTGGAACTGATGTGGCTAAAGAGAGCGCTGACATGGTCCTGACTGACGACAACTATGCCAGCATCATCGCGGCAGTTGAACAAGGCCGCATTATCTACAGCAATATCCGTAAATTTGTGTACTACCTGCTCTCGTGTAATTTAGCAGAGATCGCAATCATATTCTTTGGAACATTAATAACTAAACAATCACCACTGACTGCAATACAGCTTTTATGGTTGAACCTGATAACGGATGGTGCCCCGGCATTAGCGTTAGGAACCGAAATAGGTGATCCAGGTATCATGCAACAGTCTCCACGTCCGCCGTCGGAACCAATCATCAATCGTTCCATGCAGGTGGGAATTGGAGTGCAGACAATTGCCATCTCTGTTGTCACATTGCTCGCTTACTTTGTGGCATTGGAGCTGTATCCCGGTCGAGCTGAAATAGCGACGACGATGGCCTTCGCGACTTTATCGTTTTCGGAGTTGCTCCGCGCGTATACAGCTCGGTCGGAGCGCTACCCGATCTTGAAAATTGGCGTTTTCTCTAACAGGAATATGAACTATGCGGTGAGTTCTTCAATTTTGTTATTAGTCGCTGTCATCTACATCCCTTTCTTGAATCCAATCTTCAATACAGTGCCTCTAGGTTGGGAACAGTGGCAGTATGTACTGCCACTGTTGTTTGTCCCCTCTATAGCTGCCGAACTAACTAAATATGCAATTTCATATCAAGAGAGATATACCGGGAAGGTAATTGCTTGATGAATGTATACTTTGCATGCTCCATCACCGGAGGCCGTAAAGACCAGGCTGTTTATTCTAAGATCGTCAACACTTTGCTTGCTGCCGGACATGAAGTACCTACCGCAGCTCTTGCCAGCCCTGAGGCATTGAATGAAGAAGGGGCATTGGAAGCTGCGGAAGTCTATCAGCGGGATGTTAACTGGATTGAGAACTGTGATTTGTTGGTTGCTGAAGTCAGCACCCCTTCCCATGGTGTTGGATATGAAATCGCGTATGCATTGGGGTTAGGAAAACCGGTTTTCTGCTGCTATCATCAAGAAGCCAAGGTGTCGAAAATGATCCTAGGGAATATTGATCCAAATCTAGTGCTTTGTGGATATCAAAATGAAGCTGCGGTATTGGTCAACCTGATAATGTACCTAGAACAAAAGTACTTAGAACAATGGGATGATACTGTCGGATGACTTTGTGAGAAATATCACATGGAACACATGATATATGACAATGAACAGGATGCCACTTTCGCATTATGATTGTGGCAAGAAACAGAAAATGAAGCTCTTCTGATGCTCATCGCTGTTTCCTCCTTTGGCGAAAGCCTCCGCCGGCTACATCCTCACCGTATCGGCGGAGGCGATTTTAATGGGGGAGTTGTATTAAATTGTGTTGATAGTGGGAAACACAACTGTAAAAATCGACCCAAGGTCGGGTTTTGATTCTGCCCAAATGCGGCCACCATGATTTTCTACGATTGTTTTTGCTATGGTTAAACCCAACCCTGTCCCGGGTATATCTACCGGGATGTTACTGCCGCGATAGAATTTATCGAAGATAAAGGGTAAATATGCGGTTGCAATACCCAAACCAGTGTCCGAGATCTGGACAATAACCTTTTCTAATTCTGTCCAGGCATGGACCCTGATTTCTCCTGTGGATGGAGTATA
>JBFENN010000479.1:0-2026 GCA_041551115.1 Anaerolineales bacterium
GCTATGAATTCTATCCATTTATTGCTTTGGGATGCAGTGATGACTATTAGGCTTGCTCCACGGTGCAGCTTAGTCCGCGTGGCATGTAGCAGTTGGTCGATGCTTATATTTCCAGGGTTAACCAAGGCTAATGAGCGTAAAATATCCAGGCGGTGGCCTGATGTACGGTCAGGTTGCAGCCAAACCAATGGCTCGCCTGCGACTGCCAAACCGACATCCACACCTGCCTGTAACCCCAGTTCTGCCAAGGAGGCGGCTAGGATCACACCGTGTTCAATGCTGGAATCAGCTCCTTCTCCAAGCTTGGTTTGTTCCTCAAGATCCAGCATTATCCACCAATCGCTCGTCGGAGTGCTGTCAAATGTTCGCACAAACAGTTCATCATGGTGAGCACTCAGCCGCCAGTGCAGCCAGCGGAGTGGATCGCCGGCATAGTAAGGCCGCGCTCCTTTCGAACTGACGGTTCGTTCGAAGGGGTCAAGCTGTGAGCGGCGGCCCACGCCAACCCGTCCTCCCGGTGCAATCTCTATCGAAGGGAGCGGTATGACAGGCGGCATCACCATCACCGATGTTGTTTCTGGCAGCACAAGTGTGACCTGGAAAAGACCCAGTGGGTCGCTGGTTCGTATGATTGTTGGACCTAGGGAAAATATTCCTCGCTGGCTGCAGATGGTTTTGCTGCGCCAGGTTGTTTTTGCATTACCGGATATTGCTGTGACCTGACCGATTTGGTAGTTTGCGAGTGTGGATTGGTCGCTAATCTCTACCCATACTGCGGGCATTATCCCATTATTCGTAAGGGTGAAGCGCTCTTCTAATATATCCCCGACACGTGCCCAACCAAATCTCATTTCGCGTGATAGGTGCAGGTGGATTGCCAAATCGCGCGCCCATAGATACCCGGTGATACAGGTAATTCCAATACCAACCAGCATGGTCTCCCAAACCCGGCTGCTAAACAACAGCTGCGCGATGGCAATGATAGGTAAACAAGCTAACAAGACTTTGGTTGTGGGCTGAAGTCGAATCTTTGGATTGGACAATCCCATCGCCCAACTCCTGTGATGGTATAGCTTCGAAAACGAGACCAAGGTCAAACGCAGAAGATTATTCTATTATAGATTAGTCCTTAGTGGATGATTGCATAGATATGGGTCCAACAAATTTAAGAATATGACAACTTCCCCACCGATGATTTGTCTATGTGGTATGGGTACCTGCATGGATACCGCACTTAGTTATCAAGGAATCGCCTAACGATCGTTAGAAACGCAGTGGGTTGCTCGATGAATGGGAAATGTCCGCTCTCTTCGAAGATGATCATGCGCGCGTCTGGTATACCTATTTGCAGCTCTTCCGAGCAAGCCACTGGAGCTTCTGGATCATGCCGTCCAACCAGTATCAGCGTTGGTGCAGCAACCTTAGCGAGTTTGTCTGCATAGCTTAGCCGTCGGTACATGTTCCTGTTCCAGATCATGCGTATCGGTATGCCTTGGTGGTAGTCGTCGGGTTTAATCTCCACCGCGGTAAATAAATCCTTCTTGTAAAATGATGTTCGCTCCATTAAGTTCTGTAGCTGTTTGTGCCTTGCCATTGTGGCCCGCCCTGAATTGACTTGGATGCCCCACAGCACGATCCGCCAGAAATCTGGCTCGATGATGGAGAATGTGCTGCGCGGGAGACCATAACGCGCTGCTGCCGGGAATCCGGACACGCTGCCAACTAGTAATAGGCGATTCACTTTGTCCGGTCGTTCAACTGCATATGCCAGGGCAGCGAGTCCGCTCATGCTGTGTCCGACCACATCGACCGCATCTTGGATGCCCAACCTGGATAGGGTTTCATCGGCACTGGCGATGATCTCCGCCATGTCTCCTTCAGGCGTGCGGGTGGAGCGGTATGCTCCCGGCACGTCAAAAGTAATTACCTGCCGGCCTAGTTTTACCAGGGTTTGAGCAAGCTCTCCATCTGCCATCGGTCGGGTTGTATGGGCATGCGGGTAGGGGAACAGCAGGACTGGTTGTCC
>JBFENN010000480.1:0-2024 GCA_041551115.1 Anaerolineales bacterium
AAAGTCGCGCACTTCAGCTTGCCATGATGGGGATGAAGAATATTTTGGCTTTGAACGGAGACTATTCCGGAAAGGGGTTCGGCGGACAGGGGGCCCCGGTTTTCGACATCGATTCAGTGCAACTGCAGATCATGCTGGGAAGAATTGGGGTCAAACCTTGATTATTGATTTAAATGAATCGATACTTCTCATGGATATAGCTAAGATCGATGTGACGCCATTAGCCCTACCGGCGTGTATGACATTTTTTGATATATAAGCCGGATTTACAAATACCCTTCAAAATAAAATATGTTTAAATTTTACGGAAAGTTATTTGCTTAACAGTATTTTACTAACTCTGATTTAGTTGTCAAAAAGTGACAATTTCCATATTTCACTTAGGTCAACTAATACATGTACGGCGGCAGGATAACACCCAAGGTCAAAAAAATCAATCCGTTTGGATAATACTAAAAGGAATAGCCCCCATGCCGATTTTTGAATTTGAATGTAGAGATTGTAGTAATAAATTTGAAGAATTAACAAAGGTGCAAGAAAAAATCTGCTGTCCTCAATGCAAATCATGCAATCTTAGAAAACTGATCTCAGCCTTTGGTACAAACTCAAATGATAGCAAATGCAATTGGGGTGATCATAGCCTGCCCAATAAGCAAGAGTTTGAACGAATAAGATCCAAGGCTTCTGAGTAAACAAACCTTGCCAAAAGCTTAAGAGAACCTGAATATGAAATATTTAGGAATCCCCTAGGGTATTTAACAATAATGGGTATCGCCGAACCAGGCGGTTCACTTGACGCCGGGAAGCGCGGCGGCGCTGACGCGGCAGGTTCATTGGCGGCGCAAGTGACCTTGATCGTTGGGCGCCTAATGACACCGAGCGGGAGAGCTTGGCTGACCCATCGGACAAAGGAATATCACGAGGTGCTCTCATGCGTGAGTTGAAACTGAGCAAGGCCTTTACCCTGATCGAATCAGGGCCTGTTGTCCTTGTGACGACCCATGATGGGCAGAAAGACAACATCATGACTATCTCCTGGACCATGGTGATGGATTTTGCTCCGGTGTTTGCCATCACCACGGGTGAATGGAATCACTCTTTCGCGGCGTTGCGAAAAAATAGGGAGTGCGTCATTGCCATTCCCACGGTTGACATGCTGGATAAGGTGGTCGGTATAGGGACGTGCTCTGGGAAAGACACAGACAAGTTTGCCAAGTTCAAGCTCACACCTGTGCAGGGCAAAGTCGTCAGGTCGCCCTTGATCAAGGAGTGCCTCGCCAACATAGAGTGCAAGGTCATCGACATCGTTAAAAAGCACAACATTGTCGTGTTAGAGGGAGTTGCCGCATGCATCGATACCACGCGCAAGGAGAAGCGCACGGTTCACGCTGTTGGCGACGGAACGTTCATTGTTGACGGCCGCAAGATTGACCGGAAGAAGATGATGGCCTCTAAGCTCCCATCCGGCGTTTAACGTTCATTGGCTAGCCACGAGGAAATTCTGGGAGCCAAAATGCGAAGGGATGGTGTCGCATCTTGAATAGTGAATAAAAATTTAAAATAAAAAGGTATTTGATGTTATTTCAATATGTTAATTTTAAGTGTGCCACATCAATAATTACGAATTAGACGCCGCTATTCACAATTCAAGATGTGACACCATTAGCCGTGTCATCGAGCGCATACTGAAACACCTGAATTGCTGGACGCCGCGTGCTGCGTCCTCGATCAGAAGCTGCGGCTGGCGCAGAGAGCGAGCGCGTTGGCGCCCGCTCCCTGACCACAAACCGGCCGATCGGCGATTGACGCCATCGACGACTATGCCCGGGACTGTTCGCTACTTGGCTTTCCAGCCTTCGAACTTCCCGCTGAAGAAGTCGATGTTCCGGTACCCCAGCATGCTCAGAACCGCATACGTGTGCGTCAACTGGAAGCCGCCACGCGCGAAGATGATGACGCGCTTGCTTGGCGACAGGCCCGCCTTCTCATAGATGTCGCGCAACTTCTCCGCCGGCAACAAATTG
>JBFENN010000481.1:0-2007 GCA_041551115.1 Anaerolineales bacterium
GTTCGGGGTACACACGAAGCCCTGGTTCGTCAATATCGCGGCACCACAACCGGCAGCAACGACTACAACTGGCTAGGTGCGGCCGGCGGCAGCGCCACACCCGTAGACGACCACGGCCATGGCACCCATACAATGGGCACAATTGTTGGTGATGATGGTGCTGATCACCAGATTGGCATGACGCCAGGTGCGAAGTGGATTGGGTGCCGTAATATGGCGAATGGTTTCGGTACACCTGCATCATATATCGAATGCTACCAGTGGTTTCTCGCGCCTACAGATCTTGCCAACGATAATGAAGATCCAACCAAAGCTCCCGATATAATCAACAACTCCTGGAAGTGCCTGGATGACGAGGGTTGTACAGATCCAACGGTTCTGCTGGATGTTGTTCAGAATGTACGTACAGCCGGTATATTAACCGTTCATGCCGCCGGCAATGAGGGACCAAACTGCAGCACGGTCCAATATCCGGCTGCCATATATGAAGAATCATTTTCGGTAGGTGCTACATATCTTGATGATTCAATTGCCAGCTTCAGTAGCCGTGGCCCGGTTGTGATCGATGGCAGCAACCGGTTGAAACCTGATATTGTTGCCCCAGGAGTAGGTATTTGCTCTAGCTCTTTTAATGACGATGGTGATTATATTTATGATTGTGCCCCAGTGGGCACCAGTATGGCCGCCCCACATGTGGCTGGACTGGCGGCTTTACTAATATCCGCTAGCGACAAGTTGCGCGGCGAAGTAGATGCCCTCGAGTCAATCATCACACATTCTGCGATACCAATAAACGCTGAGCAAGACTGTGGGGATGTCCCAGGTACGGATACCCCCAACAACACTTATGGTTGGGGCCGGATTGACGCCTGGGCTGCGATGCATGATTTCGACATTAGGAAGACTGCTTCAACCCTTATTGCCTCTCCAGGCGACTTAATCACCTATACGCTCGCTATTACCCATACGGGCCTACTTAGTCTCACCCACAACGTAATAATCAGCGATACATTACCAACCGGTACACAATTCCTCGAAGCGAGTGATCCATACCACAAGATTGATGGTGTAATTTATTGGGAGCTAGATTCCCTTGCTACTGGGCAATCTAAAAGGTTTGATATGATTGTTCAAGTTTCGAATTCGGCTGACTGGAGGATAAGCAACGATCTCTACGGAGCTAGCAGCGACGAAATCTTCCCGGTTACTGGACCCCCCGTTATTACTTTTAACGCATATAATTCGATCTGGTTGCCAACAGTATTTCACGAATACTCCCCACCATAATACAAATCATTTTGCTATTCACTACAGACGAGACACTGCTTATTAATCATCTCACTACTTATGTTTGATCAGGCGGGAGGAATTCGCCAAGATACCCAAGTCCGGGATGGACTGCAGCGCGGCTGCAAAGACCGGCGGCAGGTAGCCAAAGGCTGCCAACGTTAATCCTAGCAGGTTATACACTGCGGTGAAACCAATATTCATCTTCACGACCCGCATCGTCCGCCGGGCAATGCGCACGACGTCAGGAACCAGATTCCAGTCCTCACGCAGCAGGGCGATATGCGCCGCCTCAATTGCCACATCACTGCCAGCAGCTCCCATCGCTATACCGACATCTGCTTGAGCTAAGGCTGGGGCATCATTAACCCCATCTCCAACCATAACGACAGTGTGGCCTTGATTTTGGTATTCTTTGACAATCCGGATTTTATCCTCCGGCAGCAGTTCCGCACGGTATTTGATCTTCAGATCCTTAGCCAAATCTGCGGCAGCATAAGCATTGTCCCCAGTCAGTAGCTCAACATGGCTGAAACCGAGTCCAAGCAATTCTCCAATTGCCTGCGGCACTTCCGGCCGCAGTGTATCCTGGGCTCCCAGCACTCCCTGCAGCTGTCCGTCGATATGTATGTAAATCAACGTTGCTCCCTGGCCCAATAACTTTGCGGTAATCCGCTCGATATCCCCTGGCAAATCTGCTGTCAATCTTTGAAGCCCAAC
>JBFENN010000482.1:0-1998 GCA_041551115.1 Anaerolineales bacterium
ATATTGTTGTCAACACGTATGTCAGGCGGTTCAGCCCGTATGGCGGATGGATTCTTAATGAAAGCTATCGCAGTGGTCATATTGGGTGGTACCGCAATCAGCGGAGGCATTGGTGGTGTGCTGAGGACTTTTATTGGAGTTTTAATTGTAATGGTCCTAGAAGTTGGCATGAACATGGTTGGTGTTAACCCTTGGTTCCAGCAGGCAATCTTCGGCGGTATTATTATTTTGGCGGTTGCCTTAACCATTGATCGATCGCGTATCACTATCATTAAATAACGAGCTCGATTTGTTATTTCGTTTGTAACTAGGATAACTCACAGAATAGGAGCGAGAAAAATGCTTGCAGTTGCGGTCACAAAACCGAACCAACTCAACCTTGTCGAAATTCCGGATCCTGTTCCCGGACCTTATGAAGCTCGCATAAAGACCGAAGCAGCTGCTCTGTGTAATGCAACCGATCGCAAGCTCATTGAAGGGCATTTTCCGGGAGTAGAACAGTACCCGCTGTTGTTGGGGCATGAAACTGTCGGGATAGTGGATGCCATCGGGAGCAAAGTCCGTAGTTTCAAGGTTGGAGATCGTGTAATTGGTGGGCTATTGCTGAATTCAACCGATCCCGGGTACGCGAGCGGATGGGGTGGGTTCTGTCAATATACGCTGGCTGGAGACCATAAAGCAATGGTTGCAGATGGTGTGGCTGATGAAGCACATGGCTGGTATGAGGTCTATGAGATCATGCGAGCTGTTCGCCCTGGCATATCAATCGAAGACGCCCTCCTGCTTTGCACCTGGAGAGAAGTGTATGGAGCATTTGGCGATTTCAACCTGCAGCCCGGAGATGATATATTGGTTTATGGTGCTGGCCCAGTCGGCTTGAGTTTCGTGAAATTTGGACGCCTGCTCGATGTCGGCTTCATCGCTAGTGTAGATCTCATCCCTGAAAAACGCCAGAAAGCCCTCAAGATGGGTGCAGATGCGGTATTTGCTCCAGATGACTCTGATTTGATAGATCTAGTTGCCAAACGCGGCAAACCTTTTGATGTAATAATCGATGCGGTTGGTAAGGAGGAGATCATTAATGCCGCGCTGCCAATGGTGAAAATGGCTGGCTCAGTTTGTGTTTACGGTGTGATTGATACGCCAAAGATTACGATCGATAAAGCCGCCGCCCCGTATAATTTTAATCTGATGGTACATCAATGGCCAACACGCTTCCGCGAAGCCGCCGCCCAAGAACCTCTTTCTGACTGGATTGAGGCCGGGCAGTTGAGCTATAAGGAATTCGTCTCTGCCAAATTCCCGATTAACGAGGTTGGGCAAGCACTCGAGCTTTCTAATTCTGGGCGGACGATAAAAACGATCTTGCGTTTCTAATTGGGAGTGCGAGTTATCGCATTGGGAAATTTCGGTTTTGTTGCATGACAAAAAGCACGGCTCGATTTTGAATGGCCAGGTGGATCTTCTTCCAGAGGTTAATAACTTTACTCAGGAACCGTTTTCTTCAAGATGGACAGAGACCACGATCAGCCTATTTGTCTTCTGTATAATTGACATTGCATCTACATTTAAGGGATAGGAGGTAAGTATTATGGACCTGGAACTAACTGGAAAGGTCGCGGTAATCACTGGCGGGAGTGTGGGAATTGGCCTGGCTGTTGCTGAAGGCTTGGCCAAGGAAGGTGTCAACCTCATACTCTGTGCCCGCGATGAAATCCGCTTAGTCCAGCGAGTTGCTGAACTTCAGGACAAGTACGCTGTAACTGTTATAGGTGTTCCTGCAGATGTAACCAAGGCAAGTGATATTGATGCAGTTGTTTCCGCCACCGAAGATAAATTCGGTGGGACTGATTTTTTGATTAATAACGCAGGAACCGGGAGCAATGAGAAAATCATGACGGCTCCTGACGAGAAATGGCAGCAGTACTGGGACCTGCATGTGATGGCTGCAGTGCGCTTATCGCGTGGGCTAATTCCTTCGATGCGCCGCCGAGGTGG
>JBFENN010000483.1:0-1998 GCA_041551115.1 Anaerolineales bacterium
AAATGCCGGTCCATTTGTTTGAGACCGATAAGTAACCCTTTCCTCTGTTGTAAACAAAATAGCGCCGTAGTTCGGCGCTTTTTTGTTTACATGGACAGGGATTTATTTGATTAACAACCCTTGGTTTGTGACCTGCTTACGTAAAATTGTTGATCTCCAGGCTGAATATCAACTATCTTGAATTAACTGTATTTCTCTTGTCCCAGTTTAGTTATACCTAAAAATCAAACTGCAGCACGTAACGGCACCCTCGGCTTTCATCAACTCGGAAACATCCAACGTGATGACTTCAAGTCCAAAGCGGCGCAGACGTTCGGCGGTGGCTGGGAATCCAGCCGGGTATATTACAACCCCCGGGCCCAGCAGTGCGTTCGCACCATAGGGCTCATTCGGATCGACCGTAATGATGGGATAATCAGAAAAAACCTGCCTTTCAATCCAGACTGGATTGAGCAGGACAGCAGCCTCAGCAACTAACGTAACTGCGGATTTCAGGTGCAAGCAACCACTCACTTCTATTGGGATAACGGTATACCCGTATGGCTGCAGGAGCCCAGACAGCTGGCTCACTGCGGCATGGTTGCTGCGGCTGGATAAGCCAACATACACTTTCTTACCCACAACCAAGATATCGCCACCATCGATGGTAGCAGGTGCTTGGATGTAATTCAACTGGCGGTAAGGCTGCAAAGCCTGAGCGACCGAGAGGACTTCCCTGCGGCGGGACTGTGCACCCGGTCTCATAAGGACTGCTAGTTCATCCAATACGAGGGCTGTATCCTCTACAAATACCGAATCGGGGAGATCATTTTCTGGCAACAAGCTAATCACCTGGAGCCCAAACGAATTTAAAGCCTGTTCATAAGCATGATGCTGTTCTCTTGCCAGCGTGTAATTGATCGGTTGACGCTGCATATGTGTCAGTTCACAACTGCCGATCTGCGAACTGACTTGACGTGTGATAGCAATTAAATCCATAAATCGAAAGAGCTAGTATATGGGTGCTGATTGATAATTGGCAGACTCATAAGTTTTCCAGGGATGTTCCTCGGCGGCCAAACAAAAAATATGATATCGGCCCGAAAAAATTAACCATTGAAACCGCCAGCCAGAAAGGTTTCGAGCGATTTATTTGATCTGCTGGACGTTTTAATATATCAAATACTGCCGCTGCGAACAAGGACAACTGCAAGATCCCACTCAAAATGACCAGTATCTGTTGAGGCGGTGAAAAATCAGACCACTTCTTTCCTGGCCTTCCCATAGCGACCTCCAAAAAACATAATATATTACCCTTCGGGTAAACCCAAAGCGAGAGGCTACGCATTACTTGGTAGGTAGATGGCAATCTTACAGACTTCGCCACCACCCAAGACACTCTCCAGGACTTCAACCGTGACAGGCTGCTGGAAAATCTCTTCCCAAATCCCCTGGTAAAAACCAGCCCCACAGTAGCAGTAGGTTGGGGAAATTTCAGTCGCAGTGCTCAAGCTCGATCGAATACGCGGACAGTGACAATAAAGCTGGCGCCGCTGCTCCGGATCGGAGGTCTGCATATATTCAACCAGATTACCACTCTTGGGTATCTTGGTGGCGACAATACGATCCGATTCGAGGACACCAGCTGAACCCCAACGCAGATCAATAATCTGGGTAATTATTGACTCATCCAAAGCGAGGGTATCCCGCAGCATTGACTCAAATTGAGCCTGGAGCATACGATGAGCGACAGTAATGTCCCCTGTTAGCCGAAACTGATCTCTAATCGGCAGCAAACCGGCCTGGGGGTAGCGACACGCACAACCGGTAAGCACTGAGCGTTTCTGAGACTCGTTGACCAGCCCATCTAAGCGCTCCATTGCAGCCTGTGTCCAGCCAACTACCGCATCACGATCAGATGATGCAGACAGCTTTTCGCTCCCCGCCATGATCTGCCGGCGGATGTCTTCGCTTACGGTATCCTCCAAACATCCATTAAATTTATCCAGCCACATTCTT
>JBFENN010000484.1:0-1989 GCA_041551115.1 Anaerolineales bacterium
CCTGCTGCCATGGTACTGGATATACGATAATCAGCTCTCATTATGCGGGGATCGCAACCGAAACCACCTATTTCGTCCCGGTAGACCAGAAATTCGAATATTGGAAGCTTGAAATCACCAACCACAGCACCCGGGACCGGCATATCGGTGTTTTTTCCTTCTGCGAGTTCACCAATCAGTGGAACACTTATCAGGATAAGGTCAACCTGCAGTACTCCTTATTTATCGTGCGCGCTGAAGTGGACCATGAGAATTTGCTGCGGATCGCCATCCAGGACAACTTATCAAGTGAATCTCGGGATCTTTCTATCCATGATATCGCCCAGCACAGCTGGATGGGGTTGGTCGGCGCACCAGTCGTAGGCTTTGACACCAGTCGTGAAGCCTTCATCGGTCGTTACCGCAGTTACGCCAATCCGATCGTTGTGGAACTTGGCAAATGCACAAACAGTGAAGTCTATGGGGACAATGCCTGCGGTAGTTTGCAGAGTGACTTAGTGCTTGCCCCTGGCGAGAGCCGGGAACTGCTGGTAGTGTTGGGTATCGGCGATGCCCGCACAGTTGGCAGGCGTACGTTAGAAGAGTTTGGATCGCTGTCTCGTGCAAACGCCGAGTTCGAAAAGTTGCGGATGAGCTGGCACGCAAAACTCGACAGCCTGCAGGTAGATACCCCTGATCCAGCTTTCAACAGCACTGTGAATGTCTGGGGGCTGTACAACAGCCTGGTAACGTATGCCTGGTCGCGTGCCGCGAGTTTCGTTTATTCCGGCGAGCGGGATGGGCTCGGTTTCCGCGATTCCGTCCAGGATATTGTGGGTATCGTTGCTGCGATCCCGGAGAGCGCTCGCGACCGTTTGGAATTGTTGCTCACTGCCCAACTAGCAAATGGTGGTGCCATCCCGGTCGTCAGACCCTTCGAGCACAGTCCCGGTTCGGAAATACCACCTGACCCTAGTGAGTATCGCTCTGATGACTGCATGTGGTTCTTCAATGCCGTTCCTGCATATGTTGCGGAAACAGGGGACCTCAGTTTCTACTCGAAAGTTTTACCCTACGCTGATGAGGGGGAAGGCACCGTATTCGCCCACCTTCGCCGTGCCATTGAGTTCAACCTTGAACGCATGGGTGCAAACGGTCTGCCCTGTGGTTTACAGGCAGATTGGAATGACTGCTTACGTCTAGGCTATTATGGGGAGAGTCTGTTCGTGGCTTTCCAGCTGCGATTGGCGCTCACTGTTTATGCAGAGATCGCAGTCCGTCTTGCAGCAGAGCAGCAAGCCTCGTGGGCTCTCGATCAGCGGACTGCGTTGGATGCGAGCATTCAGGCTAGCGCATGGGATGGTGGCTGGTTCATCTGGGCGATTGGGGAGGATGGTACCGTCTATGGGACCAAGGACTACGCCGAAGGTCAGGTTTATCTCAACACCCAAGTCTGGTCAATTATCAGCGGTGCGGCCACACCTGAACAGGCCACCCGCTGCATGCAGGCGGTGGATGAACATCTTGCAACGCCATATGGATTGATGCTGTGTGCACCTCCATTCATGAATACCTCGATAGATGTCATGCGGGCGGTTGTCTTCAATCCCGGGGTTAAGGAGAATGCGGGTATCTTCAACCATACCCAGGGTTGGGGAGTTATGGCCGCATGTATGTTGGGTGATGGCGATCGTGCCTATGGTTATCTCCGGGCCTCGTTGCCAGCAGCCTACAATGATCGCGCCGAGCTGCGCCAAATCGAACCATACGTGCAGGGACAGACCACTTACTCGACGTACTCACCCCGCGCTGGCGTCGCACGTACGCCCTGGCTGACCGGCGCCGCAGCCTGGTCCTATCTCAGCGCGACCCAGTACATCCTCGGCATCCGGCCCGAGATGGATGGCTTGCGCATAGACCCGTGTATCCCTTCGAGTTGGGATGGCTATTCAGCGACGCGCCGCTTTCGTAATCGTGTGTACCATATCACCATCCATAATCCAGATCACG
>JBFENN010000485.1:0-1989 GCA_041551115.1 Anaerolineales bacterium
GCCAATTGATGACGAACATCTGGACGCATTTTGCAATCGATGGGCAGAATTATTGGCAAAAGCGTATTCAGGAGAACTTGCTCACCCCCCATCTCTTCCACTCTCCTAACCAATTAATATTGCTATCTATAAAACATACTTCATTACACCGTAAATTAAATATCTTTGAATTTTCGGTTTTCAGATTGCACCTTGACATAATGAGAATTGAGTTTTGTGCGTGCATTTTGTATTGAGAACTGCCAGTCAATCTTGATACCTTTAGCCATTCGCTCAGCCAGAAAGGTGAGCACTTCGCATGTCAGTTTTTCCCTTGTCGGAATGCGACGGTTCAAGCACTGACGGGCCAATGCGGAGAACTCGATCTCAATCATATTGAGCCAACTGGCCGATTTGGGTGTGTAGTAAAACTCAAAACGTTCTGCTAATGCCCGGGCTTCATCGGCTGGAAGATGTGCGTAGAAAGCGCTGACATCGTGTGTATTGAGATTATCCTGCACCACCCGCAGTTTGACTGCATTTGGAAAATCTGCTGCCAGAGCCTGCATGAACAATGTATACTCCTTTTTCGTGCGCTGGGCATGCACTCGGCCGAGACGGTAGCCCGTCAAGGGCTGGATGGCGGCGAGCAAGGCACACGAGCCCAGTTTTTCATAGGCGTAATGCTCCTTGCGGACCTGCCCGGTTTGCAGCATGCTGGCAGCAATTACATCGCCAATCAGGAAGCAAGGCCGCTCATCGAAGCAAAAGAGCGGATAATCCGGATCATACGGCAGGCTGTAGAGCCACAACAGCTGTTCCATGCAAGCTAGAAACCGGCTGGTCAGTTCTCCAAAACACCAGCTTCGCTTGAGATGCGGTTTTAGATCGTTTTTTTGAGTATCTCTCCGACCTGGGTATGCGAGATATGCTCGACATAGCCCAGTTCGACGGCTCTATCGGCCAACATTCGCAGTGACCAACGTGCATATCCTTTGGGCGGGTCGCTGCAGGCCAATGCTGTCACCTTGGCTCGTTGGGCACCATCGATTTCTGGTGGACGACCCGACCGGGGTTGGTCGATGAGTATATTCAGGCCCACATCAGCATATTTTCGGCTCCACCTGGAGACTGTGATAGGGGAGGTTTGGATGGTCTTCGCATCAGCCGTGTAGGTTTTTCCACGGTCCAGTTCCAGGAGCGCCAAGGCTCGTTTGTAGGTCTTGACAGCCAGTTCACCTTTGCTAAGGAGTTCTTTGAGGTAAGTGCGATCATTTTCGGTAAGTTGGACATGTTGTTTTTTCATCCCGTAATTTTCATCGATCTGACGGGATATGTCAAAATACTAACTATACTTTCTTTACAGAGTATTTAGTGGTTCTCTCGCTAAGAAGTAATTATTCTGCACCTTTACAAACGCTATAACCGCCGAGCAAAGTCATTTGTTCCTGGGGTTTCTTTTTCCAGGTGTATGGATGGCGACATTCATTCCAGTAGTCCAAAGCTTGATTGAGGGCATCAGTCAACTCATCCAGGTTCTCAAATCGTCTTCCTTTGAGAGCCAGGGAACGCAATTGCTTCCACCTGGGCTCGATCAAATTCAACCAACAAGCGTACTTTGGGAAGAAAAGGACTTGAATCTCCGGCCAGGCTGCCAAAGCAAGTTTTACCTGCCGAGAAACATGAATGCTGAGATTATCTTCGATAATCAACCAGCGATCCGCAGGAAATTCTACAAAGATCTTCTCCAGCAGTTGGATATGACTGGCACTATCTCGACCCGGGCTCATCAGAATGGCGGCCTGTCCAATCGCAGGTTCAAAAGCGCCATGCGTCCAAAGCTTACATCTACGGCCATAATCGGGTTCGAACGTTGCTCGATTCGGTCCTATGATCCATTCTTCCCTGGATAGGTATTGACTGCGATGGGTCCCATCTCATCTACGCAAATGACACGAGTGCCTGGAATATGGGTCAGGTAAGCTGTGACGATGCTCCCCTTTTTTCCAC
>JBFENN010000486.1:0-1989 GCA_041551115.1 Anaerolineales bacterium
ATATTGGCGGTTGTTTAACATACGTGTCATCAACTGCCACCTTTAGCCGCGTTTTTGCCTGAGATTGTCTGCCTCAGCACGTAAATTGCGGGTTTTGATGTAGGTGTTGAGGCTTGATGGATACCCATACTTCAGATGCTCAGTCGAAATGCTGCGCATCGATACACCATAACTCAGCAGTTCTACAATTCGTTCCCTATCTTTATCGTACATACTGGCCTGGATTGTTCCTTTCGGTTTGCCTAGTTGGACCCCTTGGGATCGTTTAATCGCCAATGCCTCTTTCGTGCGTCGTGAGATCATCATACGCTCCATTTCGGCGAACAGCGAAAGTAGCGTGATCATGGCCAAGGACTGAATATCGTCTTGAGATTGGTCCAGCGTCAGATTTTGTTTGATGACAATCACGCGCACATCATTGGCAACAAGCCCGTCAATCAAACTGATAACCTCGCCAGTACTCCGACCGAGTCGGCTCAACTCAGTGACTAACAAAGTGTCCCCAGCCTGCAACCGGTCCAGCAACTCTTCCAAACGGCGGGCTCGTTGACTTTTGCGTGAAGAGATTGAAATGGCGATAAAGTCATCGACTTGCATGCGATTTTGCTGAGCATACTCAAGAATTTCCAGTTTCTGCGCCTGCAGATCCTGTTTGTCAGTCGATGTTCGGAGATAAGCAATAATGCGATTCATGCGAGACTGTCCTGTGATAACCGAAATTCACCCATAACACAGGACATTATAACCTGTGTTATGGGGTGGAATCACAAGTCATTTTGCAGTGCGATAACGTCGTTAAGACAGGTCAAAAGGAATCCGTTTCTCCATATCAATATCGAAGGTGCCATACGGATTGACGTGTCTATAAAAAAGCGGCGTTAAGCCCCGCCAGTCAGCCTCTGTCATTTGTTCGGACCATACTGGCTCAGCCAACACTTCCTGTGCCATTAAGGTATTGATGTAAACCAACGAAGATTGCAGCAGATGCAGCGCCAACAAGGATACTTCCTGTGACGCGATGTCATTACTGCTGAATTCACCCTGTCTACCATAGAAGATGAATCCATTGGTGCTATTCCAGCTTTCAATGACATTCAGTCCCTCTTGAACCTCTCTGCGGACAGCCGGGTCGCCCAAGTATTTGCAAAGGAAAATTGTCTTGATCGCACGGCCCAGCTCTGATAGTGCTTTGTAAGTCGGATGTTGATAGTTGTTCCGGTTAAATCGTTTCAAGATCGCATCGGAATCTGCCGTTCCCAAACGCAAAGCGGTCGCATATTTCACCATTTCATCATACTGGTCCCGAATGAGTTTCCAGTTGATCGCTTTGCCGAGGATCGCCAGCAGGTTGGGGTAGCGAGCCGTATCTTCTATAAAAGGAAGACGTAATCGCTGTTTCGGCAGATTCTTCAGCCTTGGCATCAACTGAAAACCAAGCAATCGGCAAAAAGCGAAACCAACTTCACTTTGACCATGTGTATCAACGTAATTGCGGTCGACTTGTTGTTCAGTACAATGCCGCAACACGCCTTCGATCATCGAAGCAACTTCGGATGACGATGGCGCCTTAAGCTGCGAATAGATGCATAAGGAATTCTTGGCAACATGCCAGTAGACCATAACACCAGCACGGCGATACCGCTTGTGCCATTGGGTTCGCAGATTTTGGTTCCAGGCAGCAAACTGTTTAGAGTCAGAAGCACACCATGTTTCGTCTGCACCCCAAATGGCCGGTTGCCTTATTTTCATAGTCGCATCAACAACATGTTGTACGGCTTGTCGTAAAGAGGCGCGGTCAATATAGCGACGGCGCGTATACTGTAGATTGGCATAGCTCACACCATGGTTGCCCATGCTAACGCTGGTTAGGCCGGCGTTTGTGCCCAGAGCAAAGAGGCACAGCAAGAGCCGTTTACGCAGCTCTGTTGCGGGTAATCGTTCGCTGCCGGTTAAACTGTGAAAGACTGTCGTAAATCCAACACGAATATC
>JBFENN010000487.1:0-1988 GCA_041551115.1 Anaerolineales bacterium
ATATATAACGATACTAAAAAGTCGCAGGCCATAGTCTACAAAGCGCTTACGATTTTGAGCAGCATAAGCGCCGCTGTACACACCGAACAACGCAGTAAAAGCCATCGCGGGTACGGCAAGTTCTAAAGTCGCAGGGAAAACCTCAGCCAATTCGTCACGGATTGGCCTGTTGCCACCAATCATCGATACACCAAAATCAAACCGCACCGTATTGCGGAGAAAGGCGACGTATTGCTTGAGAATAGGTTGGTCCAGACCTAATTCCGCCCGAAAAGCCTCGCGTTGTTCCTCAGATACTCGCGGGCCTAGGGTTGAGTTAATCGGATCACCCGGTAATACCCGCATAACGAAGAAGACCAGCGATGTCAATATGAACACCATGGGTATAGTAAGCAGTAATCGGGTAATGAGAAAGTTACGTAATGAGGAACTCATGAGTGCAGTCCTTTATGGAATATTACATGAGAATAGGGGTGAGGGGCTGCCTCACCCCTATCCGGGTATACATATGCTAGTTTAGCTGTACTTCAGCTTACGAGCTTATGGGGCGACCTCAAGTTCAGCATAGATGAACTCGAAGGGTGGGCCGATCTTGATCCCGCTGATATTTTCGGCGTAGGTGATGTATTCCGGCTCCCAAAACAATGGAATAGTCACAACTTCCGAAACATAGAATCTCTGCGCTTCGTGATACAGAGCTTCTTGATCCTCGGCAGGAGCGGTAGCCGCTCTAAGAAGCAAATCATCCATTTCTGGGTTGTTGTAATCCAAGCCTAAGCCTGCTGATTGAGTCGAATCAGCCCACGGGAACAGCCAAGTGTCCGGAAATACAAAGTCGGGGAACCAACCCAATATATAGATCGGGTATTCACCTTCGACTGCGGCTGTGATGTAGGTAGCCCAGTTCTGAGCATTGGCATTCACTTCGACCAAGCCGGTTTCTAAAATCTGCTCCGTTATGACCTGGAACACATCGGCGGTTGTGGTGCCATAGTGCTCTGGTGGGTACCAGAATTCCAGAACCACAGGATTATCGGCTGTGTAGCCCGCCTCGGTCAACAGATCAATGGCTCCTTGCAGATCGCGGGTGCCCCACATGTCCAAGAAAGGCTCGATGAAGTATGGGTATCCCTCGGGCAACGGTGAGTATGCAGGGATTGCTCGCCCCTCGAACACTCGATCTACGATGGCCTCACGGTCAATAGCGGCCGCTATCGCTTGACGGACACGAATGTCCGAGAGAGGTTCGGTCTGGTGCTGGAAACAGATGTATCGAAGCGACGGAGCGTTGACCTTCTGTTGGTCCAGCCCTTCTACCGTCCCCAATCTTACAGCCTCCACCGCACCCAAGATGCGCCACGCGATGTCGATTTCACCAGTCTCAACTGCTTGACCCATCGTGGTGGGATCGGCGAAGTAACGCATAATGATACGATCGACCGCGGGCTTATCACCCCAGTAGTATGGGTTAATCTCAAGCACCATCTGTTCACCAACTGTGTGCTCGACCATCATGTAAGGCCCCACGCCCATCAGCTGGTCCGGATACTGATTGAGTTCGTCAGCTGGAAAATCATTGGGATTCGTAGGAACGAAGGGAGCCGTAGCCGCAAGGGCTGTGAACACGGCCCAAGGCTGAGTCAAATGGAAGATCAAAGTACGGTCGTCCGTGGCCTCAGCACTTTCCACATATCCGGCAATGAAACCCGAGACATCCCCACCAAGTGAGATGGTTTGGTTAATGCTATCAGCGACCATTTGTGCCGTCAGGTTTGTACCATCAGCGAACTTTATGCCTTCCCGCAAGGTAAAGGTGTAGGTCAAACCATCATCACTTCGCACGGGAAAGTCCTCAGCAAGACGGGGAATTAAGTCGCTCGTGCCGGGGACATAACCCATGAGAGCATCACCTGTGTTTTTAATGATCTCCCAGTCATGGGTAGCATACGCGTCACGGGCATCTAAACTACTAACCTCGTCGGTGGTAC
>JBFENN010000488.1:0-1985 GCA_041551115.1 Anaerolineales bacterium
CACCCCCATCTGGTAGACAAGTGCTTATAAATGATGTTGGCCAACATCTAAAGAGGGTGTCATTGCAATTTAAAATCTAATCATTGTCGCCTGTGCCCTGGATTGGGTACTGGTATCCCAGGGGTATCGGTCAGATATAAGGGAAACAGGGCACAGGGATGAACCCCTTCCCGATGATTATGGGTCAAAATCAATCATTGGTATGCTATTTTATTGACATATCATCAAACATCCATAAAAACCTAGTCAGTCACATTGAGAAGTTGGGCAGCCTCAATTGCAGCCAGCCAAACTTCGCGCGTGCTTACATTGTGTTTGGATGCAGCCACCACGCAATCATCGTGCTCTGGTGAAAATTTGTGTTCAGCATCATTTATGTAGGCTACCTTCACCCGAATGCTCCCATACGGGGTTTCCACAGTTCTTATCTTGCGGAGCAAAGCCCAGCGTGATATTTGCTGCTCGCGGACGCCGAGTGTAGTAGTTTCACGAAAAAGTAACGCACGCAGACCAGCAGCATCCTCTGGTTTGCACAGAACTTCCACCATGATAGCCGGACGCCATTTCTTCATGTATGTTGGCGTCAGCCATATGTCCAAAGCATTTGCTGAAAACATTGCCTCCGCCAACGGACCATACCATTCCGGGTTCATGTCATCAATGTTTGAAGACAAAACAACTAGAGTTTCAGATGTCGCGAGAGTATTTGACTTGGCAGATTCTCCAATAACTAAGCGCAGCAGATTGGGAAGGTGAGGCCAATCATGGCTGCCTGCACCGTAGCCAATTTTAGACAGAGTCATATCCGGCATCGGGCCAAATTTGTTGGTCAGGACAGTGACCAACGCTGCACCAGTAGGTGTGACCGTTTCACCATGGATATCGACGCCGGTCACCGGCACACCTTCCAGCAAAGCTGTTACCGCTGGGCCCGGTAAAGGAATAGCGCCGTGCTCCGTCTTTAGCGTCCCATGCGACCAAGGTAGTGGAGAACATACAATTTGCTTCACGCTTAATGCCTCTAGTCCGGAAACCACCCCTACTACATCCACAATCGTATCAATCGCGCCCAACTCGTGGAAATGGACAGCTTCAAGGTTGACACCATGTACTCGTGCCTCGACACGGGCTAATTTCAATATGATCTCTTTCGCACGACTGCGTATGGACTCATCAATATCAGCCTTATCGAGAAGGGCTGTTAACTCGGCAGGACGGCGTAAACTTTGAGTTTCAGGCGCATGGATGGTGACCTGTGTTCCCATCAGGTTGTGCTTCTTAACGGGGGATGCCTCAATAGAGATTTCACCTAACTTCAATGCATCAACCACTGCTTGCAGCTCAGCTAAATCCCAGCCTATGTCCAGCAACGCACCAAGCAGCATGTCGCCGCTGACCCCCGCAAAACAGTCGAGGTATGCAATCCGCGTCATGGCTTGTCGTTAGCGTTCGTCGTTTGAAGGAAATCTGGAGCGAGTGTGTTGCAGGATGCGGTGGACTGCCGCTGCTGCACCCAGTCCATTATCAATATTCACTACTGTAACGCCTGATGCGCAGCTGTTGAGCATGCCTAACAAGGCTGATAATCCATTAAAGCTCGCACCATAGCCGACACTGGTAGGAACAGCGATTACCGGTACCGCCACTAGACCACCCACCAACGTGGGCAATGCGCCCTCCATTCCAGCAACCACGATAACCACGTCTGCCTGGGAAAGGGTATCTATTTGATCCAACAAGCGATGGACACCGGCCACTCCGACGTCGTACAGGCGACTCACCTCATTTCCCAGAAATGCAAGTACGCCGCACGCTTCTTCAGCAACTGGCAGATCGGACGTACCTGCTGCCACTACCAGCGTTTGTCCATACTTTTGCTTAGGCATTTCGCCAAGGGTCAGGAGACGGGAGGTCGGATTATAACGAGCGCCGTTGAGGCGGGCACGAACCGCCTCAGCGTGAATTAGGTCAGCCCGGCTGGCAAG
>JBFENN010000489.1:0-1973 GCA_041551115.1 Anaerolineales bacterium
ATCACCCAGGATCAGCCCTGGAAAGCGTAAGCTGCCGGGAAAATCCAGCTCCTGCCGCCCAACGATTTCTGCATTATCGTTTAGCTGAAGATACTGCAGGAAAATACCATCTTGTCCATCAGATGGCCATACCATGTGCGTGCTCTGTTCGGTACTGTCGACAACCAGGCCGACGGATCCGATCGTGTCGCCTAGATTTATGCTCCGGCTCCAATTTTCGGAAGGTTTTTTCCCTTTCTCAACCGTAGGTCCGCAAGCACCCAGCAGGATGGTCAAGCTGGTGACCAGCAGTGCAAGTACAATTGGATGAATAGTCTTTGAGTTATGTTTGCTGCCACTCATAAAATCACTCCCTCTATAGAATAAAACCCGGCTATTCTGATGCAATCACAGTTCACAGATCGCCAGAACAACCGGGCATTTTGGCTGTAGCAGCCGACAGGTTACTGCTTTAGCCTCGGGTCCAGTGCATCCCGCAGGCCATCACCGAGGAAGTTAAATGCCAAGGTAGTAAAGCACAGCGCCAAAGCAGGAACCAGTACCTGGTTCGGGAAACTACGTAAACCTTGAACAGCTTCATTTATCATGATGCCCCAGCTTGGTGTGGGAGGATTGACTCCCAAACCAATGAAGCTCAAAAACGCCTCTAAAAAGATGTAAGTCGGTATATTCAATGATTCAGCTACGATGAGAGGTCCTAAAATATTCGGCAGTAGGTGTTTAATGATGATGCGCGAATCACCAGCTCCGACCGCATGCGCAGCTTCAACGAATTCCATTCTTTTATACTGCAGGACCTGGCCGCGTGCGATGCGTGCCATGCCGACCCAGTCGATCAAGCCAATGGCGATGAACAGGAAAAACATGCCGCCCATGCTGTCATTCAATTCAAAAATGAAGTTGGCTCCCCCGCGTCGTTCAAGCGCTTTAAAATAAGTTTGCAATAGGATGACGACTACCAGGAACGGGAAGGCATACAAGAAATCAACGACTCACATTAATACATTATCAACTTTACCACCAACATAACCTGAGATCATGCCGTAGATCGTACCGATCACCAAGCTGACGAATGACGCGACCAGCGCAAATCCAAGTGAAACGCGAGCGCCGTACACGGTGCGGCTGTATAAATCGCGCCCCAGGTGGTCTGCGCCTAAGGGGAATTTATCCGAGATGGTGGCGTAATTTTCAGCCCCTTCTGGCAGCAAGAACAGCATCCATTCTGGGACAGCATTATTGTTCAACAAATCCTGGGTGGCGTAGTCAAATGGCGTGATGAAGTCAGCGAAGATCGCCGCTAAGAACAATACAATGATAAAAATCCCGCTGATTACCGCGACCTTATTCCGCAACAGGCGGATCATCGCCTCTTCCCACAGGCTACGTTCCTTGCGCACTAGAGTCTGTTCAGGTACAAGTTCTGCAACTGCCATGAATACCTCCTACTAATCGTAGCGGATCCGCGGATCCAGCCAGGCGTATGTGATGTCAACCAGCAAGTTAGCAACAATGAGCATGAAACCATAGAGCAGTGTTAAGCCGGTGATCACCTGGTAATCACGGTTGCCTACACTTTGCACAAAATGTTTGCCCATCCCGTTGATACCAAATATCTGCTCCACAACAAAAGTGCCGGTTACCAGTGCCGCAAACATCGGGCCAAGGATCGTCACCACCGGGATTAAGCTGTTCTTTAAGGCGTGTACCGTCACGACGACCCGCTCACGCAAGCCTTTCGCTCGTGCGGTGCGGATATAATCTTCCCGGACTACCTGCAGCAAGCTGGCGCGTGTCAGTCGGGCGATGCCTGCGGCTGAGGCGGTGCCGAGTGCAAATACCGGCAAAATGGCATGGGACCAGTAGCTCCAGCTGAGAAACTCAGATAGTTGCGGCAGGAAACCAAGTAAGTATGGTGGCTGCGAACCCCAACCCGCGACTGGTAGCCAGCCCAGACTCAGCGCAAAGATCCA
>JBFENN010000490.1:0-1965 GCA_041551115.1 Anaerolineales bacterium
ACACAGCGGGCATCCATATCGCGGGCGGTGTTGACTTCGATGATGCCAACACAGGCGTGCTGCTGGTGGTCGGGACAGAGACCGCAATCATGGGGGCAGCCGGCGACGACTTCGGTCGAGTATTGCAGCGGGATGGTGCCCGGTTTGTTGAATTTGGTGTCCCCAGTATATGCCTGGGCATCACCGTAAACCAGCGATTCGAACTTCCCGTGCTCGGGACAGCGTTTACGCATATATACTTTGTCCTCGCGCAACAGTACCTGGGCATCGATCACCCGCCAGCAGACGGGGCAGATGCTGCGTATGAGTTCGTGGAAGACGTAATCGACATCTTTTTTGTGGGTTTGGGTAGCTGCTGGTATTTTTAAGGCCATGAAGGCATTCCTGCAAAAGTGTTGTATGGATCGTTAAAGCGATAATAGTTTAGATGATATTTAAGAATTCGTTTCTTACATGCCGGGAAAGATCCATGCCTGAACCAGAGACTACTGGCTGAAGTAAATGGTTTAAAGCTACTGATATCTTCTTTATTCCAGCTTAAGGATGTTTCAGCTAAGTTGGTTGATGGGACTTGCCTTGTCATCCTGAGAGAAGCCCCATCCTGGGTCGAAGGGACCAGGGGCTGGGCCTCAAAGTGACAGATAATCTGGATTCTTATCGAATTTGGCGAGGGTTCCACTTAGCTGATCTTGAGAAGAAGGACACGTAATAATAAGATAAAATAACTTCGAGTGGTTTGTAAACGTTATCCGTTGGATTCAGCAACGGGGAGATGATCCTATGATTGACAGACAAGAAGGAAACCGGGATAAGCAGAGCACATCACGCTCCGATGGAAAGGTTGCGGTGGGTCTACAGGCTGCCCTATATCGATTGAGTGCTGAACTTGCCACCGCTCAAGATGAGGGAGGAGTCTGCCAAAGTGTGGTAGATGGACTGCATGATACGCTCGGGTATGACTTTGTGGCATTCTTTTTAGTGGAAGAAACGTCCGGCAAGCGGGTCATGGCAGCTTCTGTTGGATTCGTCGATCCACCATCTCCGTTAGCAGCTGGTGAAGGCCTGAGCGAACAGCCGCTGTTGGATGGCAAATTACAATATACCCCGGATGTCAATCAAGATCCACGCTATTTTTATGGTATGGGTGGTTCTGAGGTAGATGTGCCGGTCTGCGTGGGTGAGAAGGTGATCGGAGTCCTGGTTGCGGAGAGCAAGAAGATCGATGATTTCAGTCCTCGAGATTTTGAATTGCTCACTGCAGCCTCCCAGCAAGCTGGAATTGCGATTGAGAAAGCACGCTTGCTGACCAAAGAGCGCCAGCGGGGGGATGAATTGGATGCGTTGCGGACCACATTAACTGAATTGACCGCTGAACTCGAATTGCCCGTTTTGCTCGAAGCTATCGTGGAACGCGCGGCGGGATTATTGGTTGCGGCTGGCGGGGAGCTGGCCCTTTATGATGAAGCTAACCAGGAAGTTGAAATCGTTGTTAGCCTTGGTTTCAGCCAGAGTTATGTTGGAACGCGACATAAGGTTGGTGATGGAGCAATGGGTTTGGTCGCAAAAACCGGACAACCTCTGATCCTGGAAGATTACTCTACCTGGGAGAAGAGAGTTGCTAAATATTCCGCGGATGAGCTGCATGCCATCATGGCAGTTCCATTGCTATTGGGCAAGAGGTTGATCGGCGTGATCAGCGTGGTTGCTGCTGAAATTACCCGCAAGTTCGCCGCGCCTGACTTACACTTACTTAAACTCTTCGCCCAGGGAGCTGCGATCGCCATCGAGAACGCGCGCTTGTTCGATGAAGCCCAACGCGAGATCGAGGAGCGTGCTCGTGTGGAGGCTGAATTGCGTAAATACCAGGAACAGCTGGAGGAACTGGTTGCAGAACGCACTCAGGAATTACGCCAGAGTGAGGAACGATACCGATCCTTGTTTGATGGCGTTCCTATCGGCTTATTC
>JBFENN010000491.1:0-1961 GCA_041551115.1 Anaerolineales bacterium
ACATCTCGTGATCCCCCACCCACCCTATGTCTTTGGTCCAGACGGAGAATTTAGGGATTACGACCAAGAGAATTTTGCTGCGTACCGCGACCAGGTGACCTTTTTGAATCAACAGCTCATACCAATGCTGGGTTCGATGTTATATGAATCGGAGACCCCACCGGTCATTATCCTGCAAGCAGACCACGGTGGTGTCGAGTTAGCCCCAAAATACCGCATGAAAATATTAAGCGCTTATTACCTCCCTGATAATGGCAACGTGGATTTATATAACCAAATCTCACCTGTAAATAGCTTTCGGGTAATTTTCAACCGTTATTTCAATGGTCAATACGAACTCTTGCCGGATATCAGCCTCTTCTCTGTCTATAAAACCCCTTTCGACTATACCCAGATCTCCGATAATCGCCCGGGCTGCCAAGAACTCGAATAAGAAGCTGACCATCTACTGCAAAATTGATTCACATTTTGCGGCTGTGGATATCTACCGCTTCAAAGATTTCTAATAGCTGTCTTTGCACGTTGCAGAATCAATTACATGAAATGCTTTTGCGAATGGGTTCAGACCTCGGGTAACATGGTTCTCCGCTGGGTCAAGATAGCCATATTGCAGGCGAATCCACTCTAATAACCTTCTTCCCAGCCAAATATCGAGATAATTCCATAACGTATTTACCGAAAAAGTGTTATATAGTAGTGAAACGTTGCAACATCTTTAAGATGATGTGCACTGTTATTCGCCAATGTAATCCACTATTCGAAAGGAGATTAATATGAATACTGCAAGAATTGGCAAATGGGCTTTTATTATTGGCCTTGTAATTGCCGTGCTCGCCGGGCTTTTCTATCAACCCGACTGGGCGATTTGGGTGTTGGCGGTTCTAGGCGTGATTGTTGGCATTCTCAATGTCACCGCCGAAGACACACGGAGCTTTTTGTTGGCTGCGATTGCGTTAACTCTTTCCGCAACGGCGCTTAATAGTATACCCGTAGTGGGGACAGCTTTTTCATTAGTCCTGCCATTTGTGGTAACCTTTGTCGCTGGTGCAACGATTGTGGTCGCATTAAAAGAACTGTTTCAAGCCGCCCGAGATTAATAGACAATAACTTTCCAAGTTGTACAAGCAGGTGGCAGATCGCTGCCTGCTTTCGTTATGAGGACCTTAGGAAGGATAATTAGATGAGCAAGGAACGGCAATAGTAAATTGATCAGCGTGTACAAGAACGGTAAGAACTATAGGGGATACATACATGCGAAAAGGGAAATTGAATAAGTTACAATAACATTATCATTAGGAGCAGTCCAACCCAATTTGCAGCTGGTTGAGCATCGCCCAAGTGCTACGCAGCGCGATTCGCTATGTTTGGCTCTAATTAAGCAACTATCACTATTTATACGCCCAGCAAGTGAAATTTCCATTGGATAGACGAAATAACGAGCAGGAGTGAGTCATGGCCGAGCCTCAAACCCAAAAGGAACGGCGAGACTTCTTAACCGAAAGAACCATTCAGTTCTTCGATTCCTACGAAGACGAACTGGAATTGATAAGCCAACTTCTCAAAATCAGGCTTGATCAACTGGCTTCGGCTTACACTCAAGAAAACAAGCTCCCGTCTAGAGCTGTTGACGTGTCGGCTAGAGTCAAGTCATTGGCGAGTTTTCTCCGGAAACTGGAGCAGACAAATTGGCCAATATTCCACTATCCGACCGAAGTTATCACGGACCTAATTGGCGCGAGAGTGATTTGCTGGTTTATTGATGATTGCTACGGTATGCTGGACTATATCCAAGCTACCAAGCAGTTCCGCATCAAGCCGAGGTCTTTGGAAGACTACATCAGAAATCCAAAGCACACTGGATACAGATCGATACACCTTCTGGCAGATATTACTTATGATCGTGTGAAGACCTACAAAAAAGAACGCACTGTTGTCGAGGATTGCATGATCTGCGAAATCCA
>JBFENN010000492.1:0-1958 GCA_041551115.1 Anaerolineales bacterium
GCCATTAGCCTCGTTCAGGCTGCTTTCGTTTAGATCGGCAAGGTCGTACCGGGAGTAGTCGAAATGTCCCTGGGTACCGCCAATCATAAGACCGCGTGTCTGCAAGGAGTAATTCATCACGCTGAGGTAATTCGGCTTCCACTGCTTGTGGTCTTCACCACCGTGCCGCAGTCCCAGGTTGTGACCGAGCTCATGCATAAAGGTGCCGGCCTGCTGATCTTCGGTCCCGGTCTGGCCTGACCAGCCGCCCAAGCTGACGATGAAATCGCTGGCGCCATCGCCGAATGCCGCTCCGCTGCTGTTGCGGGAGATACCGCTGGTGCCGGATTTCGTGCTGCACATGCTGTGTCCCCAGACGTTGTAGTGGAAGATCGCTTCACGCGCTTCAATGAAATTGGCGTCCTTGATGGTATCGAATCCACTCCAACTGAAGCTACCACTGCAAGTAGATATGTTGGTTTGGTGTGTAAGTTCATCACCATCACTGAGTGAGCCCCAAGTGGCAGCCTCTCCCCAAGTTAGCGGGGCATTTGGACCGGAGTCGACATGCAGGTGGATGCCAGTCTCGCCATCTGGGTTGCTGACTGGCGCGTTGTCAAAGGCGTCAACGATCGCTTGGATAGCATCCGGATCGGGTAGGTGATTGTGACCGTCGCCGGGATTGCCCATCCAGTCGATCTCGACAAATATATCTTTGTGTTGTGGGTCAGCACCCATCGCAGGCAGGTCAACCAGCGTACCATCAATGGTCAGCCCGCTGGTCTCCCAGTTGTCTAGCAAACCATCACCATCCGTATCGACCGCCGCGCCACCCGCGCAGGCGGCATCCTGGCTCCAAAAGAAACGATCCAAGAAGACGGATGAGTCATAGATTGAGTCCCCCAGGTCTTGGACGGATAGGTAGACATCGACATTTGAATTGGGTATCACCACTGCGCTGGCACGTATGCTTGGCGTAGAACCATCATAGGTGGTCCCGGTGTCCGGAGCAACCCCAAACGCGGTGTTGATCGAGATGATGTTGTTTTGGGTGTCGAAAGCAAAGTTGCCGGGTGCATCCACGACGTAATCTTGACCATTCACTGTCAGAGAAGAGTTGTTTAACTGCGCCGTGAAAGTGTCGTTGAAGATCGTGCCAACAAACTCGGGAAATTCTTCTGAGTAAAATGCAAAGTCAAAGTTAAGGCAGTTGTAGGCTGCCGGTACATTCAGGTTTAAATGCAAGCGTACCATGTCTGTACCTAGGTTGTTATCGAGACCATCCAGTTCAAATGAGAGGCTGTCCGAATTGTTTGGAGAGGAAGCGAACGCGGCCTGACCGGTGGAGAGGATTGCAAAGGAGTCACCTTCAGTAGGGAACCACGTGCCTAACGATGCATCGCTGACCCCGACACCGGCAGGGTCACTGCCCATCAGGCTTGCAGTGACCAGGTCTCCGTCCGGTATGCCCATCGCCTGGGCTAGCTGCAACGCGTTGGCTGGGTTTATGGTTTCCACGCTGAGCAACCCTTGGCTCGTCGCGTATGTCGCTTTCCGCTCTGGGAAATCGCCTGGTTTAGGTTCTTGAGCTTGGACCCCTGGTTGCAGACTGCTGCTGATGCCGAAAATTAACAGGGCAATCATAAATCCATTCATAATCAAAATCATAAATTTTCTAGTGTTCATGCTTTCCTCGCTTGTTAAGTTATTTGGATTAGTAAAATACCTGCACCTAAATCAATTACGTATCATGGTCCTGCTACCGAGGCGGTTCTAGATAGGCTGCTTTCATTGCCATAGATATCCACCGTAGAGATTCCGAAGCTGTGTGCTAGTGCTTCACCCGATAGCGTTACATGAAACTCGTACACTCCCGAATTGTCGCCTTCGATCGGTACAATAGAAATGATCTCCCAGCAATCCTTCCCTCCAGCGAGCTGATAAACAATATAGAATACGTCAACATCCGTTCCAGTGCC
>JBFENN010000493.1:0-1953 GCA_041551115.1 Anaerolineales bacterium
AAGGTATGGGTGTGATCTAGGGCCGCAGGAGAAGAATTCGATTACATGAGGTGCAATATGGCAGTGCTGCCTATAGATGCGCAAATTACATTTCTCTCCACAGACAACTTAGACGATACAGCCGACTTCTACGAGCGGTTGTTCCGATTCCCTTTAGCTTTGGACCAGGGTGCCTGCAGGATCTATCAAGTCCGGGAGGGCGCGTTCCTCGGTTTCTGCGAACGCCAGGCTCCCCCGGCTGACCACCAGGGAGTGATCTTTACCCTGGTCAGCGACCAGGTTGATGAGTGGCACAGACACCTTACAGCTCATGGTGTGCCGTTTGAAAAGGAGCCAACCCTAAACCCAGAATATCAGATCTACCACTGTTTCCTGCGTGATCCGAATGGCTACCTGATCGAAATCCAGCACTTTAATGACCCAGAATGGAAGCATGTTCAGATGGACAACCCTGCATAAGTGTCGTGGGCAGTCCCATATTGCTGTTGCGCGATTACACATCGCGCCCAAAAGGTGAATCATGAACCTTGAACCATTAATCCTGACCAGGCAGTTGACAAAAAGTTATGGTGATAAACTGGCGGTCGATCAAGTCTCGCTGGAAGTCATGGGCGGGGAAATCTTTGGTTTCCTTGGACCGAATGGCGCAGGTAAGACTACGACAATCAAGATGATCGTCGGCCTATTGCAACCGACTGCCGGGGAAGCATACGTCGCTGGTTATAACATCCAGACTGATCCGCTGGCTGCCAAAGCTGTCAAAGGGTATGTCCCGGATACCCCGAACCTGTATGGGAAGCTCTCGGGCCGCGAGTTCCTGCGGTTCGTCGGGGACCTGTATGGGATGGACGCCGACAAGGTCGAACGCCGCATTGAAGAAATGTACAGATTATTTGACCTGAGTGAGGCGATCGATCAGACCATCGATTCGTACAGCCATGGAATGCAGCAGAAGACGGCGCTGGCAGCTGCACTCCTGCACGATCCGAAAGTCCTAGTTCTGGATGAGCCAACCGTCGGATTGGACCCGAAATCGGCCCGCTTAATCAAGGATATCCTCCACCAGATGACGGAACGCGGGGCGGCAATCTTCCTATCCACGCACATTTTAGAGATTGCAGAGCGGATGTGTGACCGGATTGGGATCATCCACCAAGGTCGATTGATCACTGTTGGCACCATGGAAGAACTGCGCTCACAGAGTCTATCCCAAGCCGGGACTAGTCTAGAGGACATATTCTTGTCCCTAACCGGTGGGGCAGAATATGCTGAAATTGCGGATGTATTATCCTGATGGATACCATGACCCACCCTATTCGTCAAAACAGTACAATTTTACACAGCGTTCTTGTGTTATTGAGGATGCGGATGGTCCTCGCCGTTGGCGGTTTCCGCAGGTCAACCTGGCGCGGTAGGATTGGCTACCTATTCTTATTGGTGATCATCGTGGTAGGGATGGGCTTCGCGTTTTATCTCAGCTGGCAGCTGTTGAGGTTTATCCGCTCGCCCGAAATTAATTCGATCATGGGAGACCTAGGCTCGATCAGCACTGGACTGCCCGGTTTTGTCGTCACTGCCGCGTTTGTGGGATTGTTCTTGACCAGTTTTGGCTTCCTGCTGCAGGCACTCTACCTAGCGGGGGACATGGATTTCCTGCTGAGCTCCCCCATACCCATCAGAGCTGTATTCCTGGCAAAACTGCTGCAGGCGGTCCTGCCTAACCTCGCATTTGTACTGCTGTTCGGATTACCGGTCTTATTTGGCTTGGGGTTTGCAGGGGGATATCGCTGGGTGTACTACCCGATTGTCCTGCTGGTGTTGATCGCGGTGGCCTCCGCGGCAGCCGGTTTCGCAAGCCTGATCGTCATGCTAGTTGTCAGAGTGTTTCCTGCCAGACGGATCGCTGAAGTTTTAGGCCTGGTTGTCGGTGTAACCTCCATATTGTGCTCACAA
>JBFENN010000494.1:0-1951 GCA_041551115.1 Anaerolineales bacterium
ATGTCAGCGCAGCCAACGATTGAGGAAGCGATCAGCAGCGGTGTACCGCTCAAGATTATAGGCACTCCAGCATTCTATGAACCGCTGGTCTTTTCCTTGGACAAGAGCCGTGGTCCATCTGACAAATTCGTTGAAAAATTAAACGAAATTCTGGCAGAAATGCATGCCGATGGGACCCTTGAGGAATTGTCCATTGAATGGTACGGTTTTGATATCACGACCTTGGTCTTACCTGAATAGTTCAATATCTACCAGAGAGGAAATCAGGTCAAAAACTTGATTTCCTCTCATTGCTCTATTACCGAAGAATCATAAAAATTTAGTTAGACCTGGCAGATTGCACAGCAACTCAAGCATAACTGCTGTTCAGATGAGTGCCTTTCGATTTCCTGGATAGCGAGGAGCTGGTTAAAAGAAGGCTCTCAAGACCGTTCATTTAAACGAGCATGAGGAGGGTACGGCCATGAACTCACCTGGTGGTTCTGGCGCAAAGTCGCGTCCAAGAATTATTAAAATCCTTTTGGTACTGGTCGCAATAACTGCCAGTCTAAGCATCATCTACGCCCTACAATATTATGCTGGAAGCCCATTTCGATTAGGAGTTGTAAGCCAGGTACTTGACTTGGCCACAAATCCGACTACGCCCATCGTTGCTGGTGGTATCGAGGACGGCTCAATCCGCTTCTGGGACACGGCGAATAACTGGGAACTAAGGGCGGTAAGCCTCCACGATGGTCCTGTCTCTAGGGTCATCTTCTCACCCGATGGGAAAACAATTATCTCGGCGGGTCAGGATGGCACAGTAAAGGTAGTTGAAGTGTCCAGCGGCCAGGTTATCCATGATATTAATGCAAGCGATTTAGCGATAAACGATGCATCATTATCTGCCAATGGATCGATCCTAGCAACTATTGGTGATGATGGGGTAGTACGAGTGATTGATATCACTTCCGGAGAGATCATTCGTATGATTGGACCTATTGACGGCGCAGCTAAGGCTGTGGCAGTAACCTCTGATGGGACACGTGTCGCTGCCGCAGTCGGCATCGATATTCAAATCTGGGATACCAACGATGGAACTGAACTTCAAAAGCTGTCCGGCAGTTGGGAAGATGAAGCAGGTCAAGCAGGCTGGTTAGGTCATAGCGGAGATGTTAGCGCTCTCGTCTTCAGCCCCGATGATACGTTGCTCGTTTCTGGAAGCGATGATACGACCGTAAACTTCTGGGACCCAGAGACAGGGGAGGTCAAATGGACTGGCGAGAATCACTTTGCATCTATCACCAGACTCGTCTTTACTCCGGATGGAAATTCGCTGTTATCAAGCAGCGCTGATTTTAAATCCAGGATCTTTCGTGTGCCGGGAGGGAAAAGTAGCGATACGTTTGTCGGGCATCTGAGTGCTGTAAATACAATCGCACCTGGAGTGCTTCCGGACACACTGATAACCGGAGGCGCTGATGGCAGCATCCGGCAATGGGATATCGCCAATACAACCGTTTCCCATATTGAATGGACCAAATTGGGCGTTCAAACTACTTGGGGCGGTCTATTAAGTGCCTGGCTGCTGTTCAGCGGAGTGATAGGATTTGTCTGTTTGTGGGGGTTATCAAACCGTAAAGGTTGGAGTCATTTGCTTAGCTTGGGCTTGTTCATCATTGGCCCGATCATTGTTTTGGGATTGCCCATCTTAGAAGCCACGTCCTATCCGCTCCCATGGACACTGCGAATTCTTGCCATGGCGCCATTATTGTTGCTTGCAGCTTGGTATGCCATGATCGTTATCATATTAATGCGTGAGCGCGTGGTTGCATATTATGATGCTCCCGATACGCTTGAATTGTCAGACCAAATCATGGTAAACCAGAGAACGCGAACCATTCGGTCGAGTCTTTTCGTTGGCGCGGTCTGGATCTTCATGATTGTCGCCCTTTACTCAGTATTGAGGCGC
>JBFENN010000495.1:0-1949 GCA_041551115.1 Anaerolineales bacterium
CAAAATCTGATTGATAACCATACTCCAGGCGGCAAAATAAGCTGGCACTACGAGATCAACGATCAACTCAATGATTACGATACCGGCACGCCCAACTCCGGCTACCTGACATCGCCAGCCTTCACGATCCCCACCGCAGGCTACGCGATGCAGTTTTGGTATCTATACGAAACCGAAGAGCCTGGCTCTCATTGGGACCAGCGCTGGGTTCAAATCTCGGTAGATGGGAACCCTTATCAAAATGTCCTCCAGCTCTTCGATGATCCGCCTAACTTTTGGCAGCAGAGCCCGCCCATTGACCTTTCGGATTTTGCTGGACAGACCATTCGCTTTCGCTTCCATTTTGAGACACTGGATGCTTCGTCCAATCAGCATAAAGGCTGGTTCATCGACGATTTCAGCATTGATTTGTATCCCCCGCCTGCTTGCAGTGATCCATTCGAACCAGACGAAAGCCCGCCTGGTGCCCTTAGCCTCGCTTACGGACAATCCATCAACAGACAGATTTGCCCCCAGGGAGATAACGATTATTTTCAGTTTTCGGGCAAAACCGGAGATCGGGTGGGTTTGTCCGCTATCGCAGGGGGTTTATATACTCCCGACACGTATTTATTTTTGTTGGACAGCGATTTCTCCTCAGTCCTGGTTGAAAACGATGACCGCTATCCGGGAGTAGAAACAGATTCGTATCTCACTTATTATCTAACTCGCGACGGTACATATTACATAAAAGTACGTCCCTGGAACCACCCATCCGCTGGAGGCAGTGAATACAATTACACTATCACGCTCTTCGGCAATGACACCTCGAGCCCGGGTGTCCAAATCAAGGCGCCTAACGGTGGTGCAGGGATACCTATTGGTCATGTGCCCATAGTGGTTTCCGCTTACGACTTGCCTTCCGCAGGTGAAACGGCCAATGGCATCAGTCATGTTGATTTCTACTGGCACTCTGGGGACTGGGCTAATTCTGATTGGGTGAAATTAGGATCTGACTGGAACGGTTTCGATGGTTGGAGTTATAATTTCGATACGTTCAACTTGCCTGAACAAACAGGGGCAGCCCTTTTCGTACGGGTCTTCGATTGGGCAGGCAACGGGCGTGGCGCGGCGGTATGGAGCCTGCGCCTTGGTGAGATATCCTACGACCAATATCTACCGCTTATATCGCGCTAAATTGGTCCTCCAATCGAACTAAACCGTCTGTGAAACTTGTCATCCAGATCCCTTGCTATAACGAAGCGCAAACTTTGCCTGCCACTGTGCAGGCACTCCCCCGTCAACTCACGGGCATTGATCGCATCGAATATCTTGTGGTCGATGACGGGAGTACCGACAACACCGCGGACATTGCCAGCCAGATCGGCGTTCCACACGTGGTGCGCCTACCCCACCATGCCGGCTTAGCAGCCAGCTTTATGGCAGGCTTGGAAGCCAGCTTGAAACTCGGTGCAGATATCATCGTCAATACCGACGCGGACAACCAGTACCACGCCGAAGACATCCAGCACCTGATTAAGCCTATCCTCTTGGGAAAAGCCGAGATTGTTGTCGGAGACCGCGGGGTAGCTAACTTAGCAGCATTTTCACCATTAAAACGCACTCTGCAAAGGCTGGGTAGCTGGGTGGTCGCTCAAGCTTCCGGCATCAGAACGCCAGATGCTACCAGCGGCTTCCGCGCCTTATCCCGCGAAGCCGCCCTGCGCACGCTGGTGATGAACGATTATACCTACACTCTAGAGACTCTTATTCAAGCCGGCGCCCGCCGCATGGCTGTAGCCTACGTGCCGGTGCGCACTAACCCCCAAGCCCGTCCGTCACGATTGGTTCGCAATATTCCCAATTATGTGGTACAGTCCACCCAAACCATCGTGCGCGCTTATACCATGTACCGACCTCTGCGGGTGTTCACCATACTCGGACTATTGATCATGGCTGGCGGAGTAGCC
>JBFENN010000496.1:0-1935 GCA_041551115.1 Anaerolineales bacterium
CGCAGTTGGACTGCTTTATTGGGTTATCAGCAATGTCATTAGTTCCGCTGAGCAGCGTGGACTCTCACTCGGGTTTGGCTTTCTAAATGAATCTGCCGGTTTCCCTATTGGCGAATCGGATATGCCGTATGACCCCTCTCGGTCTTTTTTATATGCTTTTACAGTTGGTGTGATAAATACCCTAAAAGTAGCCATAGTCGGTGTTTTCTTCGCTACAATACTGGGGACAATCGTAGGAATTGCCCGTCTATCTACCAATTGGTTGGTCAACAGGATTGCACTCGCTTTCATCGAGTTTCATCGCAATATTCCATTGCTGGTGTTATTGCTACTATGGTACCGGGGAGTTTTTATAAAACTTCCGAGCGTCCAAGATAGCTACATCTGGCCCGGACCGGTGTATTTGAATCAGCGTGGATTATTTCTGACCTGGCCAAAATTTATCCCTCAAAGCACTCCTTTTATACTATTCACATTAATTGGAATAATATTCGCGATCATAGCCTGGATTGTGCTGCGTCGAATCCGTGAAACAACTGGAAGGAATACCTATTTCGGTCTAGTCAGCATGGCAATTTTGATTATTTTTCCGGCTATTGGCTTGGTAATTGCGGGTGGGCACCCTTTTGAAGCTGATGTTCCAGTCTTAAGTGGGTTTAATTTCAAGGGTGGTTACCAGCTAACCCCAGAATTTGTTGCATTACTCGTAGGATTGATCACATATACAGCAGCATTTATAGCCGAAGTAGTCAGGGCAGGCATACAATCAGTAAGCAAAGGTCAGCAAGAAGCGGCGCGCGCAGTTGGACTGAAATCATCCCACATTTTGGGGTTAGTTATTATGCCCCAAGCGCTGCGTGTGATTATTCCACCTTTAATTAGCCAATATTTGAATCTTACCAAGAACTCAAGTTTGGCAATTTTTATTGGTTACCCAGAAATATTCTTTATCGGGAAAACTACCATCAACCAAGCTGGTCGAGCTGTCCAAGTGTTCTTAGTAGTAATGGCTGTTTATCTATCCATCAGCCTGGTGACGTCATTTATCCTGAATATATATAATCGCCGTATCCAGTTAATCGAGAGGTAAGCGTGACTACTGATATAAAATCAAAAAGTAAATCGCTGCCGCCTGAACCTCCAGGCCCTTTAATATGGATTCGGAAGAATCTGTTCAATAATTGGTATAACAGTATATTGACGATCGGCTCTTCCGCTCTGATAGCTGTTGTATTATTCTCTCTATTTCGCTGGATTTTCTTCCTTGCAGACTGGCGACCTGTTACCACAGCTCCTCTGCTGTACCTGGTAGGTCAATATCCACGCGAGCAACTATGGCGGATAGGTTTGATTCTGATCATCATGTCTCTCCTCTTCGGAGCAAGTTGGCGTAAGTGGGGAGGGGTGATGCGGACATTCTCCTTGACCTTTGCTGTATTTCTGATTTTCGTTGCATTGTGGCCCTCTCCACAAGGTGGATTATCATTGCAGCTCAGATTATTTATGCTAGCGAATTTAGCAGTGATACTGCTTGGTTATAAGATCGGTGGTTACAGCAAGTTTCGCGGCATATATTTAGCCTTTGCATGGCTGCTATCTTTGGCTGGCAATCTACTCCTGCTACATGGTTCAGATGCTTTTGGTAAACTGGATGTTGTGTCAACGACTTTATGGGGTGGTTTATTAGTTACGTTACTGCTTGCAATCGGCGGTATAACGCTATCTTTTCCTATCGGTGTCGTCCTCGCACTTGGCAGACAGTCTTCTCTCCCTGTTTTCCGCTGGATATGTACAATCATCATCGAAGTTGTTCGTGGCGTTCCGTTGATTGGACTGTTATTTTTGTCATCACTAATCTTGCCTTTATTTCTTCCCCCAGAAATTAGAATTGATCGATTACTGCGGGCTTTGCTTGGCATGATCATATTTAGTGCA
>JBFENN010000497.1:0-1924 GCA_041551115.1 Anaerolineales bacterium
GCATACGATCCTGATCGAGCCACAAAGAGTTATCCTCGTCGAAGGAATCCTGATATTTGCTGAAGCACATCTACGCGAGCTCTTCGATGTAAAAATCTATGTAGATACCGATGCGGATATTCGATTTATCCGCCGACTGGAAAGAGACATCTCTGAGCGAGGCCGTACAAGCATCTCTGTCATACACCAATACCTTTCCACTGTACGCCCGATGCATCTCGAATTCGTCGAACCATCCAAACGTTATGCAGATGTGATCATACCCGAGGGCGGTCTTAACAGCGTAGCTATGGATATGGTCGTAGCCCGCCTGCTTGAATTACTAACTATCGAAGATAAAAACACCAAGAAAGGAAGATTATGACTGACTCACAAAATCAATGGTCCTCTCCACCTGTTATGAGCATCGATCCCCAGAAGAAATATTCGGCGACATTTCACACAGATAAAGGCGATATTGTGATCGAATTGTATGCTGAAAAAGTCCCCAAGACGGTAAACAATTTTGTTTTCCTCGCTCTCCAGGGATTTTACAATAACACGATCTTCCACCGGGTGATCGCGGATTTCATGGCCCAAGGTGGTGATCCAACCGGAACCGGTACCGGTGGTCCTGGCTACCACTTCCAAGATGAGTTTCACCCTAGTCTTCGGCATGACAAACCTGGTGTGCTGTCAATGGCCAATGCTGGTCCGAACACCAATGGATCTCAGTTCTTCATCACCCATGTCCCCACACCCTGGCTAGATAACAAGCACAGTGTTTTTGGCCAAGTCACTGATGGAATAGATGTAATACTATCTATTCCCCCCAGAGACCCGAGCCGTCCGCAAAGCCCAAGTGTACACTTACATTCGATAACAATCGAGGAGACATAATTATTTAGAATGAACACCAGGCATCGCCTGACCGTTCTTCGAATAACTGCTCTGGTTATTGTCATTGGGATCAGTGTTTTTGTGTTTCTGATCCGAGACAAAGCCGGAGAATTTCAAGTCTACGGCTATTTTGGCGTGTTTATTGTGGCCCTGTTAGCCTATGCGACTGTACTTTTACCGGCCCCAGCGATAGCCATTGTATTTAGCTGGGGCTCTGTATTTCATCCAACATGGATCGCGTTGGCAGCAGGTGCCGGTGCTGCCCTGGGTGAATTATCCGGATATTTAGCTGGATTTAGCGGTCAAGCTGTAATCGAAAAGGCAGACATTTATCAAAGGCTGACTAAATTCATGCGGAAAAACGGTCCATTAACCATTTTCTTGTTGTCCGCAGTCCCTAATCCTCTTTTCGATCTGGCAGGTGCTGCGGCTGGTGCATTAAGAATGCCGTTACCTAAATTTCTGCTATGGTGCTGGATCGGAGAAACGGTGAAAATGTTTCTCTTCGCCTATGCAGGTGCCTCATCACTCGGAAAAATATTCTAAGAATACTAAAATCTACAATAGGAGGAGTTTATGTTTGACTATTCAAAGATCGATGCTTACCTGGAAAAGAATATGGACGCCAGCATTGCTGAATTATCGCGTCTATCTGCTCAGCCCAGTGTTGCCGCCCAGAATTGGGGGCTAAACGAGTGCGCAGAACTTGTCGGTGAATTGTTAGCACAACGTGGGTTCCAGGTAGACATCCTGCCCACTGAAGGAGCACCGGTGGTCTTCGGGGAACTCAAAGGTGAGTCTTCCAAAACCCTATTGTTCTACAATCATTATGATGTTCAGCCACCAGAGCCCTTAGAATTATGGGACACGCCACCCTTTGAGCCAACACTGAAAGATGGCAAGTTGTTCGCGCGTGGGGTCAGCGATGACAAAGCCCATATAACCAGTCGTTTATTTGCCATCGATGCGCTCCTGGACTCAAAGCCCACACTGCCTTGCAATATAAAATTTATCATTGAAGGAGAAGAAGAAATCAGCAGCATCC
>JBFENN010000498.1:0-1922 GCA_041551115.1 Anaerolineales bacterium
AAAATTAGTTTCAGCTATACCCCTTACTACTATTTTGGCTTTTCTTGACGTGCCTCAATGCTGCATATGAGATCAATAGATTAGTTTGTTCTAGTACAATGCAATCGAGTCTGTGGATGAGCACAGTGATGAATAAATCTATTTTGTTGGCAGGGATACTTGCTGTGCATAGTGTTTGCAGTAATCCAACTGAATCGCCCCGGATTTCATAGACACCTTCGAGCGTTACAATGTAACTGTAACGGAGGTGATCATGAGTGGGAAGCGGTATAGCGAGGAGTTCAAGATCGAGGCGGTCCGGCAGGTGACAGATCGCGGATACAAGGTCTCGGAGGTGGCAGCACACCTCGGGATCACGACCAAGAGCCTGTACGAGTGGATCAAGCGGTACGGGGATGAACAGGCCCAGCATCTGCAGATCAGTGAGCAGCAAAGGGAGATCCGCCGCCTCAAGGCAGCCTTGCGTCGCGCCGAGGAGGAGCGCGACATCCTAAAAAAGGCCGCAAAGTACTTTGCCGGGGAGTCCGGGTAAGGTACGCCTTTATCAAGGCCCATCGTGATGAGCATGGGATACAGATCATGTGTCGAGCGCTGCGTGTACAGCGCAGCGGTTACTATGCCTGGCTCAAGCAGCCAGAGTCGGTCCGGGCCATCGAGGACCGACGTTTGCTGGGGCTGATCAAGCAATCATGGCTGGAGAGTGGTTGCGTGTACGGGTATCGCAAGATTTTTGATGATCTGCGGGAGTTGGGCGAATGCTGTGGCCGAAGCCGTGTCGAGCGGATCACGCGCCAGAATGGCATTCAGGCACAGGTCGGGTACAAGAGGCCGAAGGCCTTTAAGGGCGGCACGCCCTCGGTCGTGGCGCCGAACCATCTGGAACGGCAGTTTGATGTTCTGCGGCCGGATGAAGCCTGGGTCACGGATATCACGATGGTGCGCACATATGAAGGCTGGCTGTATGTGGCCGTTGTCCTGGACCTGTTCTCGCGGCAGGTCATCGGCTGGTCGATGCAGTCACGGATGGAGGCCGATCTGGTGGTCCGTGCGTTGCTGATGGCGGTGTGGCGGCGTCAGCCCAAATCTGAGGTGCTGGTTCACTCGGACCAAGGTAGCCAGTATACCGGTTACGACTGGCAGGATTTCCTGAAATCACACAACTTGGTATCCAGTATGAGCCGGCGGGGAAACTGTCACGACAATGCGGTGGCGGAAAGCTTCTTCCAGCTGCTCAAGCGGGAGCGGATCAAGCGCCGCATCTACCCGGACCGGCAGGCTGCACGGGCTGATATCTTCGATTACATCGAGATGTTCTACAATCGACAGCGCAAGCATGGTTACAATGACATGCTCTCGCCGGTCGAGTACGAGAGAAGGTATTTTATGAAGCTCGCGAGTGTCTAGAGAAACCGGGGCGATTCAATCTAATGAACCTGGGCCATCGACATAGCTTTTCTCATATTTGAGAATCTTACCTAATGGGGGATAGTATTGATTGCCTGATATCAGCAAATAAAGATACGTATCGTCTACAACGATATCTCTTATATAATTATTAGAACTGAGATCAATCTTAGATAAGACCTCCACAATACCACTAGATATATTTACACTCTTGATGTAGTACTCATAGTAAGCAGAATTACCCACTTCTTCTGAGAAGTAGAAATTAGTTGAATCCTTAGTCATGTGTGCTGGCGATACATTATCAGCAATCGTAGTTATTGCTCCTCCTGATATGCTCATACTTTTTATGGCATTCGATTCTGCCCAATATAGAACTCCTGAATCCAGTATGAGTGAATGCGGTGAGTTTAGTCCAACAGCTAGCGTTACTTCGGAGCTGCCATCATGCTGCGATTTACCAATTACGGCATCTGGTATATTGGTCCAATAGACGCCGGTCGCATCTACTTCGACAC
>JBFENN010000499.1:0-1917 GCA_041551115.1 Anaerolineales bacterium
CTTTACTAACCCTGGCGAGGGTTGCGTTCCATTCATGGGACATACTGCCTGAACGGATCAATCTCGCCTTTGCCCTCATGCAGGTTATCGATGGACTCGATTTGGTTCGTGCTCAGCTACTAACTGCTTATACCTATAAAAAATCGAAGGGTAACTTTCCATTACTTCCCTTTGAGAAGATCTCTCAAAATGTACGGAGCCGGATCACCTATCGGGTTGGAGAAAAGTATGACAGATTGCGAAACTGGTTAGCATCCGTTGATGATACCAATCCCCTACCTCTGGATTTTTTCCTGAATAAACTCTTTGGTGAAGTCCTCAGTCAGCCAGGTTTCAGCTTCCATAATAACTTGGACGGAGGGAATATCGCAGCGACGTTGATTGAATCCATCCAGAAATTTCGCTGGGCTGTTGGTGATGATCTAGCGGCAGATGAAACTAACCTGGGCAAAGAGTATATTCAGATGGTGGATGAAGGTGTCATCGCGGCAAAATATATGATGAGTTGGGATACAGACACGGCTGATGCTGTATTACTATCCCCTGCTTACACTTTCTTGATGTCCAACCAGCCTGTGGATGTCCAATTTTGGCTGGATATCGGCAGCCCAAGCTGGTATCAACGGCTAGATCAACCTCTCACCCATCCCTATGTCCTGAGTCGAGCTTGGGAACAGGGTGAAAGATGGGATGCTGAAAATGAAATGGCCGCTTCCTATCAAAGTCTACACCGCCTTTCGCTTGGTCTGCTTAATCGGTGCAGGAAAAAAGTATACCTGGGAATGAGCGAGTTAGATGTGCGCGGCTATGAGAATCGAGGCCTGCTCATCCGTGTTATTCAAAATGTCTTACAGCACGCACAAAGGGGGAATGTGTGACACAGGAAATGATTAACCTCAGGCCAGGACAGGAAAGAATATTAAAGTACCATTCGGGCAAAATGGGCATCAGTGCTGTACCTGGCAGCGGAAAAACCTGGACTCTCTCTTACCTGGCCGCTAAATTAATTCGTGAAGGTGCGATTGACATCAACCAGGAAATTCTGATCGTCACCCTGGTTAACGCCGCTGTGGACAACTTCTCATTACGGATTTCTACGCAGCTTCAGGCTGAAAACCTTCTGCCAGGCTTTGGCTACCGGGTTCGCACATTACACGGGTTGGCAAATGATATCGTTCGTGAAAGGCCAGACCTGGCTGGATTGGGAACAAGCTATCAGATCATTGATGATGTTGAGGCAAATCGGATCAAGCAGCGCATTGCCAGGGATTGGCTCAAGTCCCACATTGACTTTTTTGAGCCCTTTATGGAATATGAAGAATATCAAAAGGAAAGAATCTATGAAGGCAAGACGAACCTTCCCCTACTTGTTGAATCAATCACAACTGCTTTCATCAGGCTTTCCAAAGACCGTCAGCTAACCCCCAAAGCATTACGGGAGAAGCTTGAAGGATCACAGCTATCACTGCCATTGGTCGAGATGGGGACAGAAATATACAGCGAATACCAGAATGCTCTTAACTATCGCGGCAGTGTTGATTTTGATGACCTGATCAGGCTTGCGTTACGCTGTCTCAGGTCAGATCCTTCGCTGGTTAATATTCTACAAGAGCGTTGGCCCTATATTCTAGAAGATGAAGCCCAAGATTCGAGTCTGCTTCAACAAGAAATCTTATCCAAGCTGGCAGGTCAGAATGGCAATTGGGTTCGTGTTGGTGACCCCAACCAGGCCATTTACGAAACCTTTACGACTGCCAACCCCCAATTTTTACTTGATTTTCTTTATAGAGATGATGTGGAAGAACGATCCTTACCTGAAAGCGGACGATCGACATTAAGCATCATCGATTTAGCAAACCATTTGATCACCTGGACGCATAACGAGCATCCAAACCCAGAAGCACGGCACGCCCTGAA
>JBFENN010000500.1:0-1906 GCA_041551115.1 Anaerolineales bacterium
ATAAGATCCTCTGCGGGGAGCCTCAGATTTGCGATTGTCAGAAAACCCGCGATTAGCAAGCAGATGATCCCTCCAATTAACTTTGATTTATCCATTTTGTCCTCCATTCTGTATTGGTAGTGAGTGAATATTCCTACAGACCTCCCACAGGTCTACAAATCCACGGGAAGTCAAGGTCGATCCATTTTACACAGCTTGACTGGCTTCTGGTTGAGATGCCGACCGGACAGTTATCTTTTCACGGATACGATTCACGATTGCAGCGATAATCACTACCAGGGTGCCAATCAAGCTTAAGTACGCAAACCAATCAGTCGTGTAAGGATACAGGGTCGGTACGCTAAAGGTCGGTACCTGGGCTACCATGACACGCTCATCGGTCTTGAAATGATTCATCGTCGCTAATACTCGGCCGTAGGGATCGATAACTACGGACAATCCGTTGCCCGCCTGGCGAACAATTGTGATTCCGTTTTCAATCGCCCGGAATGCTGCCATCTGGGCATGCATTGGGATCAATCCTTCATACTCGAGGCTCGAGGAGAGCAGGATGTCAGTGCCATTACGACCAGCCTGAGATACTACTTCCTGGTGGTTGGTATCATTGCAGACGATACCAGAGAGGGTCCCAAAGGGAGTCGCGACGGTTTGGAAGACGCCATCACCAGGTGCAAAACCCTCTTGCAGGGCATTGCCGTACTTATGATGATCAAGGACGATCTCCCCAGTTGGGTCCATTATTACCATTTTGTTTACCGAACGACGGCCGTCCTGGTATGAAGTGACCATCGGCATTGCAAGGTAGATGCTGTTTTCGCTGGCAACTGCCGCAGCACTATCGAAAAACGCCGCTTCATCTTCCTCCGGTGCATATACTGCCATCTCCGGCCAAACCACCAGTTCAGCCCCAGCTTGAGCCTCGCGGACAGAAGCAGCCAAATACAGCTCACGCCGGCTGGCGGTGAACTCGCGAAATCCCTGCCAATCATCTGCCTTCAAATCGTGGAGATAGTCCAGCTCGGTGCGCACATCGGTCTCGTTGATACCATGAACGCGGATAGTTCCAGCAGGTATATCGGCATAGACAAGCCGCGCACTGCCAAAAACGATGACCAGCAGCTGGATTGCTGCATAGGCTACTACTCCCCGCTTGATGATTTGCCAGTCGAAGTTCGCTTCCCAAGTCCAATTGATAATTGATCCCAGCCAGTTGGTCAGGAAAACGAGCCCCCACATACCTGTGATCGCCGCCAGCTGCATAAAAGGCAAGTTGTTTGCATGCAGGTATGCCTGATCACCAACGCTACCCATTGGATTGATCATCCCGCCGATATAATCTAATGAAGTGATCGTAAGCGGGAAAACCAATGTTGCGGCAAAACCGCGTATCTGCGTTACAACTAGACGGTCAATCAAAAATGCCAGCGCACTGCCTGCGAAGGCCATTACCGCCATGGTGATGATATATTCCGGCATCTCCAAGGGCAGCTCCTGGTGAAATGTTAATGAATAGTTCAGGAATGACGCCAGCCAGACCAAAAGGACCCCTCGCCATACCTTCTGGGTACGCATGAACCGCAGCAGGAGTATTGGACCAAGCCATGTGAATATGGGTATTTCCCAAAAAAAACCGATCCCAGTCGCAATACCCAGGTAAAGGTACGACCAGCGGTCTTGGATCGGGTATTGTGTTTTTTGTCCTTTCATTCTTATGCCTCCATCCTGCAAAGTGAAACTTCTTGAACCTATCGTTCACTACCAGTTTACAGAAATGGAGTTAGCCTGTCATCCACCAATGGATAGATTTAGGGGGTTTATTATTATTATGTTTATCTGTACAATTTAGTGCCACATATGATAGCTGACAACAATCATTACCTTTGCTAGGAAGCCTTTTTTGCCCGTC
>JBFENN010000501.1:0-1904 GCA_041551115.1 Anaerolineales bacterium
AGCCCATTTCTACAACACGTACCTATCTGCTTACCCAAAGGACATTATATGGAGCCAGGTATTATGCCTTGTTAGATATCCAGGGCACGGTTGTATTGCATACCCAGCAGATGGATACAACCGGATTTCCATCATATTTAGGATTAACTGAAGAGGTTCGGAGTGCCTTAATTCAAAACACCTCCTCTGGTGCGGTTTATATCTCACCAGTTATGTTTCCCTCCGGGTCTGAGGAACCATTTTTTGTCGTTGCTGCCCGTATTCGGGACGCTATCGGTGTACGTATTGGCACACTGGTGGCTGCATTTCCCCTAGACGGACTCCAAACCATTGTTACCGCTGGTAAAAACACCGCTGGCAGTGGTTCATACGCAATACTGATAGATGAGAACAACCTTCAACTTGTCCATGGGCGAAACGATGAATCAAATTATGTTCTCATATCGCTCCCAGATGAAGATAAATATACTGCATTAGTGGCAGCTCTCCGCTTACCAGACCTCCCTTACCCAGTGGGCCAAACCTATGATCACAACTTAAACGAGGGGTTGCAGTTAATCAACCAGCAGCCATTCTTTACCGCTCGAGAACCTGCTACTGCTACCAATCTTTCCTCGGTAGCTGCTATCCGCCTGGCTACTCGTCCATGGGTCCTCGCCTTCCTCCAATCCCAACCGACCATCCTTGCTCCTGTTGTAGAGCAAACTCGATTGACCCTCTTGCTCACAGTCGTGGTAGCAGGATTCGCAGTCCTTGTATCCACCCTACTTGCTCGGATAGTTGCTAATCCGATCATCCGCCTCACATCTATAGCCGAACGAGCTGCAGCAGGTAACCTCAACTTACAAGCCTCAGCCGGATCCACGGATGAGATTGGCACCCTAAGCCTGGCTTTCAACAGCATGATTAATCAGCTACGTCAAACCCTACAGGGGCTTGAAAAACGGGTTACCGAGCGTACTACTGAGCTTGCCCAGGCATCTGAACAGATGCAGTACCGCGCTGAACGCTTGCAAACGGTGGCTGAGCTGGCGCACTCCATTGCTTCAGTTCAGGATCCAGCAGAACTGCTTCCCCGAATTACCCAGGAAATCAGTTCCCGATTTGGTTATTACCATGTGGGTATCTTCCTCCTCGATGCCAACAAAACCTATGCTGTGCTTGAGGCTGCCAATTCCAAAGGTGGTCAGCGCATGCTTGCACGATCACACCGGTTGCGTGTGGGTGAGGTTGGTATTGTTGGCTATGTAGCTGGCATAGGTCAACCCCGTATAGCCCTGGATGTGGGCCAGGATGCTGTGTTCTTCGATAACCCTGACCTTCCTGAAACTCGCTCTGAGATCTCCTTGCCCCTCAATGTTGGCCCGCAGATCATCGGAGTTTTAGATGTGCAATCTGTAGAGGCTGGGGCCTTTAGTCAGGACGATATCGCCCTGCTGTCCACTCTCTCCGACCAGGTTGCCATGGCAATCCAAAATACCCGATTGTATGCAGATTCACGCCGTACCGTACGTGAACTTCAACTCGCTCAACGCCAGTACCTGCAAGAAATGTGGTCAAAAACCATCGTCGAGCGACCGACTACTGGTTATGAGTATGCCTATGGTCGGTTACGACCACTGCAGGATATAGCTGAGCATCATGCTGAACCTGATGTACTATCTCCGTTGGATGCCGAGGTCTTCCCTGGTGATATGACCGAGGATGCAGCCGCTGAACCAGATGCCTTATCCAGTGCTGCTAACCAATCGGGTAAGCTAGTTATCCCAATCGGTCTACGCGGTCAGCAAATCGGTGAGATTGACCTACAGGCCATGGACCCTGGACGTGCTTGGACTACCGAAGAGTTAGAATTGGTACGTTCTGTGGCTGATCAAATTGGGCTTGCCCTGGAGAATGCGCGC
>JBFENN010000502.1:0-1892 GCA_041551115.1 Anaerolineales bacterium
AAAGAAGTTCTCTACCGGCTCACCTTGCCGGATGATGGTCTTGCCCGGTGCGTAGCGACGGGTTTTCGCTTGATGCGTGGCCGCTAACATTTGCGGATGGTCCAGCAAGGGTAATGCCCGCGCGACCACATCATCGATGATTTCGCCATCGGACAGGATAACTGTTTGCTGGGTGCGCTTTGTAAAAGAAGGGTCGTGAGTGACTAATAGTATGGTTTTGCCGCGCGCGGCGAGCTCTTTAAAGAGAGTCAGGATGGTATCCGCTGAACGGGAATCTAAGTTGCCGGTTGGTTCATCCGCTACGATTATCGGAGGATCGGTTGCCAGAGCTCTGGCGATTGCCGCACTTTGCTGCTGTCCGCTCGAAACCGCCCCTGGCAGCTTGGATGCAAAGTCCTCCAACCCTACCATCTTCAACAGATCCATGGCTTTGACCTGACGATCTTGGGTTCGATATATATTGCAATAATCCATTGGCAGCATGGTATTTTCGAGCAGCGTGAGCGTTGGCAGAAGTTGGAAGAATTGGAAGACAATGCCAACGTTCTTCCCACGCCATAAAGCACGCTGGCTTTCAGACATTTCATAGATTCGCTTACCCCCGATGACCACTTCCCCTGATGTGGGGTGGTCGATACCGGTAAGCATATTCAGCAAGGTGGATTTCCCGCTGCCCGATTTCCCAACGATTGATATGAACTGTCCATATTTCATCTGCAGGTTAATTCCCTTTAAGGCTGGGAACTCGCCAGCCGCGTTACGGTAGGTTTTGGTGACATCTCGCAGGACAACTGCTGGACCGGTATCGGCTGCGCCGGACTGCATATCGCTCAATCCCTGGAAAACTGTAGCTGGTTCTAGAATGGAGATATCTGCATTGGTAGGATCGTGTTCTGGGGTGCCAGGAATTTCAGGGTGAACTCCTGGTGGATCATCAAATATTGGCTGGTACTGGTCATCCTTAACTGGTGAATTTCCATTCCCCCCACTCGCATTCGTATATGCCGCATCCGACGGGGTACTTTGACTCAGGATTATTTCCGCTAGCTTGGATGTTGAATTCTCAACAATCTCACCATCCGAAATTTGCACCCAGCGTGAAAAACGCGTTACCAAAGAAGTATCGTGGGTGACCATCACAATCGTTTTGCCCTCTCCCACTAATCGTTCAAAGATTTGGAGAATGGTTTCCGCCGTGACTGTGTCCAGGTTTCCGGTCGGCTCATCAGCTAGGATCACTGGTGGATCGTTCACCAGAGCTCGAGCGATGGCGACGCGCTGCTTCTGACCACCTGAGATTTGAGAAGGTTTTTTATTGGCGTGTTCGCTCAATTCGACCAGATCAAGCAGCTCCACCGCTTTATCCCGGCTGTTTATAGGACGGAAACTGCCAGTGAAATCCAAGGGGATCATAATGTTGCTTACTAAATCCATCTGGGGCAGCAATTCAAAAGATTGGTATACGATCCCTAGGTTGCGACCGCGCCACAGCGCCAGTTCATTTTCGGTAATATTATGTACAGCTAGCTTTTCGTAGCCATTCTTGCTGCTGCCATTTTGGTGGTTGGTAAAGAGGACCTCACCGGATGTAATTGAACTGACACCAGATATCATGTTCAAAAGTGTTGTTTTCCCTGCACCGGATTTTCCTGTGATGCCTAGAAACTCTCCCTGGAAAATATCCAGATTGATATCGCTCAACGCGGTGAAGCCACCTGAACCCGTGGTGTAGATCTTGACGACATCGCGCAGTTGGAAGAGGGGATCTTTTACGGGCGGTATCGCTGTAGAGTCTGAATTAACCTGTGGTTTTTCTAATTCGGTTGTAGTCATGCAGAAGTCGGACCGTGTGTAAAAGATGATGATCCATATTATTTATCGGAATTTTTTGC
>JBFENN010000503.1:0-1884 GCA_041551115.1 Anaerolineales bacterium
CATCGAACTACCGGTTACTCAAACCGAAAGAGAGGCTCAAAATGGCAACGCAAACGATCAGCATCCTGTTAGCTGAAGATGACCCAGATGATCGCTACCTGATTGGCGAGGCCCTCGAAGAGAACCTGGTCACGAATGATCTATACATCGTTGAAGACGGGGAAGAACTGCTGGACTACCTCTACCAGCGCGGCAAGTACCATGAGAAGGAGAAATGGCCGCGCCCGGGGTTGATCCTGCTTGATCTCAACATGCCGCGCAAGGATGGACGCGAAGTGCTGGGCGAGATCAAAGCCGACCCAGAGCTGCGCAGCATCCCGATCGTGGTCTTGACCACCTCACATGCCGAAGAAGATATCAGCTATACCTATGACCTAGGGATCAGCGGCTACGTCACGAAGCCGGTTACCTTCAGCGGTCTACTCGAGACGATCAAGGCGATTGGGGAATACTGGCTGCGGGTCGTGGAACTGCCCCCAGAATAGCTCAATATCAGCTACGGTACAACTTGCGATTCACCTTCCAATCTGCTGGCGTAGAGCTGGCAGATTTTATCTTCCTGCACCGCCCGGGTTAAGGCAACACTCGCCCGCTGCAGCAGAATCTCGGGCTGCTCGCCATCCCAGGGGTAGATGCTGCTGCCAAGGTGAATTGCGAGCGGGAACTCTTTATCCGCAACCTGGATCAAGGGCAGGAACTCCACCAACCGCTCTGCCACCGCCTGGCAGGCGTTTACGCTGGCGATCTCCTCCAGCAGAATGGCAAACTGGTCGTCGGCAACGCGGGCAATCGTATCACTACCGCGCAGGCTGGCACGGAAGTAGCCAGCCAAAGACTGCAGGGTCCGGGCGACCTGTTCTTGCCCGAGCGCAGTGCGGATAGCATCCAATCCATCTACCTGCAGTACGAGCACACCAGCCATCTGCTGGTGGCGGCCCGCACGGGCCAGCAGGTGTTCCAGGCGGTCCCAGAGCAGTTCCTGGCCCGGTAAGCGGGTCAGCGGATCGTAGGGTACGAGCGGCTGTCCTGGCGCAGAAGACAGGGGGGACATTCCAGCTTGTTTAGAAACAGGTTCGGGGAGTTCAGCTTCCTGGGCCTTATCCAGCACGAAACGCCGCAGCAGCGGGTGGAAGCCAAACTGGCCTGGCCGCTCACTGTTGAGCATATATTTGCTGACCAGGTCAAGCAAATCCTGCCGCTCGATCTCAACCCCCTTCGCCTGGGCTTCACCCAGCGAAAAATCCTGATCGAAGTCGCTCAGTGCAGCCAGTACAATCCGTTCAGCATCGGTCAGCGATTCCCAGGAAGGCTCAAAGGCTGTCCGCAGGCTGCGGTGGCGTTCGGGGATGTCAACCTCAGTCGTGGTCAGGATCTCCATTCCACTTCTCAACTGCTCAGCTATCTCGCGTGCAGAAAATTCCCGCAACCGGTAGGCCGCTATTTCAACCGCCAGCGGCAGCCCGTGCGTTAGTTCGCAAATCTGCTGGATAGAAGCCTGGTTAGCAGGGGTCATGGTAAAGCCGGCCCGGCTGTGCTGGGCGCGTGCCAGGAAAAGCTGCACGGCCGGGTAGCCGGGGCCGAAATCGTCCCCCTCGGGGCTGGCATAGGGCAACCCGTGCAGTTCAAAAAGGCAGGCCGAACGGTAGTTCAAACGCTGGCGGGAAGTGACCAGGATCTTGACCTGAGGGGCGTTGCGCAGCAGGTCCACCAGCATGGGTGTCATCTCCAGCAAACCTTCAAACTGGTCCAAGATAAACAGGGTGTGCATCGGCTTCAATATGCTCAGCAGCTGAGAGCGGGTGTCCGAGTCAGCATCCAGGGACATGCCCAAAGCTTGGGCAATGGCTGCGGGGAGCTGGTTGGCAGAAGAGACGGTTTCGAGCG
>JBFENN010000504.1:0-1875 GCA_041551115.1 Anaerolineales bacterium
ACGATACTTACCTGGCGGAATTCAATTCAAACGGATCAACCCGGCGATATATTCTCCAACGGATCAACCAGAATGTGTTCGTGAATCCAGAAGGTGTGATGTGTAATATCGAAGCGGTAACCAAATATCTCGGCCAGAAAATTGAATCCCTTGGAGGAGATCCTCTGCGCGAGACTCTCACCTTGGTTCCAACTGTCGATGGGAATTGTTATGTTGTCTCTGAAGAAGGTGATTACTGGCGCGGCTATCTCTTTATAGATAATGCGAGCACATATGAGATGGTTGAAAGCCTGGATCATGTTTACAATGCTGCCAAGGCCTTCGGTAAATTTCAAAATCTATTGAGCGATTATCCCTCTGACCAGCTGATCGAGACCATTCCCGATTTCCACAATACCAGGGTACGCCTTGATGCATTTATCGAGGCTGTAGATAACGATGATATGAACTGGGCTGCTTCAGCTAAACCGGAAATTGAATTTGTTATGCAGCGAATGGAGAAGACTTCGATTCTGGTCGATTTGCTTGAACGAGGCGAACTGCCAGAGCGGATCACCCACAATGATACGAAATTTAACAATGTGATGATTGATGATGAGACCGGTGAGGGGGTATGCATTATTGACCTGGATACTGTCATGCCGGGGCTCTCCTTATATGATTTTGGGGATTCGATCCGTTCTCTATCAAATACCGCAGCTGAGGATGAGCGCGATTTATCGTTGGTGGAGTTTGATTTGGAGGTTTTCGATTACTACACTCATGGATATTTAGATACGGTTGGTGATGTGCTAACTCCGATGGAGTTCAGGCAGCTGCCGTTCTCCGCGATTCTTATGACTCTTGAATGCGGTATGCGCTTCTTAACCGATCATCTTCAGGGGGACAAGTATTATAAGATTCAACGGGCTAACCAAAATCTCGACCGCTGCCGGACCCAATTTAAGCTGGTTGAAGGTATGGAATTAGAATTTGATCACATGGTTAAAATTGTAGACAAGTATCGCTAGCATGGCAATTAACGGTACACCCCCAGAGTGTATAATATCTTTATTATCAAGTTTGTATTTACAAGTACGAAATATTCAGCTGATTTCCCTAGAGCAGGAGGATTGAAATGAGCGATCAGGCTCCAGAACCAACCCAAACCGATATTTATGCAACAAGTGAATCCGACAATAAAGTAGCCATTATTGCCATCATCGCCACTGCCTTCGTTGTGCTGGCCTGTATTGCCGCCTGCACTTTTGTGGCCTACGCTTTTGTGGTCAACGCCCCCTGGTAGATCAGCCTGATACTAGGACAAATTTCGTGGGGAATAAATCCAGATTCACCCAGTATGGGGAGTCCGGCTTGAGGATCGACTGGCAGCACCATTACATTAAGATTCCTCATCAAAGTTCTAAACAAATAAATAAAAAAAGCCTCTTGGCAATGACCTACTCTCCCACCCCGCTGCCGGGGCAGTACCATCGGCGCTGGCGGGCTTAACTACCGGGTTCGGGATGTAGCCGGGTGTACCTCCGCCGCACGGATCACCAAGAGACTTTTTGACGAGATTGATATTGAATAGAGAGGGGGGTGATGAAAGAAGGAGTTCGAGTTCTCCGCACCACAGGGGGCAAGTCCTCGGCCATTAGTACGGCTTGGCTGAACACATTGCTGTGCTTACACCTGCCGCCTATCAAGCAGGTAGTCTACCTGCGGCCTTACCTCCGTGACAAGCACGGAGTGAGGGACCTGATCTAGGAGCGAGTTTCCCACTTAGATGCTTTCAGCGGTTATCTCTTACAAACTTGGCTACCCAGCGCTGCTCTTGGAGAACAACTGGAACACCAGAGGTTTGCCCATCCCGGTCCTCTCGTACTAGGGACA
>JBFENN010000505.1:0-1873 GCA_041551115.1 Anaerolineales bacterium
CATTAGAAAGATCAGTGCAGTTCCTCTCAGGTGGAAACCAGCAAAAAATCGTTATTGCAAGGTGGTTATTTTCGCAGGCGAAATTGTTGATATTTGACGAACCAACTCAGGGCATTGATATCGGCGCCAAAATTGAGGTATACCGGGTAATGAACGAGTTAACCGCACATGGAATCAGCGTGGTGCTGATCAGTTCAGATTATCCGGAATTGCTAGCGATGAGCGACCGTATTGCAATCGTGAGAGACGGGCGTATACTGCATATATCTGATTCAGATCAGTTATCTGAGCACCGCTTATTGTCTATTGCCTCCGGGGCTGAAGCTAACAACAACCAGATGGCAGCCGCTGGAGGAATTTCATGAAGGTTATTTTGTAACTTAACAATGAAAGCTGTAAAGAAAAATCATTAATGGGAGTCTGGAATGAGTAACCTGGTCAAATTCTTTCGTTCCGCCATAGCAGGACCACTGGTTGCGCTGATCATCGCGGTGGTTATTATCAGCTTGACTACCGATCGATTTTTGACGACCCAAAACTTGATCAACGTATCACTCCAGGTCAGCACAGTTGCGATCGCGGCCATCGGGAGCACGCTGGTCATCCTGACTGCCGGTATCGACCTTTCACCTGGGTCAATTGTAGCTTTAACAACCTGCGTACTTGCAGTCCTGGTCAAGAACATGGGTATACCGTTGCCAATAGGAGTGATCGCCGTGCTGATCCTCGGAATCGGGTTGGGATTATTTAATGGCTTTTTCAGCACTTATGGGCGCATTCCATCCTTTGTGGTCACGCTGGCCACGTTGGGCATCTATCGCGGTCTGGCTTTTCTGATCACTGAAGGTCACCCGATCTTTTCAATCTCGCCCATGCTTGAGAATATTTTTTACGGAAAGATTGCGGGAATTCCACTGCCTTTTCTTTACATGCTGATCCTTTATGCGATAACGGCCGTGTTTCTGAGATTCACGAGAAGTGGTAGGTCGATTTATGCGATTGGTGGTAACGAATCAGCAGCCTATTTATCAGGTATCCATGTCAACCGGACCAGGTTGCTGGCCTTTATTCTTGCAGGACTGACAGCTGCTTTGGCAGGTGTGTTGATCGCAGCCCGCCTAAACTCAGGCTCACCGAACTACGGAGTTGGTCTGGAACTGGCCGCAATTGCTGCAGCAGTCATCGGTGGTGCAAGCCTGGCAGGTGGTTATGGGAATATCATCTCGACCCTATTCGGCGCGCTGACCGTGGCAGTAGTGCAGAATGGACTCAATCTCAATGCAGTGCCAGCTGCCTGGCAGAACATCACCCTGGGTTTGATCATAATCCTGGCGGTAGGATTGGACATGTGGCGGGAAGATTTTGGTCGTTGGCTGTCGCGTATATTTAATTTCCGGCGCGGGTCTGAAGAGGTGGATTAATCAGAAATGGGATTGAGCTGTAATCGCCGTTGATTTATGCGATATAGCAGATTTCCCATTTAGAGATCTTTAAGTAAATGGGGGAGATTGATACAGACAAACTATTTACACAAAAAGGACGTTGGGATGTCAGTCACGCGACTTGAGCACATAACCAAAATTGGTGTCGAGCAAATGGGCGATCTGGCCGATAGCCTGGATGATGAAGATGTATTAAGGTTAGAGAACCTTGATACAGATCTGCGTCCCCCCCAATCTGCTTTAGAGTTCACCAAGCAGGCGGTGGACGATGATGATGCCAACAGTTACCTGCCTTTTTTCGGTCTGGATATGATGAGACAGGCTGCTGCGAACTTGGTTAGTAAGCAAGCTGACCATGAATATGACTGGAAAACCGAGTGCGTTATCAGCGCAGGTGGACTATCGGGGATTTTAAATGTCCTGCTGGCGAC
>JBFENN010000506.1:0-1858 GCA_041551115.1 Anaerolineales bacterium
CGCTATCGTCCTAGTGGTACTGGTTGGCTATGCGGGACTGCAACTGTGGATAGCTGATATAAAACGGCCACACCCGCACGGACCAACCCTGCAGTCCGTCACACCTGATTCTATCTGGGTGGTGTGGGATACGGTTGAACCCACTGTCGGCGGGGTCGAGTATGGTATGACCAGTGAACTCGGGCAGACGGTTGAAGAGATGGAAGCTGCCCGACACCATGAGCTGCAGCTCGTTGGACTGCGGCCCTATACGGAGTACTACTACCAGGTGGACGGCGGCCAAAAGGCTAAATTCCGCACGGCTGCGGCGGCTGACCAAGGCGACTTTCGCTTTGCTGTGTTCGGGGATACGCGCAGCGGAGATGCCGCCCACCGGGCGATCATCAAGCGGATCCTGGAAACGGCGCCGGATTTCGCACTGCACACCGGTGACCTGGTGGAGAGCGGACGGCACAGATCGGAGTGGGACAGGTTCTTCAAGATCGAAGCACCGCTGCTGCGGACGGTCCCTTTCTACCCGACGCTCGGTAACCATGAGGACTATGCCCCCGAGTCCAGCGCCAGCCAATACGTGGAACTCTTCCACCTGCCAGGCAACGAACTCTGGTATACGTTCGACTATGGCAACGCCCGCTTCATCTGCCTGAAGGCTGACGCAACACCGCCTGATTTCTACCCGGAAAAGGAGCAGCTAGCTTGGTTAGAGGAGCAGCTGGCGAGCAGCGAGGCACAGTGGCTGTTTGTGTTCTTCCACGTGGGCGTATTCAGTTCGCGCAGCGAGGACACCCTGGAAATTGGCATGCGGGAGAGCCTGGTGCCGCTGTTCGAGCAGTATGGTGTCGATGCAGTCTTCATGGGGCACCATCACAGCTACGAGCGCATCCAGGTGAACGGGATCACGTATATTGTTACAGCTGGAGGCGGGGCCTCCTTATATGAACTGGGGCAGCCTGAACCGGGCAGCCAAGCGGCGGCCAGTGTGTATCATTTCACCCTGATCGAGGTGCAAGGTGAGCGGCTGTACGGCCAAGCGATTGACCGCCGCGGTAGGGTCATAGACAGTTTTGAGTTACAGGCAGAGGAATGATATGCGATACGGGCTGGGATCAAGCCTCCGCACAGTCCCGATAGATCCCCCTATTGGCTATGCCGTGCATAACATTACATAAAAAAAGTTAACAACCTGCTGCGAAGTATAATCCAGACTCAAAGCTAGATTACCCACTTCCATGCGTACCAAACCGTCAAGACATTGAACACAACGCTGACACTCAACAGGAATTTGTTATATGCAGGATATCCAGATAATGAACTGAGATTAAAAATAATCCAAAATGCAGCTGCGATGATGTTTACCCAGCGGATTATAGGGTGAATCACAGTCAAGTTCAGCACGATCATCACGATGGGAATCATCATTAGAGCCGCTATCCCAACCCAGATTCCGTGGGTTGCCTCATAAACCCGATCCCCGAGTTTTCCTGCTTGCGTAGACCCTGAAATCAATCCCAGTACATCCCCCCAAAGAAAGGTCAACATTGTCGCGACCCAAAATCCTGAAAGTATGACGCTCGTATTTACCATGATTTACTCTTCTCCTCGATGAGTGGAAATGGACTACAGATCGTCTGCTACGGCATTTGTCACTCGCACCGTGTGCAAAGCTCTGGTTCCTGGCGGTCTTTATGGTTGATGTTTTCCTCGTGTGGCTTCGATTCTGTCATTCTCAGAATCGTCTTCTGAAAGATAGTTCGCAAAAGCAGCTCGCTGTCGGCGCCCAGACCATTTCGCTTGCCATAAGGTTTGTGTCTCAAATGGTGGATTGCACAAAACGAGTGAGATTTAAATACTTCCTAGC
>JBFENN010000507.1:0-1850 GCA_041551115.1 Anaerolineales bacterium
ATCCAGGAACAACAGGACGAGCTGGATGACCAGAATTCACAGATCGATGCGCTGGAGGCGCGCCTATCCATGCTGGAGAGTGGGAAGGCGGCGCACGGCTCGGCGGCAGCAGCCAATCAATCGTGGACTTGGCTGAGTTTGTGCGGGTTACTGTTGGGCGGGGTTATATTCCTGCGATGCAGGCGCTGAGGGAGATGACATGAGACATTCGAAGATGCTCCTAATCATTACGATCATATTTGCTCTCACACTGGTTTCAGGTCAAGTGCTCGCGGCTGGGGATTATGATATCGGCTGGGTCTCGCTTGGTGGCAGCGTGCAAACCAGTGTGAGCAATACATACAGCATGTATGGGATCAGCGGTCAAGCACAGGCTGGTGAATTGACTGGCGGCAGCTATACGCTGAGGGGAGGTTACTACGTCCTCCCACCCATAGTAGAGGATGGTGGTGCGATAGTATACCTGCCGGTAATTATGCACTAACAATTGTGTCGGAAACTTACGGAATCGGGATAACTAAAGAAAATAACCTTATAAAGTAGGTGTTGACAGCATAACAATAATTTGCTAGGATGAATAAGACATTCTACATCGATTATGTCAGCTCTCCTGCGGGACTCAAGTTAGCGTATTATCCTGAAAACAGAAAAACTATCATTACAAACAACCAACACGATGTCGGCGGCTATTTAATTAATGAATAGGTCTCATTAGATCCCATACGTTGATTTTCATTTTTCTACTGCAGTCATCATGGAAGTTTTCCTTGGTCGACAGTTGATTTGAGGATTTCCCTAATTGCAATTAATCAAAGGAAGTGGCAAAATGAAAGTTCGTCCGTTTCTAATCATCGCGATAAGTGTATTTCTAGCGCTGGCATTAACTGCGGGTGTGGTTGCAATGGCGCATGGACAGCAGACTGCAATCGGATTCCACCCCGCATCAGACTCTGGCGCCTCAACAGAGCGAACTGCATGGAAAAACCTTCCGGCAATCGGATTAGTGGCTTCTGAGGATGGTGTAGCAGATATGAGCTACAACTGGTTAAGCTGGCAGGGTGTGCTGCGTGCGGAGAGCGAGTTGGGGGTGGAAGGCACCGTTTATACAGCAACAAACCCCGAAGATTATGAAGCCAAATTGCAGGAATGCGCAGACGATGGCAATGATCTGTGCATCTCAGTGGGATACGTAATGGAACTTGCGACTGGCAATGTAGCAACAGCAAACCCCGGCACATATTTTTCCATAGTAGATGGCATTATTGAAAGTGACCGCGAGAATCTGCGTAGTATCGGCTTCGCCCGAAAAGAGGTTGCGTACCTAGCCGGTACATTGGCAGGTTTGATGTCCCAGAGTGATGTTGTAGGAGACATCGGCGGGCCTGATTATGTTCCAGCCGTAGTGGATTTGGTGGAAGGCTACCGAAATGGGGCCCAGTGCGCAAACCCTGAGGTCGATGTACTCACTCAATATATATGGGATTGGTGGAGCCCAGAACTTGGCGCCGAAGTAGCTCAGGATATGATCCGTCAAGGAGCGGATGTTATCTTTGCCGCCGCAGGTGAGACGGGTGAAGGGGCGGTGATGACGACTACCCAATCGGATGTCTGGGGGATCGGTGTGGATACTGACTGGTACATCTCGGTATTCGACAACGGAGTGGTGGATGGCTCTGACAAATTGCTCAGCAGTGCCATGAACCGCTCAGATAATGCAGTATTTGATACGATCTCTGATGTTATCTCGGGCACTTTCACATCTGGAACAGTGATCTACAACTTGGAAGAGGATGGCGTTGGATTAGCGCCATTCCACGAGGCCGATGTTTTTGTCTCCCCGGCAGTGCGGA
>JBFENN010000508.1:0-1850 GCA_041551115.1 Anaerolineales bacterium
ATATTTTGAATTGAACTCAAGGATACATCTTTTTGCTTAAAAATGACCTTTATTAGCTCGATGTTTTCTGGAGAAGTTAAATTAACCCAGATTTGCCAAATAGTCCGTGACAAGTGAACAGGATTTTTATAGTATAGAGCTTATGGAGACCACTCAAGCCACTTTAGACCATTTGATATGGGAGAACCCAATGGGTGAAACACGCAAGGACGCTCTGAGGCTCGATTTCGACCACAAACTGAAACTCGAATTTCATGGAACCAAGGTCACCAGCGATGGAGGTTTGCTCGCTTATCGGGAGTTGGATGATGTACTCGGTTTAACCTCATCTGTCGATTCAAAGCTTTGTGACATTCGAACAGGCAAGAATACACAACATGGGCTTACCTCATTGCTCAGGCAGTCAATATACAGCAGATTGGCTGGTTACGAAGACACCAATGACGCTGAGCGTTTGGCTGTCGATCCGGCGATGCGGCATGTTGCCGGTGGACGAGCTATAGAACGTTCGGCTGCTTCCACCAGTGTCATGAGCAGATTCGAAACAGAGATACTGACACAGCCCAAGAATCTGGAGTTGCTGATGAACCTCGTAGGCGAATGGGTTGATCGAGTACACCAGCGAAAATCAATCAAACAAATTATACTTGATATGGACAGTTCTGGTAGTCCAACCTACGGCAATCAAGAAGGCTCTGCTTATAACGGATTTTTTGAATGTACTTGTTATCACCCATTGTTCTGCTTCAATCAATTTGGCGATTTGGAGCGAGCTCTTCTCCGGAATGGAAACGTCCATAGTGCCGATAACTGGCGAAGTCTATTGGAGCCGATTGTCGATCGTTATCGAGTCTATGACATCCTCAGATTTTTCCGTGGCGATGCAGCCTTTGCTGATCCCAATATTTACAGATACCTCGAAGCAGAGCATTACTTCTATGCCATCCGCTTGAAGGGTAATCAGGTTCTGGACAATAAAGTTAAGCATTTGCTGACTCGAGCTGTGGGACGTCCGCCGAAGAAACCGATTGTCCAATATCACAGCTTTCGATATCAAGCAGCCAGTTGGAAAATCCCTCGCAGGGTCGTTGCGAAAATAGAGTGGCATGCTGGAGAGCTTTTTCCAAGCGTCAACTTCATAGTCACGAATCTCCGGTGGAAATCAAGCAATGTTGTGAAGTTCTATAACAAGCGAGGCACGGCGGAGCAGTGGATTAAGGAAGGTAAGTACGCCTTGAACTGGACGAGGCTTTCCTGTCATGAATTTGTGGATAACCAGATCCGTCTTCAGCTATTTGCTCTGGCGTACAACATCGGCAATTTTCTCAGACGGCTTGCATTACCTAAGTCAGTGAAACAATGGTCTCTTCGAACTCTCAGAGACAAGCTCATCAAGATAGGAGCCAAGGTGGTCAGCCATTCCCGTTACGTGATATTTCAGATGGCGGAAGTGGCTGTGCCGAGGATGCTCTTTCGGGAAATCCTTGACCGGATCAGGCAGCTGCGTTTTTTGACAATACCTGCGAGGCCGGGATGATGTGTATAACTGTTGAGAATCGGGCTGTGGAATGGAGGGCAACGGTGGTAGTGTACCAAAATAGTAGGCAAAAATGGCTTTTCGACGTATTTGCTATACTTTGCCGGCGTTTTTTGCGATAAAACTCGCTGATTTCACCAGAATATTTTTGATAATGAGATTATATTACGTTATTATGAGATTTGAAGCTTGCAGGAGTGTTTCAGTGGAATGTAAATGGGAAATCCCGGCTTTGACAAGCGATTATCCGCCATTATAACTGGTACACGTGCTCTCATGTTGAATGTCGTTCCGGTCTTAGCTAGGGCAAAAT
>JBFENN010000509.1:0-1847 GCA_041551115.1 Anaerolineales bacterium
CCCATCTGGCAGTCTGAGCTCTGGCGTTGGCTTATTGAGGAGATACTTCGACATACTTTCTCCAAGTTCAGTCCAAATCTGGTAACCGTGCACTTTAGCAATCGCTATCAAATCAGCGTCAAAATCGTTGATATATATTGCGCGTATCGACCGTTCTGTGTTCTCTGTAATACCCCGGAAGTTTTCTTCAGCGTAGTCAAATAGTATGGTTTTTATATATTCGTAACCAGGGCGTATTTGGAAGAAAACCTGCCACTCAGCATGTTCAAAATGTACAACTCCTACAATCTTGCCATCATCCTCTGCGATCCCTATCTTCGATAGATCTAGCGCCTCTGTAAATGGATGGAAGTACATGTACTCCCAGCGCGGTTGGAGCCAATTGGTCAGCAGGTCCCCAGGTTGGTATGTCTCAACCAAAAAACTGCTTACCAATGAGAAATCTTCCTGTTGATTAAAAGACCTGATCTGAATGCTCATAATTGCTTAACCCCAGCAGCCTGGCAAAAAAACGATACCAGCCAAATTGGTTAACAAGACGGACAAAATACCATGGACCAAGCAGATTCATCCACACATCTAAGAGCACAGCTTCCCTAGCTCGGGGCCAGGAGGATGACCATCACAGAGGCAGCTCGAGAATTACGACAGTGCCATAATCAACTGCAGACTGTACATCCAATTTACCCCCAACCATCGCTGACCGTTCGCGCATACCCGCCAGCCCAAAATGGCCTCGGGCGACAAAGCGAGCTGACTCTAGATTTCCAGAAATCCCCTGCCCATCATCTGTGACCGTCAAGCGTAATCGATCCGGGTATTGGGTCAGGCGCACGGCGATCTCTGAGGCATCGGCGTGTTGGATGGCATTGTTAAGTGCCTCTTGGGTGATCCGAAAAATGGCTAACGCAACTTCATCATTCAACTGCAGTTTGTCAACTTGGGTATCGAGCTGAACCGGCGCTTTGGAGCGGGAATCCAGTTCCCGTACCAACCCATTCAAGGCCGAGATCAAATCCTGCTGCAGGAGCGGTGGGCGCAGGTCGTTGCAGATCGCCCGCAGCGCATTAACCGTTTCACTGGAGCGGATCACTAGTGGAGCAGAAGCGGCTTCATCGAATTCAGATAACGAATCCATAGCCTTCAGATCGCGGGTCACTGCACAAAGATCCTGTAAAACCCCGTCGTGCAGTTCTCGGGCAAGGCGGTCACGTTCACTTTCTCGTGCTTTAACAACTTGACGGTATAGAGCCCGCATTTCGCGTGCAGACTGGCGCTCCTGCTCGGCGTATGTCATCGCTTCTAGGACTGCAGCAGCTTCCCTAGCAACGGAAGTCAGGCAGCGGAGGGTTTCTGGTGAATAATGTCGTTGGTCACTGCGGCGACCCAGCATCCACATCCCACGTAAGCGGGTACCGCGCATCAATGGAACCCAAACCTCTGTCCAAGACAGGTCCGTGCGCCCTTGCTGGATATGTTTCAACAGCTGCCCCTGGCTAGCTTTTTGGGCTTCTCCGCTAGAGGCCACCCAGCGCACGGCGGCGTGGCTGATCGGGATATGAAAATCATCATCGATTACCGAAACAAGCTGGTACTCTTCGGGTAACAACAGCGCGGCGCGTTGGATGCCTAATTCGCTGGGTAAATCCTCAATTAGCAGCTTGCCCAGCGCTTGCTGGTCGTTTACCTCAGTCAACTTGCGGCCATATTCAACCAGCAATATCCCGTGGTTGATCGGATCTCCATAACGCCTCATCCGCCACCATCTGCGTACACCCAAGAAGAGAAACAACCCCAGTGTTAGGGTTATCCACCCTAAAACCAAACCGATCAGCAGCGCATTTACG
>JBFENN010000510.1:0-1837 GCA_041551115.1 Anaerolineales bacterium
ATCCAGGAGCCAACCTTGGCATCGCGCACGATGAGTACATCCAGCAGCCCATCACTAATACTGATCGTTTTCGAGGGAGCCACGCCCTGCGAGCCCATATTGCCGGCGTTATCGATCAGACATGTCTTGCCATCTGTTTCAAATTCTTTCCCATCAACCGTGAGGTGATATTTTGCTACCGGGGCAGTCTTGAGAGCTTTCAAGCCTGCGATCGAATAAGCTAAAATTCCCCACTTGTCTTTCAATTCCCGGTCGGCCAATTTGACTTTTTCTGCAGAGAAACCCATCCCAACCCGCAGCATGAATTGCTGCTTCCCGGCCTGGCCCATGTCTATCCAGCGGATGGTGCTTTCCGGATCGATCATAATCTTGGCCGCTTCGCTGAGATCTTTGGGGATACCTAATTCCACCGACATCAGGTTGGCAGTACCACCGGGTAAGATCGCCATGGGGACTTCTCTACCCTGGACTGCCTCCGCTACTTCCATGACCGTACCATCACCGCCATAGGCGCCGATAACTTCAGCCCCATCAGCAATAGCCTGGCGAGCATATCTCACTGCATCACCGCTTCTTTGGGTGATCGAGACAGCCCAATCAACGCCAACTGGATGAAACACATTATTGAGCATGTTCAATATGGTTTGGGGTTGGCCAGAGGCGGGATTGATCACAACATGGACTTTTTGAGTCACTTTGTTCTCCTAAGTGTTTTTTTTCTTCGGTAATGCTATGAATTTTTTATGTTTTCATTTCATATGCATCACTCATCCACTTTTGGACGGTCAGATAGGAATTGAAGATGTGAGTGGAGTTCGAGCACCACCCACATCTCAGAGTATTTCGGATTCCTATTAATCTGAATATCCTGGTACCTGCTCGCGGTTACCCCAGAATCCACCAGAATAGGAAGCGATATCGGCTACGATACCCAGGATCAAAAGCACCCAGTCGAATCCAACCAGGGGGCCACCCCCAATAGCCAGGTACATGATTGTAGTCCAAGGGATGAACGCCCACGCTAATAAAGTCAGCAGCCAGTTATCTCCAAACACAGTATTAACATATAATGGTGCAATCAACCACCACACCAGAATGGCTAAACGGGGTCCAAAAAAGACAAGGGCAGTAAGCATGCAACACATTGGATTTCTCCTCTCAAATTTGTTAGAATGAGTAAATGATATAGTTAGAATCGCTGATTGGGAACATTATTCCATAAGCATACCTCCTTCTCCACAAGCCTTACGTATGATGAATGCATCTGGCTTTGGTTAAGTTCTTATTCCAAATGGCGCACAATTTCATCAACTGACGAATGCATGGTGGCCTTCGCTCATTCTTTAGTTATTTCTTCGATCATTTCAGCAGCTACTAACGCATCAACTGCTTCCTGATTTAATTGCTGTTCGCTCGTTTCCATTCTCCTTGCATATCTTGTAAACGAATCGAAGATGCTTATGTACCGAGTATTTTCGCCTTCTGGGCCTGAAACTCCTCTTCGGTCAGGACTCCCTGATCCCTGAGTGCCCCTAAGCGTTCGAGCTGGGAGACTACATCTTCCTGAGGGGCAGGGGCTGCCTGTTGTGGTGGCTGTGCATAGACAACCTGTTGTCCCTGGACTTGCTGTTGAGCTTGTGAATATGCTTGAACGTTTTTCTCAGCTTGACGCCGATTTACGGCACTACGTGTGGCCTGCGCTGTGCCAGCCACGACCGCGGTTTTAGCGACGGTTCCTAATAATCCCATTTGAGTCTCCTGTATAATCTAATTTCGTATGTATTAGTTGTCTAATTACTTTTCTAAAGCCTCTTCAACGATGGGTGCTGGGACGCGG
>JBFENN010000511.1:0-1824 GCA_041551115.1 Anaerolineales bacterium
CGGCAGCAGTCCTGGTCGTGGCGGAGATCCTGATTTTTGTCCGGGATTTTTACAGTCCCCAGGCATACCTGCTGTTCTCCCTACCGGTGAATGGCAAGCAGGTGATCGGCTCGCGGCTGAGCTTGTTCATTCTGGACTTTCTCTTCCTGGTCGCTGTGGATCTCCCGTTCCGCTGGCAATTTTACCGGGGCCTGATTTCCAGCGTCACCAGCGGTGAAATTGGCGGTTGGACGCCCTGGTTGACCGCCTCGGATTGGCTGTACATCGGCCTGCTGCAGGGCGTAACCTGGATCCTGGTCTTCACAGTTGTGCCTTTGCTTGCCTATCTGCTGATCGCCGCGGCGAAGTGCCTGCTTGACTTGTCCGCCGGCTGGCTGACCGCAGCGATTGCCCTGGGGTTTGGGGCATTTACCGGGCTGTGTTATCTGCTTGCCTCGGCTCTGCCGCCGCTGGTCCAGATGGGGTCAAGTTCAGCGACCTTTACTACAAATCCGTTGATACCGGTTTTGCTCCTGGCAGCGAATGTACTGATCTTCTGGTCAGGAACGCTGGTGATCGACCGGAAATTGAATATCTGATTTCCACCAAGCTAACAACTTATCCTACCCGCCTGGCAGTGGGCTGCAATGCAGGGCTGAAAATCGGCCCATTGCCAGGTCGGGACGCACAGTAACGCAACAGTAGAAAGGAACCACCCATGTCAGCTCGAAAATCCTTACGTATAAGTATTTTGTCAGCCATGCTGGCCTTGCTGCTGGGAGGCTGTGCAACAGGTTCGGTGTTTCAGCCACCCGCACCGCCATCCAAGCCCTCCCGGCTGCCGGACCCAAACGAAGTGAAGGCGTTGCTGGTCCAGCTGGTGGATGTTGATAAACGTGCCCCCGGGATCGTGGTGGGGATGATCGCCGATGATCCACAGGAACGCTGGGTGGTTGGTTATGGCAGGTTGAGCGCAACCGACGAGCGCGTCCCGGATGGCGACACCGTGTACGAGATCGGTTCCATCACCAAGCTGTTCACGGGGATCCTGCTGGCGCAAGCTGTGCTGAACGGCGAGGTCAAGCTGGATGATCCGATATCCATGTATCCCCCTGAAGGAGTAACAGCGCCAGAGTATGAAGGCAAATCCATCACGCTGCTTGACCTGGCTACGCACACCTCCGGGCTGCCGCGAGACGTATACGATCTTCACACCTTAGAACAGATGTATGCCTTCCTTTCCGGGTATCGTCTGACCCAAGAACCCGGCAGCAGCTATGGATATTCCAATTACGGCATGGGCCTTCTGGGAAACCTCCTCGTCCAGAGGGCCGACCAGGCGGATTACGAAGCACTACTGCTGGAACGAATCTGCCGCCCTCTGGGCATGGACAGCACCCGCGTTCAGTTGACGGCAGAGATGCAATCTCGCTTGGCGGCACCGCATACCGCCAGTCTCGCTCCGATCCACCTCTGGGACTATCCCATCATGGCTGGGGCGGGCATGATCCGGTCCACAGCAAATGATCTGCTGACCTTCCTCGCAGCCAATATGGGGCTGACTGAAACAAAACTGCAGCCCACTCTGCAACTTGCAAACACACCTCAGCGCTCGACCGTAGGAAAGCATACCATTGGACTGGGCTGGCAAGTGGCTGCAAACACCGGGTTTCACTATCATGGCGGGCGAACGAATGGTTCCTATTCCTATCTGGCCTGGGATCCTGAGCGCAAGTTTGGCGTCGTTTTGCTGGCGAATGCAGCGGTCGATATTGATTATGTTGTTCGCCTGCTCATCGGCAGAATGCCGTTCACGCTGGTCCAGGTTGATCCGCAGGTCTTGGC
>JBFENN010000512.1:0-1816 GCA_041551115.1 Anaerolineales bacterium
AAGATGCCGTTCTCACAAACCTCGCAGAAAGGAGGTGGGAGCAGTTATCAATACCCGAACACCTCCACTGAGCGAAAGCCAGGGGTTCTTTATTTAATATTGATCTAGAAATAACGGTAATTAACTTCAAATATTAATAAATTGACTTGGAGCAAAACCAGAAATGACAAACTTAAATATTAACCGAATCATTATTATCGTTTTCGCTAGTACCTTACTATTAAGTACCTGTACTACAGTAACACCAAGTTTTACACAGGTAGTAGATATCCTAGTAACCGAAAAGGTTGAGCCTACTGCTACAATAATGCCCCAACCAAGCGCGACACTCAGTCCCACAATGACAGCAAAGCCAAGCTCCACCCCCGCGATGATAACAATCACCGACGGGCTAGGGCGCGAGATCACCCTCGCAGAACCAGCCCAAAAAATCGCATCGTTGGCAGCATCCAATACAGAGATCCTCTTCGCGATCGGCGCTGGAGAACAGGTCGTCGCGCGGGATGCGTTTTCTGATTTCCCTGAAGCCGCTATGGAAGTCACAGACATTGGTGGCGGTTGGGGTGAGATTGATACCGAAACACTGTTATCATTTGACCCAGATCTCGTTCTGGCAGCAGAGATCAACGCACCAGAACAAGTCAAAGCGCTGGAAGAGCTGGGATTAACCGTTTTCTATCTCGCAAATCCCGATGACATCGAAGGCATGTTTGATAATTTGCTGATCGTCGCTGCACTTACCGGGCGTGAGAGCGAAGCCCAGGCATTGATTGACAAACTCGAAACCCGGGTTGCAGCGGTTGACGAGAAGATCGCTGAAGCAACGGAAAAACCGTTAGTCTTCTATGAGCTCGATGGCACTGATGCCAATGCCCCTTGGACCTCCGGAGAGGGAACATTCATCGATCTATTGATCGAACGTGCAGGCGGAGTGAACCTCGGAAACGTGTTAGCGGACGCATGGGCACAAGTCAGCATTGAAGAGCTGATCACCCAAAATCCCGATATCATCCTCCTTGGCGATTACATTTGGGGTGGTGTTACCCCAGAAGACGTCGCTTCCCGAGCAGGTTGGGAAGCCATTGCCGCAGTCCAAAATGAACGCGTATACCCATTCGATGATAATTTAGTCAGCCGTCCAGGACCTCGATTGGTCGCAGGGCTTGAGGTCCTTGCTGAACTTTTTCACCCGGAAATGTTCGAGTAGTATTCCATGAAACTGAAGCACTTGGAACGCCGCTACCCAAAATAAATATCCTATGAAATCGAGCATCCGGCCTTACCTTATTAACATCCTGATCCTGGCCTTGGCGATCGTGCTTAGCATCGGGATAGGCTCAGTGTTGATTCCACCTGCCACGATCCTAAAAGTGCTCGCAACCCAGTTCCCAGGCTTGATGATCGAGCGTAATTGGCCGGAAACAATCAGTACGATTATCCTTCAGGTTCGCTTACCCCATACTGCTTTGCTGATCTTAACCGGTGCTGCTCTCGCCGGGAGTGGGGCAGCATACCAAGGCTTATTCCGCAATCCGCTTGCCGATCCGTATTTGATCGGCGTGGCTTCTGGAGCTGGATTAGGCGCAGTACTGGCGCTGACAATCCGATGGCCAAGTACGCTCTTAGGCATGTATACAATCCCAATGAGCGCTTTCCTCGGTGCGCTCATCACGATTCTGATCGTCTATTCCTTATCTCGCGTCGGACGGACTGTGCCAACAACCTCGTTGATCCTCGCTGGCGTGGTATTCGGTTCCTTTGCGACCGCACTCACTTCACTGCTGATGATCCAATCGGACGCTGAGCTGCGGCGAGC
>JBFENN010000513.1:0-1806 GCA_041551115.1 Anaerolineales bacterium
AATCACATCCCTGTTTCCATTTTTGAATCGGTTCCTGGAGTGTCAAAATTCGCCAGAACAAAAATGCCTGAATTGCCGGTAGACGAACGTATCAAGTCCTTTGTCGAGGCTGACCTCGTCATCAGTGAGGAAGAGGCCCTGTATGAATCGAACCGCTGCCTTCAGTGCTGCCTGATCTGCTATAACAAGGATGTGGCTTAAATTCTAAACGATCACAAACAAATTTAGCTCATTTAGGGATAGAGTATCATTGTTGCCTTGAGCTTGATTTGCGTCTGCTTGATTTAGGCAATCATTAACTGCCTGCCAATACCTCAGCATGTCATGACAAAAGTCGTTAACATTCAAGCCTATCGAGCCAAAGTATTACAACAGCGGGCATTTGGACATTGGGAAAAACGCTTCGAAGAATCATATCACCTCAAAACCCGTTTGTCAGATCTTTCAGACAAAACGCTTTATTTCCTTGCCCAGCCCGGAGAAAACAGCTCCATAGCCTATTATGAACTCATCATGGGAATCCTCGATTTCGGACCGGCTACAAAGTTCAACTACCTTCCAAACAGAGAGCAAATGCAAGTTGTTGACATTCATCTCTTTTTAGCCGATCAGGTGCGGTTTGAAGTTATGCGCCGATTGAAATGGCTCGTTCAACTCCCTTGTGAAAAATACAATCTTGTAGAAATGGTTCAGGACTTTCAAAAAATCAAGCCCGCATGCAAAGCAAGACCCCCCGAATTGTCTGCATCTCATCCCGACAACATCTCCTACCAGCAACTTACCAACGGCGACAAGGAGGTGTTTATTCGTCGTATGCTGCGAGATGCCATCGAAGCGTTTAAAGACCGCTTATAGCAGTTCCTCAAAAAAGAGCCCGAACTTGAACACTACAAGCTATCTCAAAAATGCAGATTACGTTCAAGGACAAGGCGCGAGTCGATGAAAAAGCGGAGCATACATGTGAGTATGTGAGCATTTTGAAGAGGCTCGCGACCCACCTTTATGAATACCATTCAACGGGGAGTCCCGCAGTGCGGGGCAACACCGTAATTGGGCGTTAGGTGTATTCTTGAGATGACTTGTAATTTTTTCCAAAGGCTCTTAGTGCGGGTCTGGCAATACGTGGATCATCGTAATCGAAAAATTGACCGCTGAATTCTGTGGGGGCATGAAGCGCCAACCAGGCAATGGAACGACCGGGAATCTCGGGAGGTTCGAGTTTTCCGTTTGCCTTAAGTTGACGATAATACGCCAGTTGTTCATCCGGCATGGCATTCAAGCCCTCATTCCGAATGGTTGCCTGCATGTCGGTATCGACAACGCCCGGCCGAATCGTTACAGCCGTCAATCCAGGTTCCTCTTCAGCCAGCACCCGTGTAAAATGATTCAAGGCGGCTTTGGCAGCGCAATACGCGCTGACATTTTCCAGAACTCGATTCGCTGCGCCGCTGCTCACATTTACAATCCGTCCGTTCTGACTTCGCAAAGAAGATATCGCGGCCTGTATCATATAAAATGGTCCCATAAGATTCACTTCAATATTATACCGCCAGTTGTCCGGTTCTGTATGAGCAATGGATGAAATAGGCTGGATAATGCCGGCATTGTTCACCAAGGCATCAATCCGACCAAATCTGTCCAGTGTCACCTCAACGGCGCTTCGGCAGTCATCTGAACTGGAAACATCTGCCGTAAATACCAGGGGCTTCCCCCCCAATGAACGAATCTCTTCTGCAACATCTTTGAGTCTGTCTTCGGATCTGGAAATGAGGGTAACCGCCGCTCGGGCTTTTGCCAACCAGCGCG
>JBFENN010000514.1:0-1804 GCA_041551115.1 Anaerolineales bacterium
ATCCCGGTAGTTGTTAGCATGCGTCTTACCGGATCGCAGGCATTCTTTGGGCAGGCAACAACCCTGATTGCTGTCTTGTTCCTGGGTGGAGTCCAGCTGATCTCCTTAGGGATCTTGGGGGAGTACATCGGGCGGTTATACGATGAGGCCAAGGGGAGGCCATTGTATATTGTGCGTGAGGAACCTCCGAATATTGACGATCACGATTAAGCATTAAGATAGGTAAAAAGCAATAGCATTGTTTCATGTGATTTCTGATACTAGGATTATTGTTAACTTATCTTTGTTCAAAAATTTCACTGAGAAGATTGATGAGGAGAAAACCTAAATGAAAATCGACCTTACAATGGAAAAAGATCGCAGATCGCGCGCAATACAACGCGTGCGTGAGCGCAATATTATTATTCCGACTTTTGCCCAGATGAAAAATCCAGACAAAATCCCTGTCAGGGTGAAAGAAGAACTGCGAAATGTGGGTCTATGGGATTTGGACCCACGCAACCTGTTCCGTATCACCTGGCATAACGAGCCATCCCCGCAAGGTGGTGGATTTGGCCGGGTAAATTACCTGGAGTTTCCCAAGAGCTTGACCGGAACTGAGGCGCGTGTCATTGCCTTGGTCGGGAAATGGTTTCCCACTGGTGCTCATAAAGTCGGTGCAGCATTTGGATGCTTGGTGCCACGCTTGGTCAGTGGCCAGTTTGAGCCCACGACACAGAAGTCTGTATGGCCGTCTACTGGTAACTTCTGCCGCGGTGGGGCCTATGACTCAGCCCTCTTGGCTTGTCAATCGATTGCGATCTTGCCGGAGGGGATGAGCCGCGAGCACTTTGATTGGCTTTCCAAAATTGCGGGAGAGGTGATCGCTACGCCTGGCAGCGAGTCGAATGTCAAAGAGATATTCGATAAGTGCTGGGAATTGCGCGCCTCGGGGCAGGACTTGATGATCTTCAACCAGTTCGAGGAGTTTGGGAATTATTTGTGGCACTACGAGATCACTGGGCATGCCATGCAAGAGGTGTTGGAGGAAGTCATGGGACCCCGTGATGCCTATCGCGGCATGGTCTCTGCCACCGGTTCGGCTGGGACGATTGCCAGCGGGGATTACATGAAACAACTCTTCCCAGCCAGCAAGATCGGTGCTAGCGAGGCATTGCAGTGCCCGACTCTGCTGGAGAACGGGTTCGGTTCCCATCGAATCGAAGGCATTGGAGATAAGCACGTACCTTGGGTGCATAATGTAAAGAACACCGATGTGGTCGTGGCGATTGACGATAACGCGGTAGTCAACCTGGCGCGCCTGTTCAACGAGCCGGCTGGGCGGGCTTACTTGGTGAAGCAGGGTGTGCCGGAAGCCCTGGTGGGCAAGCTGGATTTGCTGGGCTTCTCGGGCATCTCGAATATGCTCTCGGCGATCAAGATGGCCAAGTACTACGAGATGGGTGAGAATGATATCGTATTGACCGTGCTGACCGATTCAATGGAGCTATATGGCAGCCGCCTGCGAGAGATGCATGATGAGTACGGTGCTTATTCCGATTTAGATGCAGCAGCACATTTTGCCCAGTATTTGCACGGCACTTCCACCGATAACATGATCGAACTGACCTATGCCGCCCGCCGACGCGTGCATAATCTCAAGTATTTCACCTGGGTTGAGCAGCAGGGTAAGACGTATGAAGAAATCCAGGCGCAGTGGTATGACCGCGATTACTGGACCGATGTGCAATCCCAGGTGGAACAAATCGATGCTTTGATCGAGGAGTTCAACGCTGAGGTTGGTCTCTGATCGGATTATGGAAAT
>JBFENN010000515.1:0-1800 GCA_041551115.1 Anaerolineales bacterium
AACTACCAGCAAGTAATAGCTAAAATCCGGCTTAGAAGCCTCGCCCAAGCGTATCTGGACTGTTGCCTGCCGTTCAAGCGTGACTGGCCGGCGGATACCCCGAATGAACAACCGGATTCTCTTCCGCAGGTTGACCCTAGGTGGCTGGTTGCTGGTGGTGTCTGGCATACGATATATACTGGTAGAGGTGTGTATCAGATTGGTAAGTACTTCTCTAAATAAATGAGATTACATCGGGCAGTACTTTTTATGGTGCGGTTTTCGTTGTGTTCATATCCAGCATTGCTGTTGTGGGCATCAATTGCATGATCACATTTCTGCGAACCAGCAGTGCTTCCCGAAAATTTTGGTTGTTATCAACCATGTGACCTGGTATATGTGATTAATGGAAATTTTTCTTTCCAGTATTTGAGATATTTGCCTTTTGGATTTTACTGATAATCCCATGGGCGTCAAGCAGATGTGTATCGTTCATCCTCTTGAGTCGATGCTTGTAGATAAGAGAGTCGTGTGCACGCAGTTACAAAGCTCACAAGTAACCTGCCGATATATTCAGCGATTGATGGTGACTTTAATTAGTTAAAGGGTGATACTGATCAAAGTAAAAATGGAAGGACAGTTTTTATGACGCGCGATACATAAGAGATGATAGAGTACCCCAGGTAGGAGTTGAACCTACAACCTCGGCCTTAGGAGAGCCTCGCTCTATCCATTGAGCTACTGGGGCATTTCGCAGCGTGATTATAGCATTCCCAACAACACCCGGCAAGCTCGGCAGACAGAATGAGGGAGGATAAATAGTATTAGGACAATCTACACAATTAAAAAGATTGGGCAGGTTCTGGAGCCTGCCCATCGCATCCAATTTCCGATCTGGATCGCAAATTGACCTCAAGGTTATGATAAATCGAGACTGATCTCCTTAGTCTATATTTCCGGTTGCTAAAGCCTTTTTTATTTCGCCGATGGCTTGAGTGACTTCAATTTCGCGCGGGCAGGCATCGGTACAGTTGTAGATGGTATGGCAGCGATAGACACCCCAGGATTCATTTAGGATTTTCAAGCGCTCCGCTCCTGCATGATCGCGACTGTCGAAAACAAAGCGGTGGGCGTTTACAATAGCAGCTGGTCCGAGGTAGGCTTCATTCGCCCAATAGGAAGGACAGGAGGTCGTGCAAGCGGCACACAGGATGCATTTGGTGGTGTCATCGAAGCGCTCGCGCTGCGCAATACTCTGCTCACGCTCGCGTTTTGGTGCGGGCTCATCGTTGACCAGGTATGGCATGATCGAGCGATAATTATCAAAGAAAGGCTCCATATCCACGATCAAGTCTTTAATGACTCGTAATCCCAAGATGGGTTCGACAACGATCTTGCGGCTGTGCAGATCACGAACGAGAACTTTGCAGGCCAAACGGTTGCGTCCGTTGATGCGAATGGCATCTGAACCGCAGACCCCATGCGCGCAGGAGCGGCGGAAGGATAGTGTGCCATCAATTTGCCCCTTGACAAACTCCAGCAGATCCAGCACTCGATCAGTCGGTTCTACCTCGAGCGTGTAGGTATCGTGGTGGGCTTTCTTATCTTCTTCAGGGTTGTAGCGGAAAACTTTTAGCTTTATTTGCATCGTTATCCACCTGTTCTAGTAAACTCGTTCTTTTGGTTCGAATTTGGTCAGTACGACTGGTTTGTATCGTAGTTTGACTTCACCATCCTGCAGCCAAGCCAGTGTGTGTTTCATCCACTCCGCATCATTGCGTTTGGGATAATCTTCTCTAGCATGGGCGCCGCGGCTTTCTT
>JBFENN010000516.1:0-1798 GCA_041551115.1 Anaerolineales bacterium
GATCAGTTGGGCTGGGCGATGGTTATCTGTATAATGAAAAAGGACCGGCAAGTGAGTGTGGCCGACGAAACAGTAAGCCGTGCTGAAGTAGCTGAAATTGCTGGTAGCGTGATGCGCATCGAGCAAATACTCCCACACGGGTTGTCTTGGACTGCCGTGTACGAGGGTGACATTCGGATCAATTTGATCTCCAATATTTGGCTTTGCGACTACCTCAGGCAAGCTCTCAAGAAATGACCGGTTGTCCGCTGACAGTGTCTCTTGTGTCCAGATTATAGCTTGACGCGCTTCAGAATTAAATGTCACCGGGTCTATTTGTTTCAAACATGCCGCATCGTGATTGCCAATAATACAGCTCAGATTCGGCAATGACTGGACGAGATTGATACATTCATTCGGATCGGGTCCATAGCCGACAATGTCACCTAAACACCAAACCCCATTAATATCCCCCGCATCTGCTATAACGGTCTTCAATGCGGTTAGGTTGGAATGGATGTCCGATATTACCAGGATTCTCATTGGATTAATGGTAGCATAGATTGGGGTGAACGCAAAGCAAAAGCAATAATATCACGGATTATTTATCGGTTTCCAGGCTTGGTAGAGACCTAGATTACCGCCTTCCCCATCGGAGTGGTAACTAGACGCGATTTCGAAATGAGTAAGTTCAGCTAATTCCGCTAATTCATCTTCCGGGAAGAAGTGGACATACCGCAGCCCATATTCACCCCGCTGCCAATCTAATAAATAATCGTTTTTGTCAACGTCCGCCGATTCAAGCCCGATTAGCTGCCATGGTTGGATTTTCTTGACTAATCGTGCACTGTTTAAGAATTGCCACACCGATAGAGTAAATAAGCCTTCAGGAGAAAGGAGGTGATGTATCTCGCGTAGCAGCTGAATTCTCATCGCTTTTCCTGGTATATGGTGGAGGACAGCGAACGCCAAAATAGCATCATATTGAGCTGCCTTCCCATTTGCTTCGAGAAAGTTGACTTCAGCAGGCCAATCTGGTTTGGTGATATCTACCTCGAAAAAAGAGATATTGTTGTTTGCTGCTGTTTTCTGGCGCGCTTCTGCAAGCATTTCTCTACTGTTATCTAATCCAACATAGCTGCCAATAAAACCATGCTTGGTTAAATAATATGCTAGCTTCCCGTTCCCGCAACCAAGATCGAGAATTGCTGATTCGCTCAGCAGATGTTCAGCAACCTTTTTTACGCCTGGTTGCAGCCTTGTACGGGTTGCCGAGAAATGTTTTCCCAGCCTTTGGTAAAATGTATGGTTGACTTCCAGGAGCTTGGTAGCGATTTTCTCATTCACAAGCTAATTATAATGGGTGAAGGACTGTAATATTTGTACGTGAAACACTATGAAACCAAAGCAAAATTGGGGTGATCTACGCCAGCACTCTGCTGAAAGACAGCGTGCTGCCCAAGCGGTATTGACAGATGTCCGCGCTGGAGAGAGCGTGGTTGATGCGATTCGCAAGAACCCGTTGCCAAGTGGGGGACATGTTGGTAAATCGACGTTAGTTGCGGTTTATCGACAGATGATTGCCTCAGGTGAATGGGAAGCTGACCCAAATTTATTTGCGCGTATTCGTATGAAACCGATTCGTACGCTATCGGGAGTGACTACGGTTACCGTTTTGACAAAGCCCTATCCTTGTCCTGGCGTTTGTATATTCTGCCCTACGGATCTCCGTATGCCAAAGAGCTATCTGCCAGATGAACCTGGTGCCATGCGGGCATTGCATCACGAGTTCGATCCCTACAATCAGGTAGCTGCCCGA
>JBFENN010000517.1:0-1797 GCA_041551115.1 Anaerolineales bacterium
CCGACTTTTAAATTTTTCATGTTTATAGTTCTTTACAGCTTCTGATTACTAATAAAAACAGCTACAGATGATAAATGCCTAATCAGCTTCCGGTTATTGCCCTAGCCGGCTTCCGATTAGTTGGGTGGCCAGACTCTGAACATCAAATCGCAAGAATGAGTAATCATTAGAAGCTCGATCTCGCGTATGCCAGGTTTTGGAATAACTCGGATTCTGATAATCTGTCTTAAGGGGCTTCTTTCCTCTCCCGTCGGTGGGATTCATTCTATTAGAACTGGATTCTGGTTTTCCAAATTTCTATCCGAATTTCCAACTGACGGTCATACCAGGCATCGCTTTGGCGCAGCATCTCCAGGCACTTTTGCATATCAGGGCACGGATCAACTGGACGATTCTGGTAATCAATAGCCTGAATGCTTGTGAGTGTCAGCAATAGAATAGCCAGGCCGAGCAGTGTAATTCTGAACCCTTTATTCATCGGTCTCCTCCGTTGTACAAACAACCGTGAAATCCCTGTACTTGTATGTCAACGCTGGATCAGGGTAAGTGTTTGCATCGTGATAGTGAATGCAGACATCGTAGACTTTATGGTATGGATTGTAGAACTGCTTGGTCCACAGCGGCTTCATACCATCGCCATACCAGGCTACATCCATGTCATAGGCGAACGCATCAAGTAGTTCTTCCTCAGAAGTTTTACTCCTGGTGTGTAATACATCTCGACACGGCAAAAAACGTTTACGATTCGTCATCGACAAGATCCCCCTCGATGTTCTTGCCTATCAATGCATACACTTGATCGATATAAACCTTTGCGGCTTCGATCATGGCCAGCTGATCCTTAGCGGCCTGTATCTTGCGCCGCTGGAGCTCATTTTCTGGAGTCGTGGCTTCGAGCTTGGCGACTAAATAACCCCGCATATCTTCCAGGTCTAGCAGTTCGATTTGCTGCGTGGCGCTGATGAGCAGCTCGGCGCACATGCGGTATTCTTTGTGATCTTTCATGCTGACCAATCCTGCTTTCTCATTGATCGTTGTTAAAGGTTAGCGCGGGCGATCTGCTGCGGTGCCTCGATCCATTGGTCCATGGAGGTTCGATCAAATATGTCGTTGAGCGCCATCACAGGATCCTTATTGGAATAAAGGAAGTTGAACGGCGAACGCTAAATCTCTGTTGGGCCTGGATTTTTCTTTCCAAGCCAACCACGATTCCTCATCCCTTTTCGCCCTCCTTTTCTCAGCCCAGGATAGGAGGGAGCGACCTTTCTCATCCTCAATCCAATCATATTCAACGATTAGATCCAAGCATCTTTTTGAATCTTCAACCAACTGAATATTCTTCGGCCAGCTCCCCTCCCTGTATGCCCATCCGGTAATGTCGATAAGCACCATCGCATAGGAATCGTTGTAATTTTCGCAGAACTCATCCCAGGTCATCCACTTCGGCTTTTTAGCCATAATGGATCATTCCTAAATCTTCGTTGTTTCATGCATCATAGACATGGAGATAACCCCGATGGATCAAGATAAAAAGCCTGAAATCGTTCACTGCACCTCATGTGGCATTGCGCTCCGACCAGAGCAGGTTCTCCCGGACCTTAAAACCCTTGAGCCCTACTGCCGTACCTGCATGACATCCCGGGCGCTTCACCAGCAGGCCAGGCATCGCCAGCAGGAGAAGCCTGAGCCGGATCACTCCAAGGGATCCGCCCGCACGTAGAGCTTCTCCGGCGCTTCTTCAAAGTACTTGAACAGCGCCGGGCAAAGCCAACCCTCCATCTCGGGATCAAGCGAGCG
>JBFENN010000518.1:0-1796 GCA_041551115.1 Anaerolineales bacterium
GGGTATCACCGCAGACATGAGCAATGCTGAGCTCCCGGTCTAAATCGTGCGCGCGGAAGATGCAGATTCCAGCAATACATGTCGGTTGGTCATTAACGTACGCTAGATAGGTGACCCCGTGAACTAGTTTTAGAAGGACCATGCAATCGGGCTGTCAGGATATCTACTGCTCCAACTGCAAAGTATTCGGTAATGGCTTTAATCAAAACATTATGAGCCATCTTGCACACTGCTGACTTCCAAAATATTATAAACGGATACCCACCCATACTTACAATGCTTTATTGGTATCCGTTGGAGTAGCGATTACAAGATCTTGCAGAATGTACAGCATAGATCCCAAAGGGAACCTCTTCTCATTGGAGCAGGGCTTACCGGTTCATGCATCATCCTAGGCGCATTTGGAGTGAATTATGACACCTGAAGAGAGAATAGATCTTCCGACCCTTTGAACACCCTTTCACCAATGTGTAAACTAACGAAGATGCAGCGCACCAAGCGCGGGAATGGAAATTGCATCTATGCAAGGTGAACCTAGTCTTTAGCGCAAACTTACACTTCCGATAATAAGATAGGCTATCTTTATCACGCTGATATGTCCTCAAGTACATACAGCGTGAAATTAGCGTGAAATTTGCATACTAAGGTACTATTTCATTCTTCTATCCGAATGGTTATCATGTATATAGCGAAGTCCATCACTGCTACTCATCACATGGGGAAACAGCTTCGGCAAAAATTATTATGACTACTCAATACGCGCTCGACCGGCGAGCATTCCTTAAATTTCTGGGCGTGAATCTCACTGCCGCGGCATTGCCATATAGGGTATTCCCAGAATTTGGACATGACATCCCGGTCGAGGAGGCGATCCCTGCACTGTCAATAAAAGAGCTGCCGCAACGGGTAAGGTCGATCTTATACCTGGTGCCGGAAACCACACTTGGCGCAGATGGGTACCTGCGGCTGCTCGGACCCAACAAGCTGACCCGTAAAGTGCCGGTGGCTATCACGCAGTGGAACAAAGAGAAGCGCTATCCGGCAGACCGGCTGCTAGCGAATAAGACCTGGGGGATCGTGCTGCACTGGTATGGTGACGATGAGGATTTCGACCGCTCGATCAAAGGATATCTGCGCGGATTTGACAGCCTGCGTAAGCTTGACGATTTCATAACCCGGACCAGTGCACATTTCGTGGTCGGAAGCGCTAAACCGCACTTCATGGAAGAGCCAAACGCTGAACAGGTTGCCATTCTACAAACCCAATCACCAGACCGGGACGGTACACCATTCACAGGATCGCATATCCGCTCCATCAACTACCTGGCACACCAGGAGAAGAAGCAGTATTTCGTGCGGGCTTTGTACCAGCTAGGCTACCGCGGCTATGGTACCTACACGCTGCTGCAAGACATGTTCGATGGACCAGTTGTCGACCCCAACATGGTCACGATCGCAATCGAAGTCACCGGATCCCAATTTGACCATCCCGGGAAGCTACCCGGCGACCAGCAAATTGCCAACGTGGTCGCGACGGTTTGGTCGATCATGAAGCGCTACGGGATCCTGTCAACCAATATCCTGGGACATAACGAAATCCAGCTCGGCAAGGCGGACCCCGGGAAAAAATTCTTAGCGTTCCTAAAGTACCTGATTGGGCTCAGGGCGCTAACCGAGCAAGATCCAGAGATGCAGGCACTCGTATTTGGTCCTTTTCTGAAGGCGAATGGAAACTTGCAGCAAGCAGTTACGAGCTACTTCCAGTTCCTGCGCGACTACCTGGTGCTGGTAGGCAC
>JBFENN010000519.1:0-1793 GCA_041551115.1 Anaerolineales bacterium
CCAATTTCCCATTCGTAACCCTAAGCTATGCACAGTCTATTGACGGTAGTATAGCTACAAAAAATCGCAAACAGCTCGGTCTCAGCGGGGCTGCATCAATGCGCATGACGCACGAACTGCGAGCAGTTCATGATGCCATTTTGGTAGGCATTGGCACGATCATATCCGATAATCCTCAACTAACTGTACGCTTAGTACCTGGGGTAAGCCCTCAACCGATGGTTGTTGACAGCACGCTCCGGTTCCCTTTGGATTCTAAGCTGCTTGAATCTCAGAAGATGCCTTGGATAGCAACTGCCAACCAAATTGATAGTGTGCATGAAAATACTCTAAACGAAATAGGCTGCCGTATAATGAAATTCGAACTAGACGAGCATGGTAAGGTACCTCTCCCAGATCTGATGCGCCAATTATGGTTATCTGGAATCAAGCGGATCATGGTAGAGGGAGGTGCTTCGATCATCACATCATTCTTGGAATTGAGTTTGGCCGACTTAGTAATCATCACGATTGCACCACGATTTGTTGGAGGCTTACCAGCCATTTGCAGAGAGTTAAAAGCAGCAATGAGCATCAAGTCAGCGGCATACACTCATCTTAATGGTGACCTGGTTATCTGGGGTAAACTCTCATGAAAGCTGAATGCTTATATTTCAACGCACCTTACCAAGTGTCGATTAAGAGCGAGCCTATTGAAGCGCTTAACGAAGACCAGGTACTAATTGAAACATACCAATCAGCTATCAGCGCTGGTACCGAGTTGTTGCTTTATCGCGGTGACTTCCCAAAAGATATCCCGGTCGACCAACACATACGACCTTTAAATGTTAATTTCCGTTACCCTCTGAAATATGGTTACTGCCTGATTGGGAAAGTGGTTGATCTCGGTCGCCAGGTTGATCCATATTGGAATAATCGCTATGTCTTTGCGTTTCATCCCCACGCTACACACTTCACATGCACCCCTGATGATCTTATTCCGATACCAAATTCCGTCCCAACGAAATTAAGCGTCCTTTTCCCCAGCATGGAAACCGCACTTGCATTGGTCATGGATGGGGCACCAATGGTCGGTGAGTGTGTTGTCGTATTCGGGCAGGGCGTAATCGGACTGCTGACCTGTGAATTGCTTGCCCGATTCCCACTTCAGACACTCCTAACCATCGATCGGTATAAACTGCGCCGGGAAACATCTTGCGCTCTCGGAGCGCAAGCAAGTTTTGATCCAGAGGATTTGAACGGTATAAACGAGATGTCGCTAAAAGGAACAGATCTATCATTCGAATTATCAGGGTCCCCAGAAGCATTAAATCAAGCCATTAATATGACTGGATACAGCGGTAGGGTTATCATCGGTTCTTGGTATGGAACGAAACGAATTGAACTCGAGTTAGGTGGACATTTCCACCGCAGCCACATTAGGTTGATAAGCAGCCAAGTAAGCACGATTTCACCTGGGATACGCGGTCGCTGGGATAAGCAGCGCCGATATGCCCTCGCCTGGGATATGCTGATGGATAGCCAAGCCTCACGGCTCATCACCCAATATTTCCCATTTCACAAAGCTGAAGACGCCTACCAAATGCTTGACCAACACCCCGAATCTGCAATCCAGATTGTCTTTAGTTACTTCGCTAGCTGACAATATGCGGCTTTTTTGGTACTTGCAACTCAAAAAGCAATCACTATTGGATGAAACAGTAGTAACATAACCTCAGATGACGAAGATGATTGGTATACAATGTACACAATTTCAGTTAAACGTGATTTCATCGCCCAACATTACTTAACCG
>JBFENN010000520.1:0-1789 GCA_041551115.1 Anaerolineales bacterium
ACAGGTTTTTTTATAATCAGATCAATCGGATGGCAACACTCAGGAAGGGGAATATATGATTCGCGAATGAGTGCGAATAAGGCTTGCTTTGGTTATCTTTTGTGCAATTTCATCACTATTATCAGCTCTTTGAACAGCTCCATTGTCAATTTAGCCGGTGATCATTGACTCTTCGCTGGCGGACTTAATGGATAGTTTTACTGAATTGTGCTGTGCACATGAAAGCGCAAATCGGGGAAATCTTGCCTATTCCCTTCGTTTCGGAGAGACGTTTGTTCAACCCTAAGCTTATGCTTTTGAAGCCATCTGGAACCCATTCTTGGCACTTTGTGCAAAATCATGATGTTGACCCACACAGTTGGGAACAGAGATGGTGGTTGATCAGGCAGACTGCGTATAGACCTGATAATGGAATGGTGGTCAATTATGCAGCTTCATTTTGGTCTGCGCGGAAATACTCAACCAACCCCTTTGCGCATTGCTATGATCATCGAGATCAACAGTACAACACTGGTTACCACTGTGACAAACCAAAAACGCTGGTCCAAGTAGAACATCGGCAAGCCCATCAGTAGGATCGATCCGAAAAAAAGCAGCAGGTAGGGGACCAGGATCTCGCGGCGCATAGGTGATCGAAACTCGACAGGCCGTACATAGTCGACATTGATCATGAATACAATGAAGGCTAGGAATAACGCTGGGCCGGTCCACAGCAGCCAGCCGGCGCCCGCATGTACAAATGCGATGAACGCCAGAGCCGCCGGGACTGCGAGGGCGATGATCACATAACCCAGCTGGTGATTGATCGCCATGCTGCCGGTTCGCACCCGTGAAAGGAATCCCGCCGCTTGCAGTAAATTGACGGAATTTACCACACCCCACACGATCAGCGCTGCCCACCAAAGATTGGCACTTAGCTGAGAATGCATGTTTTACTCCCGGATAGCCACAGCAGGCAGGCGATTGAGGGGGATATTGGTTACCAGCACCCGCTAGCAGACTTCATGGATGTTTGTACACTTGTTATAGAAAGCCGCGGTAGCAGCATCTAACGAATGGATCGGGCTGAAATAATAAACTAAATAACGCGGAAATCGATCACCCGTTCAACCAGCGGCTCGATCTGTGCAACCAAGGCTGTTCCGTCAACGCCGGTGACCTTAATAGTAACCTCACGATTTTCGCTGCTTTCCCCGAGAAAGGTCCCCAAGGCAACGATGTTGCCGCCCGCGTCAAAGATGGTCTTGGTTAGCTTCGATAGTTCACCGGGCAGGTTGGGAACCAGCACTGCAATCCGCACGCCAGGTTCGCGTGCCCCCAGCATCTCCAGGAAGATCTTGAAAAGGTCCGTTTCGGTGATCATCCCAACTACCTCGCTAGCGCGCACAACAGGCAGGCCGCCGATCTGGTGATCTGCCATGATGCGAGCAGCCTCTTCGAGGGGGGTGTCTTCGGTGATCGTGATGACCTTCCTGGTCATCACCTCATCAACCGTGATCTTACTGATCAGGTAGTTGACTTCCCAGATGCTCAAGCTGGTAGCATCTGAGGGGGAGGCTTGCAGCAGGTCCCGTTCGGAAACGATCCCCACTAAGCGTCCGCGCTGGTCAACGACCGGGAATCTGCGGGCGCGCTCTTCGATCATCAATTTCTGGGCTTCCTGGATCGGCATCGTTGGGTTAACCGTGATGACTGGACGAGACATACGTTCTTTGACTAGCATGGATAGCCTCCTGGAGTTTTTTACTTGGCTTTAGCCCCGGCCAATAACGGCGGCCTTTCAACGTAT
>JBFENN010000521.1:0-1785 GCA_041551115.1 Anaerolineales bacterium
CGACCGTCAAATTGCAACAGATTTGACTCAAGGGTAAATTATAAGCTATGAGCAAAATACTTGATCAACCATGATCTTTTGCGGAGAAATGACTGTTGTTGTTCAGCGATATTGACACCCCCTAAGTGTTCAGCGAAAATGTCACCCCATGGAAAACAAGGTGACATTAACGATGAAAGAACAGCATAAATTACAGATGGTTATTGACTACGAAGCCGGGAAAGTGCGAGCAGATCGAGCGGCGGAACTGCTGGGGATATCCAAGCGACAGTTTCGTCGTATCGTATCAGCATACCGTCAACGAGGGATAGCAGCTATAGCACATGGGAACCGTGGCAGAACCCCTGCTAATCGCATCTCAGAACAGGTGCGGCAGGAGATCCTCCGGTTGGCAAAGGAGACTTACCGGGACTACAACGACTGCCACTTCACCGAAGAACTGGCTGAACAGCCACAGCCCATCGTGGTGTCGCGTTCGACTGTACGGCGCATCCGGCGATCAGCTGGGCAAGGTAGTCCCAGGAAGCGGCGGGTACCCAAGTATCGCAGCCGTCGGGAGCGCTATCCACAGGCTGGGATGATGCTGCAAGCAGACGGTAGCCGCCATGATTGGCTGGAAGGGCGCGGACCCTGGCTGACCCTGGTGGGCATGATCGATGACGCCACTAATCACGTTCCCGGAGCGATCTTCCGGGAAGAAGAAGATACCGCTGGCTATTTCCTGATATTGGCGCAGGTTTGCATGAGCGAAGGCATTCCTCAGTCGATCTACGCCGATCAGCATACCATTTTTCAGAGCCCCAGCCAGGCGACTGTGAAACAAGAGCTGTACGGCGAGTTGCCGCGCAGCCAGTTTGGCCGCCTGGTGGACGAACTGGGCATCCAGCTGATCGCCGCCCGTAGCCCACAAGCCAAAGGGCGCATCGAACGGCTGTGGGGTACTTTGCAGGACAGGCTGGTCAAAGAATTGCGCAAGGCAGGAGCCAACGACCTGGAGAGCGCCAACCGGGTCCTGGCAACTTACCTGCCCAAGTTCAATGCTCGCTTTCAGATCGAAGCAACTCAATCTGGCTCGGCTTATCTCCCCTGGCCTCAGGAGCGGGATCCAGCAGGCTTCTTCTGCTTCAAATACACCCGCATCGTGACCAATGACAACACCATCCCTTTCAACAACTATCGTCTGCAAATCCCACCCGGACCCCAACGTAAGAGCTACGCCAAGGCCAAGGTCGATCTACATCACTCCATGGATGGCAGCCTGGCAGTTTTCTACCAGGAACAGCACTTGGTCACTTTCCAACCAGTAACTCCCGCTCCCCCACGGGTGGGGTTGTTTCAACCGACTATCTCCACACCACCGCCTCCTAAACCGCAGGCGGTCAAACTACCCAAACAGCCTAGGCAACCCTGGAAGCCTCCTGCTGACCACCCCTGGAAGCAGTATGGAAAATCTTTGAAAGGCAGAAAATTAGGATGAACAATAGCTATGAAAAAAGACGAGTAGACCGCCTTGCTCCTGGTCTTCTCGCCTTTCTTTCGGGGTTGATTAGATTATACTTACACCCAGCTATTTATCAAGATGACATTTTCGCTTACCAGTTAGAGTGTCATTTTCCCTGAACAATGACAGGTATGGCTGGTATGAATCAAGCACTCCTACTCCCCCGGGTAAACCACTCCCCAATCGGCGCGAAGCTTGTCCATCATACTCATCAATTCCAGAGTCTCATCCAGTGGCATGATCTCGCTTTCGATTCGCCCATCACGTATGCAGGCATGCACCTC
>JBFENN010000522.1:0-1779 GCA_041551115.1 Anaerolineales bacterium
ATCGATGCCGGGCGACCTGTTTTGCTGAACCTGGAAGGTCATTCGATTGTCGGCGTTGGCTATGATGATTCCACGAACACGTTATACATTCACGATACGTGGGATGATCTAGTACACGAAATGACCTGGGGTGGCAGCTATGCAGGGATGGAACTTCTCTCCGTGAGTATCGTTAATCTTGCAGCGCTGCCTTCGGATGACAATTATGAAGAGAACGACACATTAGCCACTGCTTATGACCTAAGCGCTAGTGAGATGGTATGGCTTTCAACCATCGCCGGGTATGGCATCCAGGCCGATAGCGACTGGTATCAAATCTACGTTACTCCTGGTGATGAGGTCATCGTTGATGCGCAGTTTGCCCACAGCGAAGGTGATATCAACATTGCCCTATATGACTCGGCGGGCACGAAGCTGTCGTCCTCGGAGTCAACAACTGATGATGAGCATATAGACATAATTGTACCGGTTGGGGAAACTGATTATTACATCGAAGTATTTTATGGAGATCAGGGAAACCAATACGATCTACGTTGGGAAGATATCATTCCAAGCACTCCCCCGGGACCTTTTGACAAGACTGCTCCTGCAGACGCGCAGACTGGTGTTTCAACTGATCCGACATTGATGTGGGGCAGCAGCGGTGGAGTAGAGAGTTATGAATTCTGCTACGATATCACCAACGATAATGCCTGCAGCAGTTGGACGGGCACCGGTACAAACACCAGTGTGGTACTTGATGGCCTAAGCCCGAACACTAGCTACTATTGGCACGTCCGAGCAGTGAACATCATTAGTACAACTTACTCGAATGACTCCGCGACCGCCTTCTGGTCTTTCACCACCCTTAACAATCCCCCTATCGTCCCTTCCAACCCCTCCCCAACCGATGGCGCTGTCGATCAGGATCTGAATGTGGACCTGAGCTGGACTGGAGGAGATTCGGATGGAGACATAGTCACGTATGATGTGTACTTTGAAGCCAATGACAGCACACCCGACATCCTGGTTTCAGATGATCAACTTGGAACCAGCTATGATCCTGGCAGCCTCGCTTCTACCACGGAATACTGCTGGCAGATTGAGGCGATGGACGAACATGGTGGAACCAGTGGTGGGTTAATCTGGTGCTTTACTACTTTGCCTCCTGAAGATCATTTATTGTTCTTACCAGTTGTTAGTCGGGATGAATAAGCGATCATCGCGCAATCTCTAGTAAATTTAGTTTGACTTGTTCAGAAGGAACCAGCGTGCCTCCAAATTCTTTGCAGTGCGCTCGTTAGGTTTGTCCGTTATCAAAGCAAGCGTTTATCACTTTTCTATCCCTCTCCTTTTCTCGGTTGTGGCTTCCCACTATTTATTTACCAAATTTAGCATGACCAAATAAACAGACTTTGGGCGTATTCCGCGCAGCACAAAATGCCGTAAGGGCGTCTGCTATAATCCGGTTTCATGTTTCTCTCGAAGGAATCAGCGGGCAAATGCCTGGAAGGGATTGGAATGTGTCAGCTGCTCGATCGTTGCCTCATCTACTCCGGCTGCCCGCAGCTTGGGCAGAAACTGGTTTGATAGGTAGGTAAATGGTTTGGGTATTCCCCCGCCCGACTGCGCGGGATCATACCAACCGCGATCATGGCTGAGCAGCAGTTGATCACCCAGTCCCGTGTCTAGCAGGCGTTGGATGCGCTCGATGTAGTACTCGTCATTTTCGAGATCGGTGTTCCCAATCGTGTCATACTCAAGCCAAGCTCCACGCTGTCCCATCTCTAGCTGCAGCTC
>JBFENN010000523.1:0-1774 GCA_041551115.1 Anaerolineales bacterium
AAGGAACAAGTCGAAGCCCGGAACAATGCCGACAACATGGCATACCAAGCTGAGAAGGCATTAGAGGAATTAGGGGATAAAGTCCCTGAAGATGTCAAGACACAGGTAAGTGAAAAAGTGTCTGAAGTACGCAGCGTTTTGGAGGATCCGAACGCAGATACCGACACAATCAAGCGTGTTACTGAGGAGTTATCCACCGTCGTGCAACAGATCGGCGCAGCAGCTTACCAACAGGCTGGCCCACCTCCTACTGGAGCGCCTGATGGATATGCACCCCCCCCTGAGGGTCAATCAGGACCTGGTGATGATGACGAAGACGTTGTCGAGGGCGAATTTAAAGACGCATAAATAAAATGATTAGGGATGCAGTTACAAGAAGCGGTTCAAACCCGACATTCTTCTTGTAACTGCCCCAAACAGGTCTTTTCCCCATGCAACGAGATTATTACGAAATCCTTGGTGTTTCAAAAGGCGCATCCGAAAGCGAGATAAAATCCGCATTTCGCCGTTTAGCACGCCAATATCATCCGGATGTAAGCCAAGAAGATAACGCAGAAGAGAAATTTAAAGAGATTAATGAGGCTTACGCCATCCTCTCCGACAATGAAAAACGAGCAGCCTATGATCGCTTTGGTCATGCCGGAGTCCAGGGAATGGGAGGGATCCCGGATTGGACTACCATGGATTTCTCGGATATTCTTGGGGATCTCTTTGGTTTTGGTTTTGGCGGTTTTGGTCGTTCATCACGTCGATCCCCCAATGCACCGCGACGAGGAGCCGACCTGCAATATCGAGTACATTTGAAATTCGATGAAGCCGTATTTGGCACAGATAAAGAAATCGAAATTACTCGAGATGAGGTTTGTGATATCTGCAATGGTTCCGGGGCAAAGCCGGGGACATCTCCATCACGATGTTCAACCTGTGGGGGCAGTGGAGAAGTACGCCGTTCTCAGCAGACGATTTTCGGTTCCATGGTACAAGTAACCACCTGTCCTTCCTGTACCGGCAAAGGGGAAGTCATTGACAATCCTTGTAATGCATGCAGCGGTCGTGGTCAGGTTCGAAGGTCAAGCAAGAAAGTTATCACTATCCCCGCTGGTGTGGATACTGGCACACAGATCAGGTTGGCTGGCGAGGGTCAACCGGGTATTAACGGCGGTCCTCCGGGAAACCTTTATCTCGTCATCCAAGCAAAACCCCATAGGTATTTCCGCCGGCGGGACAATGATATCCTGCTGGACTTGGATGTAAACATCGCCCAGGCAACGCTCGGGGCGGAGGTAGACGTACCCACCGTTGACGGTCCAAGCAAATTGCGGATTCCTTCAGGCACCCAACCCGGTAAAGTTCTGCGCCTGCGCGAGAAAGGGGTGCCTCACCTGCGTGGGAAGGGACGCGGCGATCAGCTGGTAGTGGTCAACGTAGAAATCCCTCACCGGCTCACCAGCGAGCAGCGTGAACTCTTCGAACAGCTGGCTAAAAGCCTGGGCAGCGAAGTGCGCCCGCAGGAACGAAGCTTCCTGGACTGGCTGAAGGAAACCCTGAGCGGTTAAAGGGTCACAACCAGGACGCAAGCGGCTTCCTAAATCAGGCTATTTAATGGATGAGTCACCCGAGCATTGGATCGAAGTTTCCCTGCACGTTCCCGGCGAGGAAGCCGAAGCGGTTGCCGAAGTCCTGGCCCGCTTTGCCCCGGCTGGAGTCGCAATCGAAGCAACCCGGATCAATCAACCCGAAGACTCTGAATCCGGCCAGCCAGTCGGGCTGCTGC
>JBFENN010000524.1:0-1765 GCA_041551115.1 Anaerolineales bacterium
ATCCGGCCAGCCATATTCGCGCCAGTAATCCACCATTCCCAGATCAGTAACAAGTCCTGCAAATCGCGGGTCCTGACGAAATGGCGCCATGTCGGATCGCCAGAAATGCCACACAAAATTATTTCTGTGGAATCCATCCAGAAAGAGTCGGTAGCCATCGTGCCCCTGGCCATGCCCCTGCTTGCCGGTCCCGGCGCCATCAGTGCCGTTATCCTGGCGGCACACAAGGCCGACAGCGTTGTCGGCAGCCTGATCATTGCCGGGGGCATTCTCATGCTCAGCCTGGTGGTCTGGGTGGTACTGCGCATGTCTCCCTGGATCGCCGCTCGTATGGGCGCCACCGGTATTAACATCATGACCCGTATCATGGGATTGATGCTCACGGCCATCGCTGTTGAATTCATCGCCAGCGGTATCAAGGGCATGTTCCCGATGCTGGGGTGAATTGGGAACATGCACCTATTTGTTGTCAGTTAATTGGTGCCTGTCCCTAATTTTTTGCGTATCTATCAGCAACTCTGCAAATTGACCTATTTACAAGTCAAACTGTCGCCCGCCGGTTGGCAGACATCCGGCCAGCCATATTCCCGCCAGTAATCAACCATTCTCAGCTCAGTAACCAGCCCTGCGAATCGCGGGTCCTGACGAAATGGCGCCATATCGGATCGCCAGAAATACCAGACAAAATTATTTCTTTGGAAGCCATCCAGGCCAAGAGCCATCGTGGCCACTCGATACGCTTCATCTATTTGGTCAAAACCGACATAACCCGTGAACAGAAACTGAATAAAATTGATCGTTTCATGCTCCGCGAGTGTCTTGAGAAACAATGGTCTTTTCGCCGGGTCAATCTTGGCCTCGATAAATGTTTTTAGGGTCACGGGAATTTGTAGATTGTCGAATTTCTCTGCAATCCGCTCATCCCACTGCTCGGCGAGGGCAACGGCTCGGTCGAATTCCCCGATACGCAGGTTTATCCACGCCTGAAAGTACAGGCCCGAGGCATGGCCTAAATCCGATGCGGCTGCACCATACTTCAAGGCGTTGTTGGTGTCGTTTAGATAAAAATAGATCCACCCGAGAAAAGCATTGTTGCCGGGGTGCAATGGGTCCAGCTCATAAGCGATCAGGGCTTGTTCAAGCGCATCATCAAGACGACCAAGCTTGAACAGGTGTTCGCCGTACCACAGGCGTGCAGTCGAATCCATTGCCTCATTGGCAAGGGCAAGCAAGAAAAGCGCTTCCGCCTCCGCCCATTTTCCATCCATGTCAGCCAAACCGCCCAGGACCGCATAGGCTTCGGCCAGGGAATCATCCTGCGCCAGGGCCCTCTGTGCAGCGGAGACCGCCAGGGGATAATGTTCACTCCTGGGTGTGTCAGAGTACACCGGCAAGGTGAAATGTGTCGCCGCCAGGCTCGACCAGGCCCGGGCGAACTGTGGGTCCAGCTCTGTTGCCTGCTCGAATAGATTTATGGCATGCCGGATATTCTTATCTCCACGGCGTTGCCATAAATGACGACCTCGCAAGTAAAGTTCGTAAGCCTGCAGGTTGTCGGTGGGTCTTGCGTCTATGCGCAGTCGCTCATCAGTGGACAGCTCGGCCTGTAAGGCATGGGCAATCTTTTTTGTAATTTCACTTTGTACGGCGAACAGGTTTGCCGCAGTCAACTCACGATCATAGGTTTCTGCCCACAAGTGTTCATCGGTTGCCGCATCAATCAACTGCACGTTGATCCGTACCTGATTACCGGAGCGTTGAATGC
>JBFENN010000525.1:0-1752 GCA_041551115.1 Anaerolineales bacterium
AACGCCATGATTGCCAATTACATCTGCGGTGTAGCCTGACACAAAGAGTCGCTTCATGCCCGAACGGGAGGCTATGAGTCGATTTGCCAACTCCTGCCCGGTCATTTACGGCATTACCACAACCGTCAGCAATAGATGAATTGCATATTCGTCGACTCACTATAGATGAAGCACTAGTAAAGCTTGACCAATTCCTGGATGATGCTTTCATGGCTGGTTTAGCGGTCAATTATGGTGAAGGAAAGAGCTTAGCAGAAGCAGTTTGCTGGGGAAACGCCGCTGGAGCTTTGGCTGCAATGCGCTTCGGAGCTCAAACATCCTTACCTGAACGATCAGAAGTTGAAGGACTATTAAGAGCTGATAAACCTGAACAAGTACTCGGGAGGCGGGAATGAAAAAGATCGGCACACTCAACCAGCCGCTTTCAGAAGTTATCGCCGGTATGGGCCATATGGATACACTGGTCATTGCTGATGCAGGCTTACCTATCCCTCAGGAGACTCAGCGAATCGATCTAGCCTTGACAGGAGGGACGCCAGGATTTCTCGAAACTCTAAGGGTTGTTTTGGGAGAATTGAAGATCGAACAAGCGATTGTGGCAGAAGAAATGATCTCTTCCAATGAGCCGATCTATAAACAAGTACAGGAGATGCTCACGGAAATTCCTATTGAAACCATCTCACATGAGGATTTGAAAAACCGCACCAAATCCGCACGAGCAGTCGTCCGTACTGGTGAGTTTACACCTTATGCTAATATTATCCTTGTAGCTGGGGTAGTATTCTAATGGGATCCAGTTCTGAATTTCGGAGGAGCAAGCAGTGAGATCATCCCGCATTCGTGATTTCTTGCAGCGCTATGGATTGGTTGTTTCCTTCCTGATTTTATGCATTGTATTAAGTTTCCTCTCAGATCGCTTTTTGACAGTCGGTAATTTGACGAATGTACTGCGTCAATCCACAATCAACTTGATCATCGCCATCGGTATGACTTACGTCATATTGATTGCTGGCATTGACCTCTCCGTTGGGGCAGTATTAGCCCTCTCTACAGTAGTCACTGCAGATTTGTTGCAGCGTGGAGTTCCAATCGTCCCAACAATTCTGCTTGGTTTGACCCTAGGTGGGGTATTGGGTATGGCGAGCGGCTTATTGATCTCTCGCGTCAAAGTTCCACCATTTGTGGCTACCTTGGGTATGATGACGGTAGCCAGGGGATTAGCGCTTACTTATACTCAAGGGAGGCCGATCACAGGTCTGCCAGATGCGTTTCGCTATATCGGCACAGGTTTCCTTGGTCCCATCCCTATGCCAATTATCGTCGCCGCTGTGGCATTTATTGCTGGTTATTTACTGTTGACTCGCACTCGAATGGGTATGAACATCTATGCATTGGGGAATAATCCCATTGCCGCTCATTACACGGGAATTGCGACAACCAATTACATCACATTTGTATATGTCTTGGCTGGCGCTCTGGCTGCTTTAGCGGGGATGATCCTCGTTGCCAGGTTGGATTCTGCCCAGCCAACAGCTGGTATCAGCTATGAATTTGACGCCATCGCAGCTGTTGTAGTTGGTGGGACCAGTTTTGCGGGTGGAGAAGGGAGCTTATTGGGCACATTACTAGGTGTGTTGGTCATTTCAGTGCTCAATAATGGCCTTAACCTGCTCAATGTATCATCCTTTTACCAACCAGTAGTTACTGGAGTTGTCATCGCATTGGCACTGCTGCTCTATAAGGCGGTGCGCT
>JBFENN010000526.1:0-1751 GCA_041551115.1 Anaerolineales bacterium
AACGGCTCATGCTGGGGGTCGAATGGGCATGCAGCGTGAAGTCATTCCCCCAGACAGAAACCAGGATGGGGACCATCTTGTCGTCAGGAGATTCTGCCAAAAGGATTGCGGCTTGCGATGCAACCATACCTTCAAACGGGATCCGCATTGCATGTACCAGATCTGGATTGATCTGGTCTACCACCTGTTTGACTTGCCGACCAGCCGCAGGTATTCCCAGCGGCGTGAACCACTGACGCAGAGCCGTTCGCATATTCACGGGGATGGTCTGGCGCAGGAGATTATGGGAATTGGGATTGCTAGTTTTGGATGTCGTTGGCTGTCGCTGAATACCGATCTGGTTTAAAAAACCAACTGGCACAATTCTTAGAGAAGCCAAATTCAAATCGGTTTGACAGGGGAATGTAGATATAAGGTGGACTTCATGTCCTGATTCGCAAAAATAGTTGATCCAGTTCGTGGCTATTGGTGAGCGCCCATCGGCGATAAACAATAATTTCATTTTTTTCTGGATTTATTTATATCTGTGCAGATCACTTATTGGCTCTAGTTTCCTTCTGCATGGCGTGGATAAAGATCTGCACCATTGTCTCGATGTTGACATCTTCCTGGGCAATTCTATAGGAATTGGCACCCATTTCGCGGAGTCGCGTTGGGTCTGCAAGGGCTTCATGAAGTGCGTTACAAAGTGCGTCAAGTTTGGCTTCTTCTACCAACCAACCGTTTTCTGGTCGCACCAGATCAGCTTGTGTCCCATCCCCCTCAGCAACAATAAGAGGCAAACCATACGTCATTGCTTCTTGGACTGCTAACCCTCCGGTACCCGGCAGTACAAAGAGATCAGCTTCGCGGAAGACATTTGCTAATGCTTCCCCATGCAGCGCTCCAGCAAATAATGTGCCTGGATAGATTTGTCTGGCCAGCTCTTGATAGGCATTCATCGCTGGTCCTTCTCCTACAATCTTCAAAACCGGCTGGAATTCTTCGGGTAAAGCAGCGCATGCTTTTATGAGCAGGTCAATCCGTTTCCTTTCCTGCAATCGTCCGACAAATAATACAGTTGGTCTCTGCCCCGCGCTTCTTTGGTGATCCGGTGCAGGTCCGATGGGTCTAGATGAAACAGCGTTGATTGCCGCGTATACTTTGTCTTCTGGAAATCCAGCCGTTCTATATTCTCCGGCACCTCGGTTGCTGTAGGCGATGATGGCATCAAACAACCCGAGAAAGCGTTGTCTGCCAGGGCGGCGAGCGGTTTTAAGGGTTTGATTTAGTGGGTTCTGCTCGTGGGGTGAGGTAGTTGGAACGCCTAGTCCCCAACCGATCACCGGGCGCTGCCTGGCACGCATCCAGTTCGCGGCAAATCGGCTGCTGATATAGCGCGGGTTTGCTTCTATGATCAGTACATCTGGCTGCCAATCTTTGAGCCATCCGGTTAATCCACTCTGCCAGCACAAGTAGAATGGACTGCTGACGCGACCCACATGTATATTCTTAATTGGATAGTATTCGGCAATTTTTACATCCGTACTTGTGTGGATGGTTTCTTCTGGTCGCGGCTCTCCTGCTGCGATGCATACTCCGTCCGTGCACGATTGAGCTAGGAGATCAAAGAAAGGCAACCGATATGCGGGAATTACCCGCTGAATAATACCTACCCTGCCTGAAAAAGTCTCTTGTTCCATTTAATCTTGCTCGGGAAGCGCGACGAGATATGCCTTCCAATCGATTTCGTCCTTGGACTTGATGACTGG
>JBFENN010000527.1:0-1746 GCA_041551115.1 Anaerolineales bacterium
GCCAAGCTCGCCAGCGTATTGGGATGGGGGATTGGTTTCCGTGATCGGAACCTGTCCTGGTAAGCGGCATTGTGAAACAGGGAAGCGCTGTGGAAAGTCAAGATTTACACTTGTTTCCGCCTATTGAAAAGGAAGCACCCCATGCAGCTTGCCTAGTTAGGTATCAACCCTCAAGGTGTCATTGTTTGTCGCTCGGTGGCTAATTTACCCCCATCCATATAAAAACCCAAACATCGCCAAGATGCCAAAAAGAGTTATGCAAACAAACGATATGCCGATAATTACGGCAATCCATCCCTGCTTATTTTTTCCTTTTAGGCCTAAGTAGATAAAAATAATACCGGAAATTAATAATACAATAGCTAACAATAGATAAACCAACCACACTATGAGGCCCATGCCCATGATTTTGTTCCCAATAACCACATCATAAATGCCCACTACTGCTATTAAATGCGATAGTGGCCATGTTTATTCTCGAGTTACCCTTCCCATTCATTGATCTCATCATATATCCATTCGCGATGATCGTCAAATAATATCTAAACCCTGACAAAAGCTATTGAAGAGATCTATCTGCTGTCGATTAATTGCATTTGTTGACTTGCTCCAAAATACGTGCAAAAATAGATGATCAACAATGTTTCTCCCGTGGGTGATAGAAGAGATTTCACCCCCTAGGTACAAAGGGAATTATGTGTGATTAGTGTGAAGAAGGGCCTCATGGCAGAAAAAAAGTTCTTGGTCTTGGGGGGGTATGGGAACACCGGGATGCTGATTTCTCGCTTACTCTTGCTGGAGACAAATTCCTCTTTGGTAATAGCTGGACGGACAGTTGAGAGCGCCGCGGCAGCCGCGGCGCAGTTGAACTCTCGATTTGAAGGTGGTAGGGTATCCGGAGCATTTGCCGATGCATCGAATATGGAGAGCTTAGTTGCGGCTCTTGCAGGTGTAGATTTCATTATCGTTGCTTCTAGTACTTCAGAATATGCTGAACATGTAGCTCGGGCAGCCATTGATGCGAGTGTAGATTATCTAGATATCCAGTATTCTCCCAAAAAGACAGGTGTGCTGAAGGCGTTGGCAGGGGAGATTGCACATTCAGGATCCTGCTTCATTACAGATGGTGGGTTTCACCCAGGTCTTCCCGCAGCATTAATCCGCTACGCTGCCCAGTTCTTCGACCATCTTAAAACAGCCATCGTGGGCAGCGTTATCAAGGTAGACTGGGCGAGTATAACCATGAGTGATGAAACTGTCTATGAGTTTATGGATGAGATTTGTGAAGCTGAGTCTTTAGTTTTCAAAGACAGTCATTGGGTAAATGTAAGGATGGCAGGTATGTTGGATTATATAACGATGGATTTTGGTGGTAAATTCAAGAAACAGTATTGCATTCCCATGTTTTTAGAGGAGATGCGGTCAATCCCTGATCTATACCCAACATTATCCAAGACTGGCTTCTATGTCGGTGGATTTAATTGGTTTGTGGATTGGTTTGTATTTCCAATCTGCATGCTAGGATTGAGGTATTTTCCAAATGCTTCGCGGAAGCCGCTTGGAACACTGATGAAATGGGGTCTGGACAGCTTTTCAAAGCCACCATACGGAACTGCGCTGAAGGTAAAAGCAAGTGGTGAAAAAAATTCGCAGAAAAAATCAGTGAATGTTTCAATCTATCATGACGATGGTTATATGTTCACTGCGATTCCGGTAGTTGCGTGCCTTTTGCAGTACCTTGACAGA
>JBFENN010000528.1:0-1745 GCA_041551115.1 Anaerolineales bacterium
TCCGCTGGGCTATACTATTAGCCCTGAATAGGTCACGAATCCGTTTTTCTTTGAGCGCGACAATGGAAAGCCTTTTTTTCACTAGCTCATCCAGGCTAACGAGATTTTCGGTCATGTCGTCAAACAATTTCATGACTTCATTCGTTGCTGTTTTTTCTTCTTCTGTCTCATAGTTTCTTTTGTGCTGCAAAAACGGCTCAAGCTGTGCGATTTGCGAGGTGATTTCATTCGAAACTTCTATCCGTGCGTTATCGGTTTTCACGACCAACAAGGCGGGTGCCGCGCGCACAACGCTTTCCACGCGCCGTGACAGTTCCAGCCAAGACAGAGCTTCGGGTACGCGCTGCTCAGTGATCCTTTTGAGCGCCCCGCCAACCTGCGATAGAGAATACAAACCAGAGGCTGCGGCGACCAGTGAAAACATAGAAATTCCCAAAAAGGCAAGTAATAGTCTGCCTCGAACTCCCATGGATGTATTTTTTTTTGGCTCATCCATTGGTCATCAATTCCTGCGGCTTTCGTCTTGACAAGTCACGGCATATAGATGAAACTGGGCGAGACACGATTCGATCCGCTCATTTGGCCAGTGAGTAGTTTTCCTTTCCGAATACATACCAGACGAAAGTGCTAATGCCTGTAACGTCGCCCTTCTTATCAAAGCCAATCTTACCTAACACGGTGTCAAAGCTGCCTTTTCTTAATGCATCGATGACAGCCTTCGGTTTCAAGGAACCCGCTTGTTTAACGGCCTGCGCCCACGCCTGAACAGCACCATAGCTATACAAGGTATAACCGTCTGGTTCGTAGGCATCTTCTTCGCGAATGGCAGCAACGACGTCTGCGGCCTCCAGATTCAGGCGCATATCAGGGCCAAAGGTAAAATAGGTGCCTTCGCCTGCTTCTCCCGCAACGAATAAAAACTGGACATTCACCAGCGAATCGCCAGAAAACATGCGAAGATTGGGCAGCTCCTTTTTGGCCTGACGCAGAATAATTCCAATATCGGTTAGGTAGCCGCCGGCATAGAGAATATCTATTTTGTTCTTGACGAGTTTGTTTACAATCGACTTGTAGTCCTTTTGATCCGGAGGGTAACTATCGAACATAACCTCGGTAACTCCGCGTTTGTTCAACTGGCGTTTTGTAAACTCTGCCAAACCCAAACCGTAGGCTTGTCCGTCGTGGATAATCGCAATCCTGCTTTTGCTGTAATTGTCGGCCAGGTAGTTGCCAGCGATCGTGCCTTGCTGGTCGTCGCGGCCTATCACCCGAAATACATTGGGCCCCCCTTCATCGGTAACCTTGGGATTGGTCGAAGCAGGTGTGATCATTATGATACCAGCCTCTTCATAGATCTTGCTGGCGGCAAGGGAAGCGGCGGAGCAAACATGCCCGATGACCATCACAACACCCTCGGAAACCAGTTGCCGCGCCACCGCTTTGGCTTGTCTCGGCTCACACGCATCGTCCACTGAAATGGCGACAATCTTCTCTCCAAGGAGGCCTTCCTTCTCATTCAGATGGCTGATCGCCTTTTGAGCGCCGATTTCCTGCTGTTCGCCAGTATTGAGTGCGCTGCCGGACAAAGGCCCAGCGATACCAACCTTGATCTCTGCCTGAGCCGCTGCAATGACGCAAGTTATCGATATGAATACGCCTATTAGGGTTCCAAGAATTGTAGTTTTCATAACTGCCTCCGCTTTTTCGTTCCATGAATTGTTGAAAGGTGCCTCATATCTTGAACA
>JBFENN010000529.1:0-1737 GCA_041551115.1 Anaerolineales bacterium
CGAGTCTGCCTCCGATAGGATAAGTTTACTGCAAAACGATTACCACTGCTGACCAATCGGCGTGCAATGACCACCGGTTTGCGCGGCTAAGTGGTGGGCAGACAAGAATTCTGCCTGAGCGCTCAGAACAACTTGAAGTATGAGAATTGCCTGCAAACAGATGTAAATACCCCCAAGACCGGTACAGGTTGTGACAAGTGCCTGCTCAGCTTCAGACTGCTTGTTTATCCATTTTACGAAAGTAAACAGCCAGCAAAATCGAAAGCACAAATGCAATCGGACCCCAAGCGATGGGGCCAACGGGGATTGTGATATTTGCTGCGAAACCAATAACGCTGATGAATGAGACAACTGCGTACATGATGAACAACCAACGAATAGTCTTGTTGAGCGGCGAGGCAGAGAAAAGAGGGGCAACAAATAGCGCGGCGAGCGAAGAGAAAAAGCCCCAACCCAAAACTTCCAGGGCAAGCATGACAGAGCCAGGGGCGTAGGGTAAAAATCGTACCAAATCCGCTGGCACATCCGGCAGGCTTTGTTGGATCACTGTAAGTTGAACAAAGCGGTTGATACTCACGGTGGCGGCAAACAATATGGTGAAGCTGACCCCCAGCGAGCCGAGAACCTGGTGATCGCCATCATTGACAAAACGAATAGCCGTAAACAGGATGACAAATCCTGGCACCAGAAGAAATGTGCCAATACCTGCAACCAGCTGGACGAACGGGGTAAGATTTAATGAAAAGCCTTCGGTCAATATGCTGTAAATGAGGATAAGGAGATACATGCCCCCCAGTACTGCAATATAAACGGAGGCCCAAAAACCTAACCGACTTGCGATCTTCTTTCCCATATTTCTCCCAACCTCCTCCTATCTACAAAAGCTATCTAACCGGTTGAGCAGCAAACATTTCCATGCTCTACTGCTACGGAATCCACATGATCCGCATCCAATGAACAGCATACTAGGATATTGCCAGCCCAGGGATGGGATCAGAACAAATCCTGAGTAGCATATGATTGATTGGAGCTTCTCCAAAAATCATATCACGATAAATGAGTATTTGACACAGATGACGAAAACCAGGCTCTTCCGTCAACAGCCAGGTTTCTAGGCTGAAATGTTATCTCAGCATGAAAATTGGAACCTGCTCCATTCACATGAACCGATACCTGGCAAAAATTTCTCAGCTTATCAGAGCTGCCAACAAGTGGCACATTGTAATCCGTATCGCTTGGCGGGAGCAGTGGAATTGAACACTACTCCATCAAGCAAGATTAATCACTTAAAAAAACAGGGCCACAAAATTCCAGCAGCCCTGTTTTGTATTGATCAGTCGTTCAACATGCTTCGTATGGATTTATTTACCTCACCAATGCAACATCGTCCAAGTAAAAGTTGCCGCTTGTCCCAACTGGTAGAGCAATGGCGTAAGCCCACATCTCGGTCAACGTCAAACCGTCATCCGGAGCGCCTTCTGGCTGCCAAGCTCCCCGGTAGAAGACACTCCAGGGTAAGCTGATGTGCTGCCAGCCAGCAAAATCATCGCTGAAGGTCGCGTGGAAGCGTTCGGCTGTATCGGCGTTCGGGTCACTCTTGTTGTCGCTTAGGATTAGTTCGAAGGTGGTACCAGTGTTGGTGCCGTAGTACCAGAAACTGAGCCCATTGGCAGCACTCCAACCCTGAGGGGGATTGAGATCCTGTCCGGTCCCAGCACCCCAGCCGGCACTGACGTA
>JBFENN010000530.1:0-1732 GCA_041551115.1 Anaerolineales bacterium
CACATTGCTACCGCGTGCTTGCTCGCAATGCTGATGGAGACTCCAACCCCAGCAACACCGCCTGTGCGACGACCCAGTCAAATGGTCCGCCTTTACCATTAAGTAATTTAACTGCCCAGGTGATCTCCAGCGATCGCATCCTGCTGACCTGGACCAACAATTCCAGCTGTGACGGATATAAAGTCTACGAGTCAGTGGATGGTAGTGCTCATAATTATGCTGGTGTTGTCACTCCTGGTGATCTACCGGGGGCTTATGTAGAAGGTCTACCAGCTGGGGATACTTACAGCTACCGCGTTATCCCCTATAACAGCTATGGGGATTCTCCGTTTGCTGATTCACCAACCAGCAATACTGTCGACCCGCCTGCGGTGACATCGAATACGGTCACTAGATTCATCAATAATACAGTCTATCCTGTCATTTCACTGCAGGTCGACGGCGTCGAGCAGTTCCCCACACAACCTATGGGCATTCCCCCGGGGGCGTATTATCAAATGGAATTGACAGTCGGTCTTCACAATTATAGAGCCTCAACAGGTTTCTGGAGCGGCGGTTCGCGTACCGAGATGTACATCTACCAAACCTCATTTAATCAGCAGAATAACACCATAGTTCAGATCCCGTTTAATGACCCGACAATCGCACAGATATTAACCCGCTTTGGAAGCTCAGGCTACTATACTGGTGATTATTGGACGGGGACTCTCCCCAACTCTGCTGCCTTCCGCTTCTTTAACAACGGCACCTATACGTTTTACCAGAATGGTGTAGCTCAGGGCTCAGGTAATTACAGCATGGTTAGCTATCTCGGTAATTTCATGCTGACTTTTCAGGTAACTGGCTACCAGAATGCGCAAGGCAGGATGGACGAGCGCTCCTCCTCTTTTTATATGAAGAACGGACCTGCCGATTGGCCTACCATCCAGTACACCTATGACGGGCAGTGATCGGCAGACGATCTGACATCCATGATCGGCACTGAAGAATACTATCGGTAGCTTTATCATGAAGGGTCAAACATATTAAAGTAAAAACCGCTTGCGCCACGATGTTCACCAATCGCGCAGCGGTTTTTTTCCAATAGGCAGGAAAATGCGAGCCATTGGGGTTGCTTTGCCGCCAGACGCCCTTGTTAGCAATCAGATGCCAAGCATCTGATCTGGCTTAAATGCATCAAGATAACCTTAGATTTCCGATCTTATTTATCTTCTGTGGGGTACTTTTACCATCGGTTGAGAGATCTCTCGCGTCGGGGTGGTCATGCCCATCTGTAAAAAATAGAAAGCATCGCAGGGGTGATTAACTGGTAAAATCATGCCTTATTTCAAATTCAGTGAAAGGGAATATATTGAGAAATTATTTTCTTCCCCGCCGTCACGATCCTGCTTTTTTTGATTTCTTGTTCCAGTGGTGTGTGAGCTGGTGAATCCGACTTACCAAGTTCTCTTCCGCTAACTATCCAGCCAACTCGGCCTAAAGATAGATTGCTTCTGTGACTGGGTCCGACCGGATTCCTGGAAAACCCAAACCAGCCCTCGTTCCACAGGGGTAGGCCAGGATCATAGATGCTGACCGAGTTTTATTTGCATATTCCCTATAATGATAGGCCAAATAGGATTAATTGAGGTCATCTTTTAGGTAAAATTGAACCAATTTTATGTCAAGAAGCCTCTATCATTGAGCTTAATTACAGTTGGAAGAGCAACCGCTGAGTAATCTCTTACTGGAG
>JBFENN010000531.1:0-1728 GCA_041551115.1 Anaerolineales bacterium
CCGGCGGATAGACTGCAAGCTGGAGCGTGGCAAGAGTCGGTTCAACCGTTAGGACACTGCTCACCGGCGGTTCTGAGGCTTGTGCAGTAGCTGTAGCTATGCGCGTTGGATCGACCTCTCTTTGTGGATAATTGCAGGCTGCTGTGATCAAGCCGACCAGGCTTATGAGGAATAGCGATTTGTTCATCGATAGTTGATCCTTCTATGGCAGCGGGTACGAAATACGAGAATATCTATCCGGATACCATTTAGATACCGGGAAATCGCCCGTTTGGTTCAACATTTGCGAGCCCTATCCTGCGTTTTGGGTCCCTTCGTGCAGGGAAAAGCAATGGCTTGATTGGAAGGGCCATTTCGTCTGGTCTCAGCTTCGAAACGTGGAAGTCGCCGTCAGCGTAATGAACACTCCGCCTGCGGCTGGACCAAGGGCCAGCCCCAACCACCGAAATAGATCAAGGCTAGGTAAATCCGGCTGAATCCCAGGTCCGCCTGTCCCCCGGCCTGACCGGCAGAGGCAGGTGCAGGCAGGCCAGGGTCGCGAAGCATACTGCAAAGTGCTCTCCCTGGACCCCTGGCCCAGGGACAGGGGCAGCGCATGGTTAGCTGGGCTCTGGAAGTAGGAATACCTAACAACCCGGATGAGGGGGCATGGAATCAATAGAAATCTTCGATATGGTATCCGAATTGCTGACCACTCGCGCTCTTGTGAATAAGATTGTTGAGTCGCTTCTCAAACTCTCCTGGACGTTGCCTTGCAGCATCCACATAAGCGACCCGAATACGTTGATAGGAAGGCGAAGTTGTATTGAAGAACTCCCAAGCAGCGTCTTTCGACTTCAAAGCAGCAACAATATCTTGTGGTAGCTCATAATCCTCCGGCCGGTTATCTTTCAGCTCGTGCTGTACTTCTTCGATTAGCTTTTCTTCGGCAGCAAGACGCGCAAGCCTTTCCTTGTTGGTTTGCGAGTAGCCGCTTCCAGGTGTTCTCGGTGTAAAACGCTGGGCATATTTCTCGTCGTCAATCGTTCTACGGATGCTGTCAATCCAGCCAAAGCATAGCGCTTCTTCAACCGCAACATTGTATGGCAAACTTGTGCGCCCAGTGTCTTTCCGATAAGAAACGAGCCAGATCTCGTCCTTCGCGTTATGGTTCTCTTGAAGCCATGCGCGCCATTCGTCTCTCGAAGTTATATAGAGAGTCTCAGTGATCTGCATGATGATTCCTGTTCTCTAAATACTAGCCCAGCTAACGGCCAAAATCAGCACCGCGCTTCTGATTATTGACAAATAATTAACTGGCTTACGCAATGGCTACCACAATAACCAGCACCGCTTTTGGCACTCGATTGCGGGGGAATTGGAAGTATGGTTTCCAACAAAAGCATACGCAATCGTGTGCCATGTGTGTTCTGCGTTGAACCATTAGAGCATATCCTCTAGTGGGGCAGGTTGCTATTTTCAATGGAGGTAACAAAATCGTCCATTATGCGATTGAATTCTTCTGGTTTATCCAGTTGCAACCAGTGTCCAGTCCCTGTTATCTTTTTGTGGGGGAGGTCGGATACAAGGTTGTGTACGCTAGAAGGAGTTTCGTTAACCGATGTGATGACTGACAACTTTGGGCCGTCGTAACGTTCCAGAGCCGGTACAGGATTGTACTTAAAAAGCTCTTTGAAAACACCGACGACTGTTGCTTTTGAAGTATCATGTAAATCCTGCATAACTTTC
>JBFENN010000532.1:0-1719 GCA_041551115.1 Anaerolineales bacterium
TCTGAGAGCGTGATTAATTAGTGCCTGTATTGTATCGCATCGCTACAGCAGGCTGAACCTAGCAGCATGCAGGATTCCTGGGAACTTTCCTTTCACCAGCGACGTCCATAGAGCAGACAACGCACCATGAGAGGAGAAGATAATGAAAATCAAACTCAACCCCCGATTTTGTACAAGCCTCATGATCTTGGCAGCGGTCCTGCTGCACGCCTGGCCAATCACGACAGTATCAGCGGCATTGTCCCCGCCTGATCTCCAGGCAGAAACCAGACCATCAGACCCTCCGGATATCGATTACCTGCAGGCAATCCAGAATACAACCGAGATGGTCTGGGATCAGCATGCCCAGGCATTGGCAGCCGAGTACGGTCTCGAGATCCTCAACGTCACCTGGGAAGATACCGGTCGCTACTACAACTCTTCAGTAGGTCCCAATATTTCGGATATGACCATCCAGGTGGGCTACGGCAACCCACGCACCGACAGCTACGAGTTGGCCTTGATGCCCGTCATCCGCTACCCAAACTTCAGCGACCTGACCGCGGACCTGCGGCTGGAAGATTTCTATCTGCTGGTAGGCAATGAGGCCGGTGAGGAGCTGCATCCGGTCAACCTGCGCGAGTACCTGGGAGACTTCCGGCAGTACTTACACCACGCAGGCTCCTGGACTGGTCGCCAGGGATCGCTGCTCGCCAGCAGAGACAGCCATGTACTGGTAAGCGCCCAAGCTGCCTTCCTACCCATCCCAAAGGATAAGGAAGCAACCTTCAACCCAGTGATCTTCAACTACCAGTCCTATGCTGGTGATCCGGCAGTCTTGACGATTGTGGCTACCCGGGAAGGCACCTCCGCGACAGTGATCGACAACACCCGTGATGCATTCCCGACCGGCTTCTCCTGGGGCCAGCGCCTGTTCTTCAACCAGGACGGCGAACGGGCTTCATTTACCGGCCAGCGGCTGAGCGACTTCAATGCTGTCAACCCGTACCCACATCGCACCAACCCAGCTGCTTTTGATCACTCCGGTTTGAACATGGTGCTGCTGATCCAAGTGCCGCTTAAGCAGAAAGAGCCAATGCGCTTCGGCATTGAAGGTGAGGCGCTGCTTGAAAGCTCCGCGCCGTCGCTGGCATTGGAGAAATCGGATGTGGAGGCGGCCGTGATCGGGCATGGACCAGTCGAAGGACCCTTTACCGAGATCGACTACCTGGCGATCGAACGCGACCCACGCTTCCCGATCCGTGTGACGGTGCAGTTCTACAAGGCAACCAGCAACGGTCTCGTCAGTGAAGCCGATATGGCAGAAATAGCTGACCAGATTGAACGGGTCTATGCAAATGGCGAGTATGTCGGAAGCCTGGTGGTGGACGGCGTTTCCGAACGTCCGACGGAGTACGATGGACCCAAGCAGCAACCCGAAGATTGGTGGCAATCCTTCTGGCAGCGCTTTGAGCACAATACAGGTTTGAGCGCTGGACAGGCGATGGAGCTGCTGCAATCTCTGCGGGCATATGCTGGGCGCTGGGTGGAGCGGCAGTGAATTGCGATATGAAGGGCGAGGCTGTTAGCCGAGGGTCTGGACGGCGAGCATCCAGTTCCGATCGGGATCTTTCCCAGACTTGAACCCGGTAGGTGTACAATTAGGGCACAACCAAGGATTTTACCAAGGAGGATCAAATGGCCGATTTCCAGAGCCGAGATGATATGCCCAAAGAGGCA
>JBFENN010000533.1:0-1715 GCA_041551115.1 Anaerolineales bacterium
CATGGCAGAACGTGAAACCGGCACTGTTAAATGGTTCAACGGGTCGAAAGGCTATGGCTTCATCAATCGCGATGAGACCAATGATGATGTCTTCGTCCACTACAGTGCGATCACAGGCGATGGCTATCGCAACTTGGAAGAAGGTCAACGAGTTGAGTTCTCAGTGATGGAAGGTCAGAAAGGCCTGCAAGCGACAGATGTAGTCGCCATCAACTGAGCGTAATCATCGATCAAGAGTGCGGCATGAAACTCATGCCGCATTTTTCGTTTAAGTGGGTCATGATGGTTGCCAACCTTGGGTCTAGCGCGTCAGCTTTATTGTAGGGGAGTGTGTTCGTCAGGGCACCGCAGTCAGTAAACAGCTGGTTCATGACCTTGTCACTGCGGCATAGTATGCGCTTCAGTCAATCCTTTTAGTGCACCGAGAAGCAATGCGGCGGTATCTGAGCACATTACTCGCCCCCCACATTATGGGGTTTGTTTTTGATGCTCGGGATGGGTTTGGCTAAATTACCACGATCTGCTTGTGACCCGCTGGGTGACCATCTAACGTAATTGATAAGAGCATCTAACCCAAACTTAACCACACCAAACGCGTCATTCGTTAAAATGCAGTTAAGGTTGCTGTAAATGACGACTCTTTTTGACCCTTTCCCCGTTATGCATATTTTAGAGAGGTAACTTGGAACCGATGATTGGAGCAATATCCTTAGAGACAATCAGCAAGGCGAAGGACGGAGATGCCCAGGTGCTTACCGAGCTGTATGAAAAGCACCGCATAAGTATCTTCCGCTATTTTTTCTATCAGGTTGGTGATACACATACTGCGGAAGATTTAACATCTGAGGTCTTTGTGCGCATGTTGGGGTCAATAAACAATTACAGGCCGCGCATGGTGCCCTTTGAAGCCTGGTTGTTCAAAATCGCTCGAAATTTGGTGGCTGATTATTACCGCAGTAAGAAACATATGCACCAGCTTCCTCTTACTGAGGACATTCCGGCTTCTGATGATTCTGTAACCACCTCTGTGGATGGTCAGCTCACTTGCGAGCAATTAGTGGATGCGTTGCAGTCGCTTAATCAATCGCAACGAGATGTCATCATCCTGCGGTTTGTAAATCGGATACCGATCAACCAGGTTGCCAAAATGTTGAGCAAGAGTGAGAACTCGATCAAAGGTCTCCAGCGTCGTGCATTGCTCACATTGCGGGAGGTACTTACAAATGGGGAGGTCCAAGATGTCGAATATTGATGATCGCTTGCAAGAAAAATTATTGGCGATTGAGATGGGCAAAAACCAGGATTCTAGTGAGCTTGTTTATGGTGATCAGAGCCATGAAGTGAATCAGCTGATCGCATTAGCGAATGCTATTCGCACAGCAGAACACCCGAAACCGCAATTATCCCGATTACAGGCGGAGGCTAGCATGAAATCGAAGATCGAAAATCGCAGCCAAGGATCATCACCGCTGCAGACCTTATTCGCAAATAACTGGGCAAAAATTGCCCTCGGCTCGCTAATGGTTGGATATGTAGCTATAGCGTTCTTTGCTGTAACGGCGTTGACTGCTTTTGGAATCTGGCTGGCAGGTCCACGTGCAGCCCATGCCGCCACGCTCATCGAAAGTGAAGGTGCGGCTTTAAGTAATGAACAAAATGGATTATGGCAATCCGTAGCGGATGGTGATCGGGTCGGGGAGGGTCAGATCTTGCGG
>JBFENN010000534.1:0-1711 GCA_041551115.1 Anaerolineales bacterium
AGTGCAGGCTGAACTGGTCAAGCGTGAACAACTGCGCCGTTCGTTGCTGCGCCATATCGTCCAGGCTCAAGAGGATGAACGCGCCCGAATTTCTCAGGAATTGCACGATGAAACATCCCAACTCCTAACCGCTTTCACCCTTGATCTGGCTGCGCTGCGCAGTTACTTACCAGATCAGGAACGGGTTCTCCAGATCATGGCACGCTTGCAAAGCCTGAGCCGAAGAATGTCTGAAACCCTTTACCGTCTGGTGCATGATTTGCGGCCCGCTCAATTGGATGATTTGGGCCTGGTTCCAGCACTCGATCAGTTGGGAGAAATCTTCCAGCAACAGATGAATTTACACGTTGTCTTGACAGCAGACGGGACTCCGCGCCGCCTGGAACCAACCCTTGAAACTGTCTTGTTTCGGGTAGTTCAGGAGGCGCTGACCAATATTGCCCGGCACGCTCATACCCATCAGGCTGAAGTACAATTGACTTACGCACCGAATGTGGTCCAGTTAATCGTTTGTGATCACGGTGCCGGCTTTGATTACGATGAAGCCCATGCTTCTCCAAAAGGCTGGGGGCTGGTCGGGATGCGCGAGCGGGTGCGCACCGTAGATGGGCAATTCAAATTACAGTCCCAGCTGGGCAAAGGCACTTGCATCGAGATTACTGTTCCCCTTCTGGAATCCAACCAAGCAGAGATGGAGGCCGAAACGCTAACATGAATCCGATCAAGTTACTGCTCGTGGATGACCACGATGTGGTCCGCACAGGGTTAAAATCCTTTTTGGAATCCCAAACCGGTTTTGAAGTGGTTGGCGAGGCCGGAAATGGAATTGAAGCTATCCAGGCCGCTGATGAACTCTGCCCGGATGTGGTGGTGATGGATATCACCATGCCCGAAATGGATGGACTAGAGGCGACCCGGCGGTTATCGGAGCATTGTCCAAAAAGCCGGGTACTGGCTTTGACAGTCCATGCCGATAAGCAATATTTTTTCGAAATGCTGGCAGCAGGCGCTTCGGGTTATGTCACCAAACAGGCCGCCGCTGATGAATTAGTCGCAGCACTCGAGGCAGTTGCTGCCGGTAATGTTTACCTGCAACCGGCCCTGGCGCGCTGGTTACTGGAAGATTATCATAAGCTGGTAGAACAGGCTGCCGGGCAAGCATCCCCGGAAACGGACGAAAACCTGCCCGATTTGGAAATACTCAGCCAGCGAGAGCAGCAGGTGCTTGAACTAGTAGCCCGGGGATTGACCACCCCTCAGATTGCCAAAGCACTGGATCTCAGCCCCAAAACGATTTCCAGGCATCGTGAACGGATCATGCATAAGTTGAATTTACATTCGGGAACCGAACTAGTCAAATATGCTATTCGCATGGGTTTGATTGAGATTTAGCCACAAATCGTCAAGAACATAGGTGGGCGATATCCATTGGTTTATAGGATTATTCTCTTGGTAAATCCAGGCAAGTTTTGCGCTCTTAGCGCCAAACAAACAACTCACACCCTGACTTAAAGATCAAACTATGCAATTTGGTGTGGGAGCTAATCTGTCAAATACATTCTCATATTCAGGTTGATCAAGGCTCTCAGTGCGTGAGTAACCTGAGTGTTGTTCATGTCACAAAACACAACCCGGGTTGGTGGAACGATCCATCAAGAAAGGATGTGCTCGATTTGAAATGTCAGATTGTTAGTATCCCTGCCCACAGGGA
>JBFENN010000535.1:0-1701 GCA_041551115.1 Anaerolineales bacterium
GCTTTTACCCGAACCGGTGGCGCCCAACAGCGCCACCCGCTGACCGGGTTCAATCTCAAGGGAAACGCCATCCAACACCGCCTTGCCGCCATCGCCATCGTAAGAGAACGAGACATCCTCAAAGACGATCTGCCCTTCCATCGGTCCCGTCGATGCAGGAGTCAGGGGCGATTGAACCAGCGGATCCGTGTCCAACACTTCAAGCACACGCTGGGCAGAAGTCTCAGCCCGTGACACCATAGTCAGAATGTTGCCTAGCAGCATCAACGGAGTCATCCCAATCATCAAATAGTTGTTAAAAGCCAACAGCTCACCCACGGATAGCCGGCTGTCAATAACATCTACCCCACCAAACCAGATAATGGCCACCATGCCCAGGTTGGTCAGCACTGTCAATACTGGTAGCGCCAGCGCCATCAAACGCCCCACTTGGATGTTCTGTTGCATGTAGCTGAGATTATGATCAGAGAAACGGTTGATCTCGTATTGCTCCCGCACAAAGGCCTTGACCACCTGAACTCCTGCCAAATTCTCTTGCACAATTGTGTTGAGTGCAGCCAGCTTTTGCTGGACCATCATAAACAGAGGGTTTGCCAGCCGCATGACCAGCCAGATTATCACGCCCGCCACGGGCAGCAAGGCCAACATGATCAAGGCCAACTGCCAATCGGTGAGCAGCAGCATGGTCACGCTGCCCGCGATCATGAGCAGAGCCCGTAGCAACAGCGACAAACCCGTGCTGGAAAACATGCGCACAATGTTCACATCGCTGGCAAGCCGGGTCATGATCTGGCCTGTGTGTAGTTCATCCAAGTTGCCAAACGAAAAGCTCTGGACGTGGGCAAAAAGATCGTTGCGCATGTCAAAGGCCATCCCCTGCGACAACCAGGCGCGGCAAAGACCCTGTCCCAGCGTTGCCAACGCTCCAATCAGGGCACCGCCCAACATGATCAGTGAACCCCGCACAATCGCATCCATGTTCCCGGGCCTGATGCCTTGATCCACTACATACTGCAACATGCGGGGCACCACCAATTCCATAGCCACCGGTAGCACCACGGTGAGAAACAACAAAACTACGATCCAGCGATACGGCCGGGCGTAGCGACTTATTTTTTTCAGTGATCTCATTCGCCGCCCGGGACCTCCACCAGCTCCATGATCTCAAGCAAAGCAGCATTCAGAACTTGTAACTGCTCCTGCGGCAGCCCGTGGAGACGTTGTCGCAAAAGCGGCAGGCCACCCAGGGGATTACCCTCAGCGATCTCTCTCCCGGCCGGGGTTAATTCCACAATCACCACCCGGTTATCATCCGTAGAACGAGTGCGCGTCACCCGGCCGTCCGCTTCTAATTGAGCCACTAAGGATGAAGTGGTGCTGGGGCTTTTGTGGAGGTATTCTTGAATCTGCCCCACCGTGCCAGGTCCTGCTTCCAATAAATACCGCAAAACGGAATAATCCCGCGGATGAATACCCTGATCCTTCATCTGATGAGAATACTGACGCAAGTGACGCAGCAGCTTCAGAAATCGATTAAAGATTTCCCCCGCCAGAATCGTGTCAAATTCACTCATAGAACACCACCTATTTCGTTACGAAAATATTCGGAAACGATTATTTCGGAATCGAAACATTCTAACGCATTTTTGCTGGTCGTCAAGCATAAATGGCTTTGTTCGTAACCGGCAAAGAATCCTCGCC
>JBFENN010000536.1:0-1680 GCA_041551115.1 Anaerolineales bacterium
AGTGCTTTTGACTGAACTGCAGCGTATCGCTTCTCACCTGGTGTGGCTGGGTACACAATCACTGGATTTGGCAGCAATGTCGGTTTTCTTGTACTGCTTTCGAGAACGCGAACTGGTCATGGATATTATTGAAATGTGCGGTGGGCAGCGCATGATGGCCACATATTTACGTCCGGGCGGATTGTGGCGTGATGTGCCGGCGGAATTCGAAGATGCGGTCCGCCATTTTATCGAAATATTTCCTGCCCGGATCGATCAGTACGAAGCACTTTTGACGAAGAACCCCCTGTTCATAGAAAGGACGGTCGGGATCGGTTTACTATCAAAAGAGGATGCGCTTGGATGGGGAGTTACTGGACCCATTTTGCGGGCTTCGGGCGTTGCGCATGACCTGCGAAAATCTCAGCCGTATTCCAGCTACGATCAATTTGATTTCGAGGTGCCATCTGAAACAGCAGGCGATACCTATGCCCGCTATTTGGTGCGAATTGAAGAAATGCGCCAATCAGTGAAGATAGTACAGCAGGCAATTGATCAACTTCCGGATGGACCGGTGAGGAGCAACAACCGAAAATTTGTACCACCACCGCGTTCCGAGTTAGGCACCAGTATGGAAGCGGTAATCCATCACTTCAAGCTTTGGACCGAAGGTTTCATAGCCCCAAAGGGGACGGTTTACTCGGCTGTTGAATCGCCGCGCGGCGAGTTGGGTGTATATCTGGAAAGCGATGGCGGTCCGAAACCATATCGCGCCTATTGGCGGACACCGTCCTTCGCAAATCTGCAGGTACTACCTATGATGGCAAAAGGGCATTTTGTAGCTGACCTCGTAGCCATAATTGGAACTATTGATATTGTACTGGGAGACGTAGATCGGTGAACACGCTGGCAGAAAAATACGTCGATGATATTCAGGCCGTGCTGGAGAAATATCCGGCTGATCGTAAGCAATCAGCTGTGATGCCGCTCTTATACCTGGCGCAGCGGGAATATGGTTATGTGACCAAGCAGGCAATGCAGGAGATTGCGGAGATCCTGGACATGTCTGCGACTGAAGTCGCCTCAATTGTTGGTTTTTATTCCTTGTATTACGATGAAGAGGGCGGCACATACCGTGTCCAAGTATGTACTGATTTACCATGTGCACTGCGAGGCGCAGAAGAATTTTTAGAAAAGTTTTGTGAGAACCTGGGTATTCAAGTCGGTGAAACTACGCCTGATGGATTGGTGACAGTAGAAAAAGTCATGTGTCTAGCCGGTTGTGACAAGGCCCCAATGTTCCAAGTGCAAACCGGAGAAGGGTTGACGTATTACGAGAACCAGACTGTAGAAAGCGCCTTGAAGCAGGTTGAGAGGTGGCGCATCCAGGAGGATATTGGATGAGCGAGCTAATTCTGCTGCGACACCGGGAGATACCTGAAATCGATGATCTGTCCGTATACCGCCAGAACAATGGTTTCCAGTCTTTCCACCAAGTGGTTACCTCGATGCAGCCTGTCGAGGTGGTTGATATCGTCAAGAACTCAGGTTTGCGCGGCCGTGGCGGGGCTGGATTTCCGACCGGGTTAAAGTGGTCTTTTATTGACAAGAATGCTTGGCCGCATTACGTGGTGGCAAACGCGGATGAATCTGAACCGGGGACATTTAAAGATCGAGAAATCATGGAGCGCAACCCATTCC
>JBFENN010000537.1:0-1677 GCA_041551115.1 Anaerolineales bacterium
AGGCTTTACCTCTCGCTGAATACAATCAAGGTCCACACCCGGAATATTAACGGCAAGCTGGGAGTCAAAAACCGCATGCAAGCGGCTGCAAGGGCAAGGGCTTTAGGAATCTTGCCAAACAACTGATTACCTGGGCTCCTGAAATCAACTGAAATACATAAAGGTAAAAAACTAACGGGCTGGCAGATAGCAGCCCGTTGTTTGATTCCCTTTCCAGGCCAGCAATTAACCCCCGGAATAATCCTTTCTTGGTATGACACTAATACCATCTTGCAGATATGCTATTGGTGTAAGTGGTAAAAAACCAGTTACGTCAACATTTAACAAAATTAACTGACCATCAAAATCGAGGAGAAATGAAAAACAAAGTCAAATGGTTACGTATCAGTTATTGGGCAGGTGCCATAGGTGATTTTGCAATTGCTATTTTCGCGCTTGTTCCAGGGATAATGGAAGTGCCATCCTATGTTTATCCTATGGGTCTCTTAAGCGCGGTGGCTTTTTCCTGGGGGTGTATGTTGATTTGGGCAGATCGAGAACCATTGGAGCGGCGATGGGTTCTTTTGCCCACGATATTGGTTGGCAGTATGTTGCTCCTGGCAGTTATATATTCTATGTACTCGGGAGCGATTGCTATCCAATCTCATTTCCATAACTTGATTCTGTATCCAGCGATGATCACGCTCTGGAGTTTTAGTTATTTTAATACCAGGGATATCGAATAGGGCTGACCGACTTCACCCACCCTACAATTCCGACATCATCCTCGACCTTTTCGCAATCCCGGATTGGTAATGATCAATGCTCTGTTCCTGTATCAAGTCCGTATTCTTGTCTGAGTATCGCCAAATCTGGCAATACCCAGATCTGGCTATCATCAAAAGGAAAGTGAAGGAGAACGCTATGAAAATCTTGAAAACACTGGGGAAAATCACACTGGGTATCATGGCAGGGCTGGTAGCTTTTATCGTCCTGTGTTACGTACTCACCATAGGGGAGTATCCCGTTGCAGAAACCGTAGCACAAGATCCATCCATTCCCCATGTAACTATTGATGGGGTAACGTATCATGCCCAAACCTTTGGTGATCCATCAAACCCGGTCGTCATCACCATTCATGGCGGTCCGGGCGGCGACTACCGCAGCATTCTTTCCCTGCAGGCGCTCGCAGATGAGTACCATGTGGTGTTCTTTGATCAGCGCGGGGCTGGACTTTCCCCCCGCGTCAATCTAGAAGAGATCACCATCGAGTCAGCGATTGCTGACCTGGATTCGATCGTCAACTACTATGGGAATGGCGAGCCGGTCAAACTGATTGGACACTCTTGGGGTGCCATGCTGGCGTCGGCCTATCTGGGACAACATCCAGAAAAGGTTGATCACGCGGTGCTGGCCGAACCGGGATTCATCACATCCGAGTTTGCAGAAGAATGGGCTGAGGGGACCCAAATGCGCTTCAGTTCGGGTCTGCTCTATTATTTTCTGAAGACCAAATTTGAAGCACTGCACGTCAAAGGGCCGGACGAACACGCTTCAAATGATTATTTTGCCCATCAATGGAGTCTGTACCAGGGCAGCGATCACCCTCAAATTGGGTATTACTGTGAAGGTGATCGCCCTGATGAAGATGGCTCCTGGCGACTTAGTTCCCAAGCCAGCGATGCTCTTTACCAAGAA
>JBFENN010000538.1:0-1670 GCA_041551115.1 Anaerolineales bacterium
GGTGACCCATTGTACGCGTAGTTCAAGGACCTTTCAAATGATAAATATATTCTACTAATTTACCGGCAACGATATTTTATATTTTATCTATTTTAGTGTGCCCTCAAAAGTTGTTAGGCAGCCAGGGGAAGCAAGCTGCGTGACATCGCCAATTGATCCCATTGTCCACTGAGCCAGGCAGCCCTGGCTTTAGCAGTAGTGAGTGCGCCGGGTTCCGTCCAACGAGCACCAGAACGCTTCAGTCGCTGGGTGACGATTTGCTTGCAGCCGCTCTCCACTGTGCCACTGCCGATCATGTAACCAGCGTAGCGGAAGCGTGCATAATCCATACGATGCTGGTTGTTGGTGTAATAGGTCACAGCCTTTTTCGCTGCTTCTCCAGCTTGGGGATGGTTTGCGAACTGAGCACAGGCGGTGATAACTTTAGCGACCCGCCCTTCCCACAGGTGTGTACGCAGCGTTTGCCACCATTGTTGGCCAACTTCTGGTTGATCGGCAAAGGCTTCCTTAGCGATAGGCTGCAGGTAGCTTTCTGCATGATACCAGTCGACAATCTGCACCGCATCCGGGAAGTAATGCTCGACCAATTTCCAAATCCAGGGTGCCCCGTCGGCAACAAAGACGATTTCCCTTGCCAAATCAGCATCTCGTTGACAACCTGTGGCCCACAAAAGATGGCCAAACTCCTGCGCCTGCTTCAGGTCGCAGTAGTAGCTCATATCCTTGGCTCGCAACCCACCCAACTCACCGACCGGTTGGCGTCGATGGTTGGGGGTAACTTCTACCTGATACCAGCATCCGGTCTTCAACTCCCGCCATTCCTTCTCCAACGGCACCTGAGCCCCATCTATCGAGCCGTACAGTCGCTGAGGAGGCTCCTGGCGGGTGCGCAGACGGTGCTGCAGCACTTCTGGATCTTGGCTCTCCGCTATCCAGGTGGCTTCTTTATCCATCTGCAACTGGCCGAATGTTTGGCTCTCCTTGCGGATGGTGTTCTCGCTCACTTCGATCAGCAGAAACCGCTTCACCAATTGACTGGCTTCGCCAAAGGAGGTTTGAATACCGGCAATGCCCAACAGTTCAGCCAATCCTGCACTTACCTGACCTGGCTCGAGCCCCAGACGTTGATCCAGCGGACATTGACCCGTATGACAGTCTGAACAGACATAGTAGGCTCGCCGATAGCTCACCCAGCCAAAGACGCTCAAGATCTTGGCTTCCCGCCGGAAGAGATATGCAGCCGTCCATCCACAGTTGCAGGAGACTGCGGGCTTTGCATATTTGGGCTCCTGCGCCGTCAGATATTCGCTCACACATTGACCGCCTACCTGGCGCAGCATCTCCCGTAATGTGCTCTCCACCTGCGCAATATGCACTCCTTCTTCTTTTGCCATATGAGCTTCCAGTTCGCCTACAAACAATTTCGTGACCTGTTGTATGAATTCTGTGCTAAACTCCATTTGGGGCCTCCTGGTGTATTTGTGGATCCGTGATTGGTTTTCCTCTAATCTTACACTGGGATGCCCCCTTTATTGTTTTTATTCGCTAACATCATTTGCGCGCACACCAACAACTAAATAAATAGACAAATACGGTCTATTATGTTAAAATTTATATTTGAAACCCGCCTTAGATTCTTCATACGAGTCCACACATTTTGAAATGTAGAA
>JBFENN010000539.1:0-1668 GCA_041551115.1 Anaerolineales bacterium
AAGGTGCTCCAGCTTACCGACCCGGAAAAATGGAAGTCAGCGACTGCACGACTCTATGACGAGTATGTTAAAGAACATCCCGAGGCTGGACCGATGATAAAAAAATTCAATGAGTTACGGTAACCTGTTCCGTGTGATGCATAGCAGGGGGGATAGCGTTTCCGCATCATGAGTCGCTTATTGCCCCCTCTTTGGAGCAATCTAATTTGAATGAGCGATGAACTGAACTCAACATATAGCGATAAGGCATACGCCTTCTCGCATATAAGCAATAGGCTCAAGGGGGGTGTTCAAACAGCGCTGTATTGTTTTGATAGAGCCTTGGAATCGATCTGCATCCTCCTAATCTTCACGACAATTTTGGTCACGCTGACACAGATCTTTTTTCGTTATGTACTCAATGCATCTTTGAGCTGGCCCGAAGAATTGGCACGATGGGCATTCGTCTGGACGGTTTTTGTGGGGATGGCGATTGGTGTTCACCGCAAATCTCACATTGCTATCGATCTGCTACGCCGCAACCTCAACGGCCGCTTGAAGTCGATTCACACCATTTTCATGCAAATAGTGATCTGTACGACCAGCATTGCCTTGCTGAAGCACGGTTGGAAACTGGCTGCTAGTGCTTCCTATGTTTCCCCAGCGTTGGAGTGGCATTTTCGCTATCTCTACTCAGCCGTTCCCTGTGGCGCTGCGCTTAATCTGCTCTACCTGGCCCGTCAACGTATCCCGGGGATGAAGTATCCGTTTAGTGCGGTAATTACGTTTGTCATGGGAGTGTCCCTGTATCTTTTAATAGGGTACCTGAGCAGGGGGTATCTGGCAGGTATAGAGGCATCGCAGATACTCTTAATTTGCATGCTCACACTGATTTTGCTGGGAGTACCCATTGGATTCGTCCTGGCGTTTAGCACTATCCTGGCGATTTCACCGCAGGGCGCTTTGATGTTGCTCATCGTGCCGCAGAGTCTCACATCTGCATTAGATTCCTTCATCCTTCTGGCAATCCCTTTCTTCATCTTATCGGGTGGCATCATGAACATCACCGGAATCACCGATCACCTGATAAGACTCGCCACCTCGCTTGTCGGTCACCTTCGAGGCGGATTAGGCCAAGTCAACATCGTCACCAGCGTAATGATGGGCGGACTAACCGGCTCTTCCACAGCAGATGCCGCGGTAACCACCAAAACGCTTGTGCCCGCGATGGAGCAACGTGGCTACCATCGCAGCTTTAGCTGTGCCGTAACCAGCGTTTCAAGCATATTAGCCAACTTGATTCCGCCGAGTATGAGCTTAATCCTCTACGGAGCGCTGGCTTCGGTATCCGTTGGAGCGTTATTCATTGCGACCATTTTGCCGGGGTTGTTGGTCGCAGTTGCTTTGATGGTCACCGTGTTCATCGTTTCCATCCGGAAAGGGTACGGGCGGGATGTCGCGCGTGCCACCATGCAGGAACGGATGACCGCCTTCTATAAGGCACTTCCAGCTTTACTTCTGGCGGTTGGGATCGTGGGAGGCGTACGATTTGGCATTTTTACAGCTACCGAGGCTGGGGCTATGGCTCTTTTATATTGTCTAGGGATCGGATTTCTGTTCTACCGCAAAGTGAAACTAAATGCTCTGGTAGATTCGGTGCGGGAATCATTGCAGGATATCATCGCGGTC
>JBFENN010000540.1:0-1667 GCA_041551115.1 Anaerolineales bacterium
CGTAACGGCTTATGCGTATGAGGCCAAAGTGCGTATATTGAGTGTAAAGTGGCGCACGTTGGAAACCTATGGAGCGGTAAGTGAAGAGACCGTATTAGAGATGGCAACGGGGGTCAGGCGCGCGTTGGCTGCGGATATCGGTTTGTCAATCAGTGGCATTGCTGGTCCGGGCGGCGGGACTCCTGAAAAACCTGTCGGATTGACCTGGATCGGAATCAGCTCCTACGCAACGAACCGCGCTTCTCAGCATGTCTGGGCGGGTGATCGATTGGCTGTGAAGGAACAATCGGCGCAGCAAGCCTTGCGTTGTTTGGTTGAATTCCTCCAAGATCAACCCGTAGTTGAATCAAAAAGGTAGCGAATTCCAATCTAGAGAGTGGTCAGTAGAGATCAGTTTTTAATTGATATCTAGAACAGGCAATAATCCCCACAGAGCGGTAAGGTTCTCTCTGTGGGGATTATCATTTATGTCATGATACAATGAATATGATGTGGTTTATCCCAAGCGCGCCCTCTCTGTTTGAGCTGTGTCTTGGTCCAGTTTTTGGAAGAGCGGCTTGGGTTTGCGTAATTTCTGCCCTGGCTTAAGTTCGCTGGTTGCCCAGCTCCCATGGGCATTTTCTGGCAGGTACCGCAACACATTATGTGTACCGAGTTCGTCGTTGACTTGTTCAGTGATTTGCTGGCCAAATATTGGTTCATCATATCCGAGATAGCTGTGTAGCAGCTCGCAGGTGAACGGTAGGAATGGTGCGAGGATGATTTTTAACGAATCAATTGCTTTTAGTGCAGTATAGATTGACTTGCCAGCAGCTTCCTTATCGTTTTTGATTTCAAACCAAGGCGCAGCTTTGTCGATATACTTGTTGACCTCGGAAGCTAAACGGATGCTCTCAGATAAGCCATTTCGCAGATGGACCTTATTGATCTGCTCTCCAACATTGTCGAATCCATCTGCAACGATAGCTAGAATTTCTTTATCGGCTGGTCGCAGTTCACCCGGGCCTGGCACCACCCCATCCCAATGTTTATAGGCGAAAGATAGCACTCGATTCGCTAAATTGCCCCAGGTAGCAACCAGTTCGTTATTGTTGCGGCTGACAAAATCATCCCAATCCCAATCAGTATCTTTGGCCTCAGGCATGTTCGCGGTCAGGTAGTAGCGTAGCGGGTCAGGATCGTAGCGGCTTAAGAAATCCAAACCCCAAACCGCCCAATTACGGCTGCCGGAGATCTTTTGCCCTTCGAGATTTAGAAACTCGTTGGCGGGTATGTCATAAGGAAGGTTGAATGTCCGGCCTTTCTGTTCGGAATAAATTCTCCCAAACCAATCATCAGCACCGGTCAGCTGCCCAGGCCAGATTACTGCATGGAAAGGGATATTGTCTTTACCGATAAAGTAGTACCCAAGTGCTTCAGGCTCATACCACCAGTCCTGCCAAGCATCTGGGTTGCCTGTGATATATGCCCATTCGATAGAAGCAGACAAGTAACCAATGACTGCTTCAAACCAAACATACAGACATTTCCCCTCCCAGCCGTCTACGGGCACCGGTATTCCCCAGTCGAGATCACGAGTGATTGCACGTCCGTGGAGCCCTTTAGCAAGTATTTGTCCAAGCGATTGGCGCAGCACATTTGCACGCCAGAAACCCTCCCGCGCGCGC
>JBFENN010000541.1:0-1667 GCA_041551115.1 Anaerolineales bacterium
AGTAGTATCATTATACAATACAGGGCAATAAGTAGGTATTGTTGGTCGAAACCTATCTCTGTCAGCAAATTAAAATCCTAGTTGTAAGGAGTGTTTTTTCATGGCAAGAAAAAAAGTACGCGTTGCTATCATCGGCGTAGGGAATTGTACATCGTCATTGGTACAGGGTGTTCACTACTACCGAAACGCGAAAGATACCGACACCGTTCCCGGTTTGATGCACGTTAACCTGGGCGGGTATCACATCAGTGATATTGAGTTCACAATCGGTATTGATATTAATGCCACTAAGGTTGGGAAAGACTTATCAGAAGCGATTTTTGCTTCTCCTAACAACACTTACAAGTTCACTGATATGCCTAAGATGGACGTTCCCGTTGTTCGTGGTATGACCCACGATGGGCTGGGAAAGTATCTATCTGATGTTATCGAAAAGGCCCCTGGCCCCACTGCAGACATTGTAGGCTTGCTCAAAAAGACCAAAACCGATGTTGTGCTCAATTTCCTGCCGGTCGGCTCTGAGATGGCAACCAAGTGGTATGTAGAACAGGCCATCGAAGCGGGCTGTGCGTTCGTGAACGGCATCCCGGTTTTCATCGCATCCAGCGAATATTGGTCTAAACGCTTCCACGATGCAGGTTTGCCTATCCTGGGTGATGATATCAAATCGCAGGTTGGTGCGACGATTCTGCACCGTGCCATCACCAGCCTGTTCGTGGATCGCGGTGTGCAAATTGATCACACGTATCAGCTTAACTTTGGTGGTAACACCGACTTTCTGAATATGCTCGAGCGCGAGCGTCTGGAAAGCAAGAAAATCTCCAAGACCGGCGCAGTAACCAGCATGATTCCTTATGAACTGAACACTGACGATATACATGTTGGGCCCAGCGATCACGTGCCGTGGCTGACCGACCGTAAGTGGTGCTACATCCGCATGGAAGGCACCACCTTTGGCGACGTACCGCTTAATGTGGAGGCAAAACTGGAAGTATGGGATAGCCCCAACTCTGCAGGTGTAATGATCGATGCTGTGCGCTGTGCCAAACTGGCTCTCAACCGTAAATTGAGCGGCCCGATCATTGGCCCTTCATCCTACTTCTTCAAGACCCCGCCCAAACAGTTCAGAGATAATATCTGCCTTGAGATGACAGAAGCCTTTATCAAAGGCGATAGCAACGAGTAACTAACCACTTGGCGGAGGGCTTTGCCCTCCGCTGAACTTGTGAATATTGGTAAAATACCCCCATGTTTCAATCTTCTCGCATCGTTCTAAGCCTCGGCTTGCTGGCCGTTATTCTGACCGCGTGCCAACCTGCTGCGTCTGCATCTCCTACCCCTGACATGGATGTCGTCATGACCCAGGCCATCCAAACCGCGATGGCTGGTATGGTCACTCCTACTCCGCTCCCCACCGAAACCCCGCTGCCGACACTGCCGACAGCAACTATGCCGCCGCGTACCCCGCCTACATTGCCGCCAACCTTCACGACCAATGTTCTTAATCCGTTGGATACGCCCCACAGCTATGTAGCCGATACTTGCCAGTACCTGCAAGATAAATGGAATCCCAACAATGCTGTACCAGGCACCATTGTGATTGTCATCATGTTTCATGGCATCAACAAAGACTCAAGTAATTTAGACCCAAACGATATCACAGTATC
>JBFENN010000542.1:0-1659 GCA_041551115.1 Anaerolineales bacterium
AGTTGCCGTAAGCAAAAAGCAACGGCTGTAAAGAGCGTGTGAATTCAGTTGCGATTGGAATGTCAGCCCCTTTGTCTGGACCAAATTGGTTAAAAATAATTGCATTATGGTTGCGATAGGCTCCAACATGCAGTTGCATGACCAGACCATCTTCCGTGCTCATCCGGGCCATTTCCATAAGCATATGGCCAGTGAACTGGTATGCATCTTCCCCAGTTGCTGTGCCCTTTAAGGCACGTTGGAAAATAGTTTCTGCTTCAGCGTTGCCCAGGCGTTTTGTGTAAGCGGTAAGAGCAGCATGGTCAGTCGCTTTTGCCCCATTTTCCAAAAAAAAGGCTCTTCGATTTTCCAGGGCTTCGATAAACGAACTGTAGTCAGTAACCGCAACGCCAGAGGCTTCTTCCAAGGCGGCAATATGATCAATCCAATTTATCGTATCAATATTTACGACATTATCGGGGCGGAATGTGGGTAGGATACGGCCATTCCATTCTGATGAGTGAATCGCTTGATGATGTTCTAGCGTATCAGTCGCCGTATCCGTCGTGCATAGCACTTCAATGTTGAAGCGTTCATACAATCTCCGGGGGCCAAAATCAGGAGACTTTAGTTTCGCGTCGATCTGATCGTAAATCATCTGTGCGTTCCGACCACTCAGCTTCTCCTGAACTCCGAAAACAGAATGCAGTTCATCCCGAAGCCATATACCGGAGGGAGTGCCTCGAAACAGGTGGATGTTTTCGGCGAAGATCTGCCAGATTTTGCGGTGGTCCGTTTCTACAGGACCGCCATCAGCTCGCGGCACCCCCAGATCTTCGAGCGCGATGCCTTGCGAATATAGCATGCGGAAAATGTAGTGATCTGGAATTATCAACAACTCGGTGGGAGAACCAAAACTGAAATTGGGATCGGCGAACAATCTCGGATCCACATGCCCGTGAGGGCAGACTAACGGCAGCTCGTCGAGAGATGCATAGAGTTCGAGTGCCACCTTACGCTGAGAATGATCGGGATCAAAATACCGATCTTTTGAAAGGTACCGGTTGACTGTCGTCATAATCAGGATTCCTTTGATGTGGCAGATAGGGATGGCTTTCGCCAGGTACGGGCGGCTTTCAAAAGCGCATCGATGTTTTCGGGGAGTGTGCCCGGTGAAACACCACCGCCGAAGGATAGGATCATACCGCCACCTGGCGCTGCCTTGTCCAAGCACGTAAGAGCCGCCTGCTCAACCTCTGGTGGCGTGCCTCTGACCCCTAAATCTAATGGAGCGACATTGCCCATCAGCGCCACCCGATGCCCCATGCTTGCCTTGACTTTGCCGATATCGACTTCGTGAGAAAAATTAAAGACGTCAAAGCCTGCTTCGGCTAGTGCTTCATGCAGGTGCGCACAGGGTGTATCATTGTGATAAATTTTCAACAGACCGTCGAACTCACTGAAGATACGTTGTAGATGGGGGGCGACAAATTCCTGGTAATGTTTAAGCGACACCATACCTACGACGTCATCCAACAACATGATGCCTTCAGGCTCGTGCAGCATATCCAACTGGGCCTGCAACCAACGGATAATTGTTGTTGTGATCTTATCGAGTATTTGGTTTATTTCAGCCGGGTGCGTGACAATTCCCATCATCAGGTCGGTGATGCCCATCAG
>JBFENN010000543.1:0-1655 GCA_041551115.1 Anaerolineales bacterium
ACCGCTTAGACTAAAACCTTCTGTCCTCAATGTCAGTTTTCTCCCAGCGATACCTTCAAACCATTAGACAAAGGAGACGGATTCTTTGCGTGCCAAATAGAGCGGAATAACACAACCCTGCCTCGAAATCGCGTCATGTATGCTTTGCACGCCTTTTCAATGAATATATAAATCGCCAGTAGCGGATCCTCCATGGCATGATCGGTTCAATAATCTTGCGGATTAAGTATTTCAGATACAGGATAGAAAAATAACTCCCGCCGTCACGGAAGTGAATGCGCGCCATTTCAGGCCAACAGCGGTTAGCCTCTGTCATCGATTTTGATGCGCCCTGCAATCGGAAATTTGCCATGAATGCATCATGAAACGCGATGGGTGAAATCGAGGTAATCCGTGTCCATAGATCATAATCCATGGCGTAGTAATAAGATGGATCCAAGGGCCCGGCCATACGCCAAACTGCGTTTCGAAAAAAGGCTGACTGCTGGGAGATCAGATTGAGCCCCCTGCGCAGGTCACGATAACTCGATGGCGCTGATGGATAGGTGGCCACAGGTTAACTTTGTTCATTGATATAAAAAGCTTTGCCATATACCATGCCGACATGTGGGTTGGATTGGAGATAATTGACTGCCTCGCTGACTGCATGAGGCATATACGTATCATCCGAGTTTAGCCATGCAAAAATATCACCGGTTGCTCTTGCGAAGCCCTTATTGATCGCATCGGTCTGACCTAGATCCTCCTCAGACATCCAAACGGCAATGTCTTTTTCATACCTTCGTATAATATCCAGGCTGTTATCTGTAGAACCACCATCAACGATGATGTATTCGATTCGATCATAATCCTGGTTAAGAACTGATTGGATCGTCTCCTCAAGGTACTTTGCCTGATTAAATGACGGGGTAACGATCGAAACCAGAGGTTTTTCTATCTGCATATCCTAAAGATCCTCAATGGACAACGTTTTTCAAGAAGTTTCCCACCTTTGGGGATTGATCAATCTAGCTCGATACGTGATTTGGAATAGAACAATTTACGGCGAGTTCTGCGATACAACATAAATACTGGATCGAAACCTATAGAACTGAGAGCAGCCTGGACCCATTTATACCAGTATCGGGCCACAGTAGATGGATGCTGGAAAATTGCAGCTGTGATTCGGCGGAGTGCCTCACGATGTCTCTTTGCATCAATCAGCCGCCTTGCGGCAAAGACGCCTAGGCCAGCCGTAATGCGGTGTTGATTTTCAGCAACGATCGGGGCGAGCAGAGGTGACGATTCTGCCGTTACAATAAGCCGTTCTGCTTCTTGAACGAACTGCTCCGCAAGTGCAATCGTCTTTGCCTGTGGATGAGTTCGCTCCAGCGCCCAAAAGCTGGAAATATGCTTTATTTGATATCGGCTTGCGATGCGAACCCAGAGTTCATGATCAAGGATGAGGTCGTAGGTTGGATCCAAGTAGCCAACCTCTTCAAGCACATGCTTGCGCATGAATACGGCTGGCTGAAGCAGCACCTCAAAAGCCAGAAGATCAACCAGATCAAGTTGAGGATAGGTGTGCTCATCCAGAACCTCAAGTTCACTCCCAACCATGATGCCATCAGCGTAGACCATGCCTGCTTGAGGAAATTGTTCTAATGCCTTTACGG
>JBFENN010000544.1:0-1650 GCA_041551115.1 Anaerolineales bacterium
AGCAGCGAGACAAAGTACATGGTCACCGGTGTAAAGTTCCAGGGTGAACGCTATTACTATTTAAAAGGAGCGCCAGAGATCGTTCTCACGATGTGCAATGCTAGTGGGGAAGATCGATCACGTCTACTTGCTCAGGTAGATGAGTGGGCTGGAGAAGGTTTGCGGCTTTTGGGTCTTGCCTACAGACGGGATGGGATCGATAATAATCATGCTGATTACACCTGGGTGGGACTGCTTGGAATGGAAGATCCCATAAGAGAAGGTGTGCTACATGCAATTCAGGTTGCCCAACATGCCGGTATCCAGGTCAAGATGATCACCGGTGATTATCGACGCACAGCCGAAAGAATCGCGTTAAATATTGGTTTGATGAGAGAAGGCGACCAAATCCTGGAAGGTGCAGACATTGCTGGATTGACCGATGAGCAGCTTCTGGAGCAGGTTAAATCAACAGCCGTATTCTCGCGCATACGTCCACAAGATAAGTTCCGCATTGTGCGAGCCTTACAAACCAATGGGGAGATAACAGCCATGATCGGCGATGGTGTGAATGACGCTCCGGCACTTAAGCGCGCCAATATTGGTGTAGTGGTGGGAAGCGCCACGGATGTAGCCAAAGAAACCGCCGACCTGATTTTGCTTGATAATAACTTCCGCACGATCGTTGCAGCCATTGAAGAAGGTCGTGTCATCTTTGCCAACATACGCAAGGTGGTTGCGTACACCCTATCCAACTCGTTTGCGGAGGTGCTGACCATTTTCACTGCGATGATGTTTCGCTGGCCTGCTCCGCTGGTCGTAGCTCAGATCCTATGGATCCACCTGATCTGCGACGGGCCATCGGATATTGTGCTTGGCTTTGAACCAAAGGAAACAGGCATTATGGATGAAAAGCCTAAGCCCTTGAAGGCACCGATCCTAACTCCCCTGGCATTAATTTTGATTGCAGTAATCAGCATTACCAGCTCGATCTTTGCATTGAGCTTGTTTGGGCATTTTTTCCAGGCACACAACAATCCCATAGAAGGACGTAGCATCGTCTTCGCCAGTTTTGCGATCAACTCGATGGTCTATATCTTCGCCTACCGCAGCATGCGCCGACCGATCTATCGCATGACCAAACTTTCTGCCAATAAACCTTTAATTTGGGCTGTCCTGGCTGGCTTGTTGACAGCATTGATCGCCTTCTGGATACCGGGTCTGAGAAAGGCACTTGGCATTGTTCCACTGGGTCTATCAGAATGGATGTTGATTATCGGAATTGCTTTGTGCTTATTGGTGATTGTCGAGATTGCCAAGGCGGTCAGCGTTCGATTTCGAGCCAGTCATTAATTGCCAGACATATATAGTTAATGAAAAAAGTCGTGAGTGGGTCACGACTTTTTCTCATACACCTCTTCTTCACCCAATAATCTGCCCAACTCGCGCTCTGCCTGGTAGATCGGTACTGATAAGACTACACTCCACTCATCTAGCAAAAAACTCCGGGCACGCGCCAGGATGGCACCGTCATTCTCGTTTGGTTTATTCATGCGCTTATGCAATACCAGATCACGGACCACCCGGCAAATAGACTCCAGGGTGCCATCTTTCATTTGCGCCGCCAGATGGTTTTTACGCTCCAACCTGTCAACTGAAAGCGATTCTCCC
>JBFENN010000545.1:0-1647 GCA_041551115.1 Anaerolineales bacterium
AAATCAGCCAGTATCCCCAGGAGCTTACACCGCCTGGAGTAAAGAAGCTCTGTGTACTGACAGCCAGATTTCTGACCCATTCTGTTCCGGAATTCTGGAAGTAACTGGCAACAATCGCTGGAAACTGCAACAAAGCGCTGGCAAAGATAAGCGGAATCATACCGGCAAGATTAACTCGCAGGGGTAAGGTTCCTTTTACAGGCATGGACATGCGATTACCCACGCGCCGTCCTGGATACATTACAGGCACATTGCGCTGCCCTTGCTGAACAACGACAACTGCAAAGATCGTGACAACAATCACCACAATGGTGATAGCCAACAGTAACCAGCGATTCTGTTCATCAGCCATGATGATGCGAATGTTATTTGGTATCTGCGCTACAATGCCGGCAAAGATGACCAGCGAAAGCCCTTGTCCACGAATTCCAAATTCAGAGATCAATTCACCCAACCAGATGGCGAACATTGTCCCGGCCGTCATGGCTAACAAAACTGTAATGGAAGGCAATAATGCAGCGCCTGAAAAACCAAAGTTGATAATTGGCTGCTGTGCAAGTGAATTGATAATATTAATCTGCCCTATCGCCGACAAAGCTGCCATCGGAACAGCCAGGTAGTAAGTCCACTTCTCCATCCACTTACGACCCTCACGCGGATCATCTTCCATCCGTCGTTGAAGTGCAGGAATGATCGGTGTAAGCAGTTGCAAAATAATCTGGGCAGTAATATAAGGATAAACGCCCATTGCAAGGATGGAGAAACGCGAAACGGTACCACCAGAGAGCATATCCAGGAAGCCCAGGAAACCGCCTCCCGCTGCAGCACTTTGGCTAAAAGCACGCAAAGCATCTGTATCCACACCTGGGGCAGGCACATTTGCTGCCACACGATATATCGCAAGCAAGCCTAACGTGATCAGAAGTTTCCGACGTATATCGAAAGATTTCCAGAGATAACGCCATCCCGAGAAGGTGGTTTTCATTTAGTTTCTCCTCGCCTCAATTACTGACCAATGGTTTCGACGCTGCCGCCAGCCTTTTCGATCTTGGCTTTGGCATTCGCGCTAACGCGGTGGACACGGACCTTGAGGGCGACTTTCAAATCGCCCCTTCCCAGAATAACGACCGGCTTCTGTGCATCCCGAAGCATGCGCGCTGTATCAAGCGTTTCCGGAGTAACATCCGCATTCGCTTTGAAGGCTTCGCCCAACTGGTCGATATTGACTTCGTTGTACTCCACCCGGTTAATGGGTGTAAATCCTTTACCGCGCATAAACGGTAAGCGACGGAAGAACGGCAAATTACCGCCCTGCCGATACAGCTTTCCGCCTGAGCCGGAGCGGGATTTTTGTCCATTCATGCCGCGGCCGGCAGTCTTGCCTTGCCCAGCCGAAATACCGCGGCCAACGCGCTTGCGGTTCTTTTTGGAGCCCGGATTGGGCACGAGATCGTGTAGTTTCATTGTCCGTTCCTACTCTTCGACCTTAATCAAATGACTAACTTTATTGAGCATGCCGCGTACTGCGGGGGAATCATTGTGCTCAACTGTCTGGTTCATACGGCGCAACCCTAACGCGCGGATAGTTGCCTTCTGGCGTTTGTTGTAACCAGTCGGGCTTTTTACCAACGTCACACGAAGAGCGTT
>JBFENN010000546.1:0-1641 GCA_041551115.1 Anaerolineales bacterium
GTTCGTGCGCGACGCGGGCGGCCATGTCGCCAATCGTGGCGAGCTGCTCGAACAGGATTTCGCAGCGCAAGTAATCATAACCGCGCGTTTTACATTTGATGACTTTCCAGTTTTCCAAAACAACTTACAGGATATCTCGCGTGGAAAGATTCAAGCTGAGATTATCGCTACAAACCCAGAGACAATTTTGCCATTGACTGACACCCCTGCGGAGGTTGACTAAGGTATGAATGATCGACAAGTGATTTATTCGATGGTTAGGGTGGGAAAAATCCTATCCTCAAACAAACAAATCTTGCGGGATATCTCGCTGGGATTCTATTATGGAGCCAAAATCGGTGTATTAGGTCTAAACGGTGCTGGGAAAAGCACGCTACTGCGTATCATGGCAGGTATCGACCAAGATTATATCGGTGAAACGATGCTGTCAAAAGGTTACTCAGTAGGCCTGTTAGCTCAAGAACCCTTATTAGATAGCAGCAAAACAGTCAGGGAGGTGATCCAAGAGGCTGTCCAACCGTTGGTGGAATTAATGGACAGCTACAATGCTGTAAATGCCAAATTTTCTGATCCGGATGCCGATTTCGACAGTCTTATAGCTGAACAAGCACGCCTACAGGATGAATTAGATCGAACAGATACCTGGACGCTTGAAAGCCGCTTAGAAATGGCGATGGGGGCGATGCGCTGCCCACCTGGGGATACTCCAGTTGAGGTGTTGTCGGGTGGGGAAAAGCGCCGCGTAGCTCTGACACGGCTGCTGTTGACCGAACCAGATATCCTGCTGCTTGATGAACCCACAAACCATCTCGATGCGGAGTCGGTTGCCTGGTTGGAGCGGCATCTGCAGCAGTATAAAGGCACTGTCATCGCTGTAACCCATGATCGCTACTTCTTGGATAACGTGGCGGGTTGGATTTTGGAGCTTGATCGCGGCTTTGGTATCCCCTGGCGCGGCAATTACTCTTCCTGGTTAGAGCAGAAGCAGGAACGACTACGGCGTGAGGAAAAAGCGGAAAGCAAGCGTCTGCGGACTCTCGAACGCGAATTAGAGTGGATCCATATGGCACCGAAAGCCAGGCAGTCCAAGGGCAAAGCACGGGTAATTGCTTACGAGAATCTGTTAAGCGAGGAAGTTGAACAGCGCCGCGAGAACCTCGAAATTTACATTCCCCCAGGACCGCGTCTGGGCGACATCGTGATCGAGTTAACAAATGTGTCAAAGGGGTATGATGAGCGGCTGCTGATTGATGACCTGACGTTGAGTATTCCCCCAGGCAGCATCGTTGGAGTCATTGGACCTAATGGCGCAGGGAAAACCACGTTGATCCGGCTGATCACAGCTGCTGAGCGCCCGGACAAGGGCAGCGTAAAGATCGGCGAGACAGTCCAGTTAGCTTATGTCGATCAGAGTAGAGCAGCCTTAGACGGCGCCAAAACGGTCTGGGAAGAGATCTGTGGTGGTGAGGAGCAGTTGACTTTGGGCAGCCGCAAGATGAATTCGCGTGCTTATGTGGCCAGCTTCAATTTCCTCGGTGCCGATCAACAGAAGAAGGTGGTTGATTTATCCGGGGGAGAACGGAACCGGGTGCATTTGGCTAAGACCCTGACACAGGGTGCCAATGTCATCCTGCTGGATGA
>JBFENN010000547.1:0-1635 GCA_041551115.1 Anaerolineales bacterium
ACCGGGACAAGTCGTGTGGCCAGCGGTCGCGGTGGATGAACGACCCCGCTATCGCCAACCCATGACCCGCCTGCGCCAGGTCCCTGTCATCGTCACTATCGTCAGCCAAGAAGACATCGCCGACCTGCGAGCCAATGCCCAACGCCATCACGTCATCCAACGCGCCCTGGTGCGGGCTGCCCATGACGCCTTTTCTCAGGGTGGCGTCTTGACTTGCACCGATCTAGCACTGCTCTTTCATCGCAGCGACACACGGGTGGCCACCCTCATCCGTGAGTACGAGCAAGAAACCAAGTCAGTGGTTCCCCGTCGAGGTAACATTCACGACATGGGGCGCACCATTACTCATAAGCGAACCATCTGCCGCCTGGCTTATCTGCAAGGAAAACTGACCCCGCAAATCGCCCGCCAGACTTTTCACTCTCCTGAGGCGGTGGACCGCTACATCTTGGACTTTGCTCGCGTCTACTTTGCTATCATCCAACGGGGTATGACTGCGGAAGAGACCGCCTTTGCTATCCAGCGGCCTCTCTACTTGGTCGAGGAGTACTCCAATCTGATCAAGGAATTTGGCTTGGAGAAGCAACGTGTGTATGATAGAGTGGGCGTCCAGATAGGGATGGACGATGGTCGCATTGAACCCATGTTGCCCGATAGCCCCGGACAGAATGAAAGGCGAGAACAGGAACCAATTACTGGTTAACCCGCTCCCGCCTTCCGGGGGGGTGAAAAGGATTTTACTCGATGCTGTACTCTAGTCAAAACAAAATCTGGTTAATGGTACCCACTACACGCCATTTGGCACAATCAACACGTTAGTTAGGTTTCACAATTTACAAAACTTCACCACGTCTCCTCCACATCTTCACAATTTCATCACACTTTCCAGCTAAACTGAACTTATCAAATAGGTTGTGATGAACCATACTGAAATGATAGGATCAATAAAATCATGGAGGACTTGTGAAAGCCATTCAATACACGCGGTACGGAGCGCCGGATGTTCTTCAGCTTAAGGATGTAGAAAAACCAACACCTAACGAGGATGAAGTATTGATTAAAATTCATGCGACATCCGTAAATGCCTATGACTGGCATTTTCTGACCGCTGACATATTCTTGATCCGCTTGATGGGGGGAGGACTGCTCAAACCCAAAGACCCGAGACTCGGTACGGATATGGCGGGGCGGATCGAAACGGTTGGCAGAAACGTAAAGCAGTTCCAGCCTGGTGATGAGGTTTTTGGAATGGTACAGGGTGCTTTTGCCGAGTATGCATGTGCTCCTGAGAGTTCATTGGCGTTGAAGCCGATCAATGCTTCCTTCGATCAAGCGGCCGCGTTACCTATGGCGGCAATCACTGCCCTGCAGGGCCTGCGCGATGAGGGGCAGATTCAGGCGGGGCAAAAGGTTTTGATCGATGGGGCATCAGGTGGGGTGGGGACTTTTGCGGTGCAGATTGCCAAATCGTTTGGCACCGAAGTTACAGCCGTGTGTAGCACGAGGAATTTGGAGCAGGCACGCTCGATTGGGGCAGACCATGTTATTGATTACACTAAAGAGGATTTCACAAGAAGTGGTCAGCAGTATAATCTCGTATTTGCGGCAAACGGCTATCATTCGCTTTTTGCTTAT
>JBFENN010000548.1:0-1635 GCA_041551115.1 Anaerolineales bacterium
CACCTGTCCATTGAAACCGCCACAGGTACCCAAGTTGATGATACCTTCTGGTGCCCAACGATCGATAACATATTGGGTCGAAGCTGCAGCAGCTACTTTCCCCCAACCCCCATGCAGAATCAAACAGGGCGCCGAGCCCCGATTTCTGGCCATATCCACAAGCATGTAGCTTCCAAAGGGAGAACTTTTCAGCTTGGCGTTTGGGTAATATCTCTCAACTGCTTCCCACTCGGTATCGGCACTGATCAATACAGCGAACCGCACCTGGGGAGTATCACAGCTCATAAATTCACCAACTTACTTTATGACGGATTAAACCTTGGAAAAGCCCCGGAGACCCAAATTGAAATCTGCAGGGGTTAGCGAGTGCATAACCGCATCTTGCACTTTGTCATGGATGACCAAGCGATTGCGAAGCACGCCCTCACGGTGTGCGCCGGTCTTTTCTGCAGCCCGCAAACTGGGAATATTACGGACCGAGATAATCATCTCTACGCGCACCAATTCCAACCGTGCGAATCCAAATTGGGCTGCTAAACAGGCTGCACGAGCAGCAATCCCTCTCCCGCGCTGGTCGCTCCGCACCCAATATCCCAAATTTGTCATGCGAAAATTGAGGTCTACTTGGGATAAACCACAGCCCTCTAAGAGCCGTCCATCGTGCTGTTGAAATACAGCAAATGAGTGATCTGTACCCTGCTGCCACAAACCCGGCAGTTGGTTTATCCAGCTGCGGGTATCGGCGAGGCAATACTCAGGACTACACCATACCAACCATGGGGAGAGATCAGTGATTGAGGACCTCACTGCCTTGAAAACTGCTTCTTCGTCTCCATGGTTAGGAGGTCGCAGGACAATATCCCCATCGGTCAGCTCTATATCACGCATGATCATCTGCTACCAGCGCCTAAAAGGAGTTATCGAACTGCATCCAGCAGGATTCGGTGAAACGTATAAAACTATGCAAGGTCAAGAGAGGATCTCGCCCGATCTAAATTCACTTATTCGCTGTCCAGCAGATATCGTACATACCAGCAGTAGCGTCCCGGACAAATTGGAGCGTCCACTCGCCGAGGAGGGGATCAAAATTGCGAGTCTCACGAAATATGTTGTCATCCGTGATAACGAAAAGCCAGCGCTCATCCCCGAGCGGATCTATCACCCGCCAGCCAACCCCGCCCTGGTCGCGCTCCAGATACACACGCAGGCTCAAATTGGTATAGCCTTCCTTCACTGTGAAGGTGAACTCCTGCATGTCGCTGGTCTCACCATATGAATCACTTACGCGAGATCGGGCTTGTCCACCTGTCCCGCAGGGCAGCTTTCCCGGATTGATCACTGAGCAGGCTGTCAGCAATAGAAGCGCTACACATGCTGGAAAAAACAACTTGACTTTCATGTCACCCTCCCCGAATCTGCAGTAATGCGTGCCAGAACCATTGTCCCATTAATGTTACCAATTTATCAGCCAAATCTTGGCAACTGATCAATATATCTTAACCCCAATAACACTACGGTAGTCCATGCGAGTACTTTAAATTCCCCATTCTCTATCGATTCTTCCAGAGCTTGGCGGTCCAGAACCAACAACCGCTGTTCTTCCAGATCATCAGCTTCGCGCAGCTGGACTTGTCG
>JBFENN010000549.1:0-1633 GCA_041551115.1 Anaerolineales bacterium
AACCGTGTCATTCGTGCGATCTCAGCGCGGCTTGTCCCATCCTGTTCGTATATGGTCTTCAGGATTAAGCTGGTATTGTGTTCTTTAGTCTGTTTTTGGGTAGCTTTAGGCATTCTTGATTTTATAGTTATGACCAATGAATGGAAAGCACAGGGGAGGTAGTTAGTCCAGTGTACTAACTAAGAGTATAGTAACTTATGCCCCATTTGTCAATGCACAATCGCCATAGGTAATGTTATATTTTGGGTTGACTAGTGTTTCGTCAAACGTGAAAGAAAACAAGAATGGAGGGTGACGAAACATTTTAAGCTTTGTCAAGGCATTCTAACTTGGATATCATATGATACTTCCATCCTTGACAAAGCACTAGGTGGGATGATCCTGGCTATCGATGGTATGTCGCATTGGGCAAATATCTTAACATGCATTTTCGCGGGGGTTGTCCTGGTTATCTTATCCCCATTTATTGAGATTCTGCCTCTAACTGTCCTGTCAGGACTGCTTGTAATGGTAGGGTCCAGTATGATAAAAGTCAACTCAATCGAAACTGACTAGAATAGGTGCAAGTACCTACCACGGCTAGAAACCTCACTTTCACAGAAGTTGATATCCACCCGAGAGTGAGTGATATGGTCTTGCTGCCTACCTTAAAAACTACTGGTGGTAAAGATTTTCTGACGCATTGCATGCCAAAGTGTTTTGTTGAGTTTGCAGAAATCATTCCAATAAATGCCGACAGCTAATTCAAGGGTGACTTCAGCCTAACTCTCACGGAATTTAGTTAATGGGGGATGTTTTGGTCGTAAAAGCAGTGTTACATTTTTTCATCGATTGCATAAATTCCCCCTACCAAAAAAATTTATGGCAGTGCGGGCTTATTTACAGCCCAAGAGACCGTAATAAGGCTCCAACTCCATAGGCAACGCTTGCTGCCAATCCGCCGACCAAGAGCATTTCCAAGCCGCTACGAATTGGGTTTTGGTGAGTAACAAATACCTTACCAGCTCCGAGACAGAATAGGGCAATGGCGGACAGCAGGATCGCTATCACGAAGGCTTGGTCAGTGGCGAGCGGGATGAATAAACCTGCTATGTAGATAAGTAAAGGAACTGTGCCAGCTAGAAGAAAAGCCAGGAATGTGATGACCCCGCTGGTGAGAGGAGTGCGATCATCCTCCAGCATCCCCAGCTCATCGATCATCATAGCTGATACCCAGCGCTCTTCCGATTTGGTATGAATCTCAAGCAGTTTATCCGCCTCGTCATGTGTATACCCTTTATGTAAGTAGATCTCGTGCAGTTCTGCTTTTTCTCCATCGGGGAAATGCTCAATCTCCCAGCGCTCGCGTTGGCGCTCCTTTTGGTAATATTCGTTCTCGCTCTTAGATGAAAGGTATGCACCAACGGCCATCGAAAAACCATCTGCGAAAAGGTTGGCTAAACCGAGGATGAGGATGACGCTGCTACCCAAATTGGCACCTACGACCCCGCTGACGACGGCGAACGTGGTGATAATGCCATCTAGCCCACCAAAGATAAAATCGCCAATGTACTTCGATCCGCTTCCACCGTGCTCTTCAGATGCATTGCGATAGACTTTGGCAATATGCTCTGGGTCATGTGCGCTAGCGGAA
>JBFENN010000550.1:0-1630 GCA_041551115.1 Anaerolineales bacterium
CCGAGCTCATCAACTATAGATGCGCGATCGTTGTGAGTGAGGTTAATCATCATCGGGCAAAATCTATACATACACAATGTATAACACCGGCAACCATTGAACCGATACGCCTTAAGTGGTGTAATATTATCGTCTACAGTCTCACTCGGCTGGCGAGATTACCAGTACCATTAACACATCTATCCTCCTAGCACAACGAGAGGAGGATGTTCGACTACTGGATTTACACGACAACGATGACTTTCATCTCCAAACAACAGCAAAAGATTTCTGGGTTATACCACGAGTACCCGCGTTCCTTCTGGACGTTGATTGGTGTAACTTTTATCGACCGGCTTGGTGGGGCTTTGCTGTTCCCATTTTTTGCTTTATACATAACCGAGAAGTTCGCCGTTGGCATGACCGAGGTCGGCGTCTTATTCGCCGCGTTCTCGGCTTCCAGCTTCATCGGTTCCTTCCTCGGTGGTGCACTAACTGACCGATTCGGGCGCAAAGGGATGGTGATATTTAGCCTGATTTCGACCTCGGTCAGTTCTGTTCTTATGGGTTTGGTAAATTCTCTGGAAGCGTTTTTTGTACTGGCACTTTTGGTGGGTATCTTCACTGATACTGGTGGGCCAGCGTACAACGCGATGATCACAGATATGCTGCCCGAAAAGAAACGCGCCCAAGGATTCGGTCTGGTTCGGGTGGCATTCAATCTATCTGTCACGATTGGACCGGCGATTGGTGGATTTATCGCGGGTTATTCATTCCTCTTTCTATTTCTAGCCGATGCGGTGATTAGCTTGATCAGCGCGGTTATCGTTTTCTTCTTCATCCCGGAGACAAAACCTGAGACCGCTGCTGATGATCAAGTGGAAAGCATGACCGGCACCTTCCGCGGTTATTTTCGCGTGCTGCAGGACAGAGTATTTATGCTCTTCATCGGTGCATGCATTTTGATGGGACTCGTATATATGAATATGAGTACCACCCTTGGGGTGTACTTACGGGATTCTCAAGGAGTTTCGACCTCCGGGTATGGTTTTATCCTGAGCTTGAATGCTGCTATGGTAGTCTTATTTCAGTTCCCGATCACACGAAGAATCGAGAACTACCCTCCCATGTTAATGATGGCGCTTGGGACAGCTTTGTATGCAATCGGATTTGCAATGTACGGTTTCGTCTCGCAGTACATACTCTTCCTTCTTGCGATGGTGATTATCACAATTGGCGAAATGCTAGTTGCGCCTGTTTCGCAAGCATTGACCGCCCAGCTTGCGCCTGAGGATATGCGCGGCAGGTACATGGCAGTATTTGGATTCTCCTGGGGAATACCTTTCGCAGTTGGCCCGATGCTTGCAGGGATGCTTATGGACAGTGGAGGCTCAACCATCCTGTGGTTCCTGGTCGGCGCAATTGGATTATTCGCCGCATTATGCTTCATATGGTTGAATCGCCAAGTTGAGACCACCCCGATAGCCGCCAGCAGCCTCGGTGATTGAATTCTCCCCAATCTCAGAAACACACTACCTAAACCTAGCGTAGGGAGTACTCCTTTCCGCATGCAGCTTGAAATCTGCAAGGCAGAAGGGAAATTATTTCAAATGTACTGAACCTTTTGGTACCAACTAACACTACCTGGAGG
>JBFENN010000551.1:0-1622 GCA_041551115.1 Anaerolineales bacterium
AAAATCCAGGCGGTACACTGCGCCAAAACGAGCGCGTAGCGGGGCTGTCACCAGCGCCAGGCGCGTGGTAGCACCAATCACCGTAAAACGCGGTAATTTAAGCCGGATAGAACGCGCCGCTGGTCCTTTGCCAATCACGATATCCAGGGCAAAATCCTCCATCGCCGGATAAAGCACCTCTTCAACAGCCCGTCCTAGGCGGTGAATCTCATCGATGAATAGGATATCACCCGCCCGCAGGTTAGTCAGAATCGCTGCCAAATCACCCGCCCGCTCGATCGCCGGTCCAGCAGTGACTTTGATATTGACACCCATCTCATTAGCCAGGATATGTGCCAGCGTGGTCTTTCCCAGCCCTGGCGGTCCATAAAACAGCACATGATCGAGGGCTTCTTCACGCTGTTTGGCAGCAGTAATTAATATTTCCAGGTTTTCTTTAATCAGACTCTGTCCGATTAGGTCAGCCAACATCTGGGGCCGCAGGGCGTGGTCCAACCCATCGCCAGGTTTGGGTTCAGGGTCAATGACTCGGTCTTGGGAATCGCTCATAGACTGAATTATACCAATGGAATTGCTGTGATGAGCGGGAGATGTAGGGGTGTTTTGGTAACATGTTTTTGTGAAAGGAGAGCACTTGTTGCCCATTCCCTTGTACCCTATTCGCTAGTCACCTATAATATCTTCATCACCACTCATCAGGAGGCCCTAATGTTCAACGTTTACGAATCGCAGCATCCCTTGGTAGCTCACAAGCTGGTGCGCTTGCGCGATAAAAACACAAATTCGCAAAAATTCCGTGAGGTAGTGCGCGAGATAGCAGCGCTGTTGACATACGAAGCTACCAGCGATCTCCAAACAACTCCCCGGCGGGTGGAGACACCCCTGGCGCCGTTCGAAGGGCAAGAACTAAAAGCAAATATCGGATTGGTGCCCATCCTTCGAGCCGGTCTGGGAATGGTAGAAGGAGTTTGGGAATTGATGCCCAGCGCCGAAGTCTGGCATATCGGCTTATACCGGGATGAGCGCACCTTGAAACCGGTGGAGTATTACAATAAGCTACCCATCGAACCAACCGTTTCAGTTTGCTTGATACTGGATCCGATGCTGGCGACCGGGGGTTCCGCGATTGCTACAGTGGATATCCTCAAACGCTGGGGGGTGACCAATATCAAGTTTGTTGGGATTCTGGCAGCTCCAGAGGGAATAGCCACCCTTCAAGCAGCCCACCCTGACATGCCCATTCATGTAGCTGCGATCGATGATCATCTCAACGAGCATGGCTATATCGTTCCCGGTTTAGGCGATGCCGGCGACCGTCAGTTTGGTACTGCCTGAAAGAACAATCTTTGCCATTATCCTGGATCCTAACAGTAGATCATACGCGCTTGCAATACGCGCTCGAAGAGATCGATCTCACTCAGCTGCCCACCTTTCAAGATAACTTCCAGGTCTCCAAGAACGGAATCATATGTTGAATGCATGTCGCATTTCCCCGGCGGCCATCAGTGTAGCACTGCCGGAGACGACCGAGATCCGGTCAACCGGGCCGGGGGTGATCAAACGAGTGTGGGGGTTGCACTTCTCCAATGGATTGTAAGCAAGAGGAAGAGCAAACCCCACCC
>JBFENN010000552.1:0-1619 GCA_041551115.1 Anaerolineales bacterium
ACGCTGACACGCAATCGGACAGCACACAGGCCATACACCCCGGTTTTTTTGTCAGGTCTCACAGGAACTAATCTATCTTCACAACATAAAAGTATGCCACCAGCATCCCCGAAAACCTAAACAACGGAAATGAATTATATCAATGAGTGATTATAAGGCTTCTGATCGAGATATATCGGCGTCAGCTCCGGTAGTACCGCACAGCCGTGAAGCAGAGGAATCTGTAATTGGTTCCATATTGATTAACCCCGAAGCATACTATGATGTCGCCCAATTTTTACAGGGTGACGATTTTTATATTAAACGCCATGGATGGATATGGGAATCTTTCACCCGGCTGCATGAGAAACGCAGCCCGATTGATTTCCTCACCGTCTCGGAAGAACTGGACCAAATGGAAGTTCTGGCTGAGGTCGGTGGCGCTGCGTATATCTCTGCATTAATCAATAACGTACCGACTTCGCTGCATGCTGAAGCCTATGGACGTATCGTCGAGGAGACTTCCATACGGCGACGAATGCTCAATGCCGCCAACGAGATTGCTAAGCTAGCGTACAAACAAGACGATAGTGTGGAGGCGGTAATGGATGATGCCGAAAAAGCGATTTTCGGTGTCAGTGAGCGGCGCATGACGCGCGATTTGCAATCCATCCAGCAAGTACTAAGCGATTACTACGATCGCATTGACCAGCTTGCCAGCCGCGATGAAGATATGTTCGGTGTCCCCACCGGGTTTATTGACCTGGACCGCTTGCTGATGGGATTGCAGCCTTCAGATTTGAGTATCATTGCTGGTCGACCTGGTATGGGAAAAACTGCCTTCATGCTTACAGCTGCAAAAAATGCCGCCCAGATACATAAAAAACATGTCGCCATATTCTCTCTCGAGATGTCCAATGAACAGCTCGTGCAGCGGCTGATTTCGCAGGAGACAGGTATTGATTCTCAGCGTTTGCGAACCGGTCGGCTGGAGGATGATGAGTGGCCGATGTTCACTCATGCGATTGAGGTACTTAGTGACTCCCGTATATTTTTAGATGATACACCCGCTCTCACACCCCTCCAATTGCGCACCAAGAGTCGGCGGCTTCATCTGGAATACAACCTTGATTTGATCTTAGTTGATTATTTGCAGCTTATGTCCAGCGGCACGCGTGTCGAAAACCGTGTCCAGGAGGTCTCCTATATCTCACGTAATTTAAAGGTCATGGCCCGCGAGTTAAATGTCCCTGTCCTAGCTGCGGCCCAACTTTCCCGAGCTATCGAGCAGCGAGCGGATAAAGAACCTCAGCTATCCGATCTGCGCGAATCAGGTTCGCTTGAACAGGATGCGGATATCGTCATGTTCATCCACCGGCCCGAAGTATATGAGCAGGATACACTTAAAAAGAATGTCGCCCAAATCAAAGTCGCCAAGCATCGTAATGGTCCAGTCGGGACGATTGAACTTATCTTCCGCAGTAACTTGGCCAAATTTGAGAATGCTGCTACCCATGTGGTTGATTTGAGCAAAGTTTGATAAATTCATATTCATTCCAATAATACCGGCTATGCGTCATTTCGAAGGGTTTTCAACAGAACAATCTGGTTTTGTCCGGATACCAGAAGAGTTTTTTACT
>JBFENN010000553.1:0-1613 GCA_041551115.1 Anaerolineales bacterium
CAATTGATGATTGATATAGGTCTTACTGCCCGCAGGAGAACAAAAAGATTATAACATGTGGTCGAAGCTATTACCTTACAGTATCACAAGCCCGAGGCTAAATCCCTGTTTTGTGGACTTGGACCCGCACACAAGGGCTCCGGGCAGATAAATTAGCCGTTACACGATCTGCTGGTTTTATGTCATAATTATCGTTATAGCGCTGCCCAGATCGTCTTTTCATAGACAAATTCCGCTGGGCAGCCGCGCCGAGAATCCAAAATACAGGGCAGGATCCCATATGGACATTTATCTCGCTACTGAACGAGCTTTTCATCTGGTCCCTCAATTCACGCAGGAGGTGGCACGAGATCGCCTAGAACAGAAGAAAACCAGCCTTGTCGCTGGGACCGTGGGGTCGATGATCTCCCGTCCCAGGCCCGACGAGATTCAATTGGTGTCTGTCGAGAGCCGGCTGGAAGCTTTTTGGCTGATTGACGTCTTTGTGCGCACAACGTACGATAATAACCGCACTTACACCATCCCGGTAAGCGGCCCGGAAGTCAAACAGGTTACTGCGCTGGGGCAAGACTTGCAGGTCACCTCCAGCCCCAAGGGCGGTGCCAGCTTTACGCTCAATGCAGTGGATCACTGCATCGAAGAATACCGCGGTAGCTACACCTTCGATGGAGCTGGGACGAAAGCAGATATGAGCAAATACCAATCATTTACAAAGGTAGAGATCTCGGACTTGGGACAATTTGCGCCAGCAGACGTGCTGGTTGTGCCGCCAAAGGCGAATGCCACGACAGTCATGCGGGCGGTGCTGGCGGACGTGATCAAGCCAGTGCAAGCCCAAGTGATCCATGAGGAGCGGGTCAACGTGGAAGCCCTCGATCTCTATTTCCGGCCGGTGTATGCTTTTGAGTACGAATGGACGGCCAAAGGAAAGCGTGCGGTGCTGGAGTTCGATGCACTCACCGGGGATGCAAGATCAGGGGGGAAGAAGCTGAGCGATCAAATCAAGAGTATGGTCACTCGCGATCTGGTCTTTGATGTCACCGCAGATGCAGTAGGGATGATTGTTCCAGGGGGAAGCATCGCGGTGAAACTGATCAAAGCTGTGGTAGATCGCGGGAAATGAAACTGGTTACATCCATATTAGCGCTCTCCCCTGCCCTTGCGAAGCCGACCGAACATGCTCCAAAGCAATCTAGCCGATGAATACAGGGCAACAGCGGATACGATGATATAGAATGGCGAAAGGACAGACGAATAGCGCGCCAGAAAGCCGTATCCACTGACAACTGTGATAATGACATAGTGGATAAATAGCAGACTGGAAATGACCAAAAAACGAGCGCTGCCTTGCGTGGTGACCAACACGAAAGCAACCAGCAGTATCCACGCGGCCGCAAATGGCAAGTAGGGATTGTCGGGAAATATCAGCGTAAGCGGGCGAATCGGGAGCAGGTAAATTTGGAATACCTTCGTGGCCACTTTTTCGTATAATCGGGCTAAAGGAATTCTTTCGCCCCAGGAATAACGCGACTCGCGAATATTCTCGCACCAAGTATAATCATCGCACCTGTTATTCAATTCTGGTTTAAGATAAAACCTGAGGATATTGGGGG
>JBFENN010000554.1:0-1604 GCA_041551115.1 Anaerolineales bacterium
ATAAAATAGTCTCGTGTTTGGGGATTGTCCCAGGCAGGTTCAGCTACAACAGGTGGGTTGGAATGGTTCCGGCCGTACGGTACCAGTTGTAGGATCAGGAAACCACCGATGAGCACGATGAGCAGGGTCAACAGTATTTTCTTCATTGTGCAATTCCTTTATGGATTATGGTTGTATCTTTGGAACTATAACTATCCAATCATAGCACTTAACGAGCTGCCTGGATAAGTGATGTCTCCGGTACGATTTGGACTTTGAACCTGTTTTTATCGGGAATCCCACAGGATATAAAGATTTCATGAGAGTATCATCCTGCTGGGTAGTTGGTCTGTTTGAAAAGCTATAATTCCCCTAAGTCAATTGAAGAACATACACATCACAAATTATCTACCGCTCGGTCCATTATGATCCCGGGCGGATACTCAGGATTGGACAATTGAAAATGAGCATATTGGAAGCACAACATGTAACCAAGACCTATACGATCGGAGAGCGGCAGGTAGATGTCCTCAAAGATATCAGCATGGAAGTCGATACCGGTCAGGTGGTCGCGATCGTGGGCAGCAGCGGCAGCGGCAAATCCACCTTGCTCAGCTTGCTGTCAGGGTTAGATCAACCGACGAAGGGTCGTATCTGGGTCCAAGGGGAGGACATCACTGAGAAAACAGAAGATGATTTAGCTCCTTTACGCAACCATACCATCGGCTTTGTATTCCAGTCCTTCCACTTGGTACCATCCTTAACCGCGCTAGAAAATGTAACATTCCCTGCGGAACTTAACGGCGACCCGCAGGCTCATGCCAAAGCAGAGCGCTTGATGCGGCAGGTGGGTATCTGGGAACGAGCCGGGAATTTTCCCCACCAGCTCTCGGGGGGTGAAAAACAGCGCGTTGCCATCTGCCGGGCTTTGATCAACGATCCACAAGTGATTTTCGCTGATGAACCAACCGGCAACTTGGACTCAACCAATAGTACCGAAATTTTGAAGCTGCTCTTCGATCTGCACCGTGAAAAACAGACCACGCTGGTGTTAGTGACCCACGATATGCGCATTGCCAAAATGGCTGAGAGGATTATCCCGTTAGAGGACGGTATTATTTTGGATCTGGAAGCCCTTGCGGTAATGGAGCAAGCAGCTCCTTATACGAGCCTGTGATGCATTGGACGTTTATCTATCGCCAGATAACCAGCTCTGTAAAGCAGAGTGCAGTATTTGTTGCCTGTGTGGCGCTTTCAATGGTCACGTTGGTCTCGCTTGGTGGGTTTGGCGAGAGCGTCAACAACGCTCTCTTTCGCGATGCCCGTCAGCTGCTGACCGCCGACATCATAGTTGAATCTGGATTTCCTTTTAAAGAATCTCTCAATGCCGAGCTAGATCGGCTGCGTAACACGATGAGCGTCCAGGTAGCTCGCACTTTCCAGTTCATCAGTATTGTGCGTGTCGCGGATGGTGAGGGCAGCTTGTTGACGGATATCAAGGCGGTCGAAGATGGCTACCCATTCTACGGTCAGGTGATGCTTTCCAGCGGGCGCGTGTTCGGGAAAGTACTGCGCAGTGGGCAGATAATCGTCGGACAGAACCTGCTCGATCGTTTAGGACTTCA
>JBFENN010000555.1:0-1570 GCA_041551115.1 Anaerolineales bacterium
CGAACCAATGTAATCAATAGTTACAAGCGATCCACCAGCGGAAAAACCAAAATGATGGGCATCATCAATATGTCAGGGATGCTTGCCTGGGACCCCAAGGTTGCCACTGCATTTGAGAAATTTGGTCTGCTATACGAACATGAGGTTCCAATAGCGACAGGAAACGACACCCAGCTTCCATGTACGCCGGCCATGATGGACCTCGAATTGCGCATGATGGACCATGTCTTGAAGGGCAAGCCAGGGGGAAAGCAACTAAGCGGAGCCGAGGCAGTCAAAATCGCCACCATCAACAGCGCCCGCTCCCTGGGAGTAGAGAAAGAATTCGGCTCCATAGAGATTGGGAAGACAGCCGACCTGGTGATCCTGGAAGGCGATCCGCTGGAGGATCTCCGATTGATCGGCAGCCGGGTGGATGCCTTGTTCATGGATGGCAAGCTGGTCATCAACAACTGCGGTCTCGACGTGGAATCCAACGGGAAACGATGAAGCCGATCGGAAGCATTGCTCTATGACGATGCTTTAGCTTAGCAATCAAAGGAATAGTTAGCTATGAATAACAAACAAAATATGAACGCACCCCAGTTGTACGAGATCCGAGTGGTGGGTCACCTGAGTGCGAACTGGGCTGCCCGGTTTGAGGAATTAACTATACGGCATAATCGTGAAGGGGAAACGGAGCTGTCAGGGATGCTTGATCAAGCTGCTTTGCATGGGGTCCTGGTGCGGATCCGCGATCTGGGGCTGAACCTCATTTCCGTCAACCGTGTCGAGGCTGCCCGATCAAATTAATAACATGCCTCGTGCCCACTGAAAGAAGGTTGACCATGGATGCACCTGAAAATAATTGTCTTATTCACAAGTCGAAATCCTAGGAGGATATCATGATCATTTTAGCTTATACACTCTCAGGTCTATCACTTCTAATGAGTGCCCTATTCCTTGTCAGACCTAAAGTTCAACTCTTAGGTATATTAATTCTTCCTCTGATCGCAGGATCATTATCACCGATTTGGGCAATTATCGGTGCAGCTGGTGCTGTTCTTGGGTGGGTATATGGTGCTCCTTGGGCTGTTCCGATGGGGATTGTCGGTGCTGTAGTGATGATCTTATATGTCTGGGGTTGCACCCGGGGTCACAATGGCTTTTACAAAGCATTTGGTGCTGGCTGGAAAGACCGCATAAACCCTGATCAAGCCAGGCATATGCTTAAGCGGCGATGGTCACTTTTTTTGAAGATGAAAGCCTCTCCTGAGCCGATCTGGGAGCGCGATGTCCCCTTCTGGACTATTCCCGGTACGGACCGTCAGCTGCTCTGTGACATCTGGCGCCCAGCTGACGAGCACATTTCTGGCTTGGCATACATATTTCTGCACGGGAGCGCCTGGGCAATTGGGGATAAAGATATGTTAACAAGGCCATTCTTTAACCACTTGGTTGCCCAGGGTCATACGGTGATGGATGTCGCTTATCGTCTCATTCCCGACGCGGATATCTACGGCATGGTCGGGGACGCTAAACGCACAATTGCCTGGTTGAAGGCCAATGCAGACCGTTTTGGGGTAGACCC
>JBFENN010000556.1:0-1561 GCA_041551115.1 Anaerolineales bacterium
CGCAGTCTGCCCAGCGTGCGTATGCCAACGCCAGGCGAGCAACCTGACAACACCAGACAGCGCCCGGTGCATGCTCATCCAAGAGCCAGCAGTACACCCACCCACGACTGCGGTTCCAGCCAAATCGCTCCAATCCGTACCAGCTGTCACCTATTAAACGCTCGAACAGCCGGATAGGTTCATCTCTAGGACGATGAAAAAACTAATCAACTATATTTTTTGCACATTATCGTCAACCCAAAAAAATACCAGCCAGCTGGGGATGATATCTTTTCTGGTCAACAAGGAAATCACTGATAAGCCAATTTCTCAAGCGGGCATTTACAGCCGATGCCGACCCCGTTTTCTTCCGCCCAGCAGTTATTTGAGGAGAGGCAGCCGGATACATCCAGCTCACCCAAACGCAGCAAACGGGGAAAGTCCGGATTATTTATCAACGGCCGGCACATGGAGATGAAATCGACATCTCCAGAGGCGAGGGCAGCCTCCATCACGCTGCGGGACCGAAAACCCCCCACCAGGAGCAGCGGCAGCTCGGTGACCGGTCGTGCCTGGCGAGCGAAATCGATAAAGTAAGCTTCCTTGCCCGTATTGCGAATCCCCTTTTTGACATTTACTAGAAGCTTGCCGCCGATGCTACCGCTCAACTCGACCCCGGAGATGCCCATACCGGCCAGCTCGCTGACGACCTGCACGCCTTCGGCGAGAGTCAAGCCGCCTGGTATGCCGTCCATCATGCCTAACTTGATCAACACAGGGTAATCCATACCAACCTGGGTCCGCACCGCAGCAGTTACCGCACGCAAAAACCGCATCCGGGCGGTGATGTCTCCCCCCCAGTGATCCTTTCGGCGGTTTGTTAAAGGTGAGAGGAACTCGCTGACCAAGTAGCCATGGGCTGCGTGGATCTGGACCGCGTCGAAACCGGCTGCCTGCGCTCGCCGGGCAGCTTGTCCAAAGGCGTCGATGAGCAGATCTATCTCTTCCAGGGTGATCTCCCGCGCGGTGCGGTCATTGAAATCAGCCTGTATCGAAGATGGTGCCAGCGCATCTGGCACCGCTTCCAGATCACTCTGCATGCCACCATGATTGATCTGTGCAGCGATCAACCCGCCGCGATCATGGACTCCTTGAACCAGCGCGGCTAACGCCGGTATCTGGTCATCTTCATAGATACCGGTCATCTCCGGGTGAGCCTTCCCGGATGGGTGCAGGTACATGTGGCCGGTGATGATCAGACCCACCTCACCTTCGACCAATCGGGCATACAGCTGGTGCAGCTGGGGGCGCGGGTAACCGCGCTCGTCTGCCATGCGTTCGGCAGTTGCGGAGCGGACAAGACGGTTGGGTAGTTTCAAACCGCCAATAACCCCCGCGTTAAATAACAAATTCATATGGACTCCTCCAAAAGCGATATGGTACAGCCTGGTCTAGATGTTGGGTACAAAACTACTCAGGGATTTCGGCGATGCACTCGATCTCGACCAGCGCGTCGAGCGGGTTCTGGCGCACAGCGATCGTACTGCGGGCAGGTTTGTGCCCGGCGAACATGCGTGCGTAG
>JBFENN010000557.1:0-1556 GCA_041551115.1 Anaerolineales bacterium
CAATCCGTTATCCTGCTCAGTGGTGGAGATAACTGGACCGGTCCAGCCATCTCAACCTGGTTCGAGGGCCAGAGCATGGTCGCGGTCATGAACCAGATGGGCTATACTGCCTCCGTGATCGGAAACCATGAGTTTGATTTCGGTCTTGACGTATTAAAGGAGCGTATCACCGAAGCCAATTTCCCATACCTGAGTGCCAACATCCGCAAAAAGAGTAACGGGGAAATTCCATACGATCTAGGTATCGAGCCATTTTCGATCATCGAAGTCAACGGCATTACGGTCGCGTTGATTGGTTTGACAACCACTCTTACCCCTTCAGTTACCAACCCCGCGATTGTCGCTGAATATGATTTCATCGAATACGAAACTGCGTTGAGGGAATTCGTACCCATCGTCAAGAATCAGGGCGCAGAATTGATATTGGTCCCCAGCCACATATGCACATTAGAGCTCGCAGCCCTCGCCGCAAGCGTTTCCGACCTGGATATCGCCCTGCTTGGCGGTGGTCACTGCAACGAATTTCTCGCCGACGAAGTTGCCGGCACTGTCATCCTCTCGGGTGGCTATCACTATACTGGCTATGCGTACGCCACGTTTTCATTTGATCCCAGCACTCAGGAAATCCATGTTACGGATCTAGGTATCCGGCAGAACAAGGTCGGAATAGAAGACCCACAGGTTGCGGAAATCGTCCAAAACTGGCAGACTAAAACCGATCTAGAATTGAACAACTCGATTGGATATCTGCGTTCAGAAATTCCTCGCCGCAGTCAGACCATGCAAGCCCTCATCACCGAAAGCTGGTTGTGGGGATATCCCAATGCCGATATCTCGTTGACCAATCTGGGTGGCATACGTGACAGTCTGCGTCCCGGTGATATCACGCTCGCTGATGTGGTAAGTGTTCTGCCGTTCAACAATGTCTTGGTGGATGTCACCCTGACCGGTAACCAGCTCCTGCAGGTGCTGACTGTGGACCCAACAGGCTTAGCTATCGGCGGTATGCACCTGGAAGGTGGAACCTGGCGGCTGAATTCAACCGGAGCTCCGTTGGATGGACAGCAGTCGTACCATGTACTGGTGAACGATTTTATGTACGCTGGCGGCGATGACTACACTTCATTAGCCGAATTCGATCCAGAGGCTTACAACACAGCCATTGACTGGCGCCAGCCGGTTATTGATTGGATTACCGCTCAGGGTTCCAGTGAAACAAATCCAATTGACGAAATCGTTGCTGCCCTAAAGAATTGATCATCTTATTGTCCCACTACCGCGGAATGGCTAGAATAGATTGCGATGACTGCAATACTCTAAATTGCTGGTTTCATCTGCTGGGCCAGCCTCGCAGCGAGTATAAAAATACCAATATGTTGGTAAATCCAACAATTAATTGGGCAAATAGCATTGGCTTTGAATGCTCAAAAACGTAGCTTTCGGCCAACACTTAACGGTCAGCTTCGGCTAGTTAAACCAGCGCATTGAAAATAGTTAACATATACCAGATGGCTTTTTCCGTGGTTTTCAGCACCACATGAGAAACGCGAGCAACC
>JBFENN010000558.1:0-1543 GCA_041551115.1 Anaerolineales bacterium
ATCATCCAGGACAGCGGTAGTGGAGGTGAATGAACCAGGATGACTTCAGCCTTGGGAGCGGAATGAGCCAGGGTGCTCAGCCACAGGCCAATAGCAAAGTGCTCTACCCCTCGCAAAATCTTGCTGGTGCGCGGTAGTGATGGGATGCGAATACGTCGGATGGGGATGCCATCAAGTACCTCGTTCATTAACAAGCCCTTATGATATTGCGATAGGATGTTCTTTAGGTTGTAGCGCGGGAAACCTGTGATAACTGTGACGTTGTGACCCAGGGCTTGTAAGATAACCGCAAGCTCATAGATGACATGAGCCCCAGCTCCAATCTCTGGCGGATAATACACTGTAACCAGGAGAATGTTCAATCTCTCGTCCAATCGATGTTGCGGTTTAAACCAGTGAATACTAGCCAGCTCTTACCTTCCGTAGCCCAGCAACCATAGAAGCACAATAGGTACCCTTCATTCAGATGCCAAAGACTGATACAACGAAAGCAGTCGGTCGACATATGGCTTTACATCCAACTCCTGCTGTGCGATTTCCCGGCTTCGCTTGCCCATGACCTCCCGCAATTCCGAATCACAAGCCAGTTGTGCCAGCCTATCAGCCAAAAGCGTCACGTTTCCAGGGTTCACCAATAAGCCATTGAAGCCATCTTTGACTACCTCGGGGATGCCACCCACTTGAGTTGAGACAATGGGTAAACCAGCAGCCATTGCTTCAAGGACAGCCATGGGAAGACCCTCATTGTAAGAAGGCAACACAAACAGGTCGGCACTACCCAATAATTGCGTCTTTTCCGCGCCGATCACCGTACCCACCAATTGGCATGTATCTTCCAACTGCAGCTCATGAAGAAGGTCACGTGCTTTAATAAGGTCCCCTTTCCGCTCTTCGTACCCTGCAATCCAAACATGCAAACAGATTCCTCTTGATTTCAGCTGGCTTAGCGCCTCAATTAAGTCAAACGCCCCCTTGCGTGGTCCGACACTGCCTAAGAACAATGCATGTGGCCCATTCAAAGAATGGTGTTGGTGTGAATATTCAAGTGCAACCGATTCTGCGTTGATGCAATTTCTTAGGGTGAAGATACGACCATCCGGCACAATCTGTCCTAGATATTCCGCCCATTCTGCTGAGACGGCGACCACTGCATCTGCTAAACTCATGATAATACGAGTGTAGCGTTGTATTAGGTGACCCCATTTCCCGTGCAACTCATCAAAGTCAGCTGCGTGTACGTGTAATACAACTTTACATAGGGCCAGCTTACCTGCAAGAACAAAGAAGGTATCTTTCAACCATGCGATGCCCTGAGAAGTGTGTATATGGATGATTTGTGGTTGGAAACGGGTCAAAGCAATAAAAAACCGGGAGTATTGCGATAGCACCAAAAACACATTTCGCAACGATATCTTGCCTGACTCTCTAGAAGGGCGCACCCGAACAGTGGAGAAATATGACAGATCAACTCTCTGCTCCAAGACCGGCACAATTACCTCGACTAAGGATGAAATTCCACCTGTTAGTTTCCTCCCTGGTCCGA
>JBFENN010000559.1:0-1541 GCA_041551115.1 Anaerolineales bacterium
ATCCTCGATGGATGATTCCATATGCTCGGGGTCGGTGATGAAGTAAGCGGAGACGAAACCGCGGTCGAACTGCATCCCTTCGACATAGTCGGTCTCGAATTCGAGACCCTTGGATTCTTCCACGGTGATGACCCCGTCTTTGCCGACTTTGTCCATGACTTCAGCGATCAACTCACCGATGGTGCGGTCCTGAGCAGAGATGGATGCCACGTTGGCAATTTCATCCTTGGTGGTGATTTCGATAGCTTGCTCTTTGATCTTATCGGCAACGGCCTTGGTGGCGGCTTCGATGCCGCGTTTGAGCAGCATGGGATTGGAGCCAGCTGCCAGGTTCTTCATGCCTTCGGTAACAATAGCGTGAGCCAGTAAGGTCGAAGTGGTTGTGCCATCGCCGGCGATATCGTTGGTTTTGGTTGCGGCTTCTTTGAGAAGCTGTGCGCCCATATTCTCGAACGGGTCTTCCAGATCAATTTCTTTGGCGACGGTCACACCGTCGTGGGTGATGGTAGGAGAACCGTACTTGCGATCCATCGCCACGTTGCGTCCTTTAGGGCCCAGGGTGGTTACTACTGCGGTCGCCAAAAGGTCCATACCGCGTCGCAAGTGGCGACGCGCTTCTTCTGAGAACACCAATTGTTTGGTTGCCATAGATTTCTTACTCCTTTAATTTCAAATTGAGAAAGTTTATTCAACGATCGCTAGAATTTCGCTTTCTTTCAAGATGAGGAATTTCTTGCCTTCTACCTTGATCTCGGTGCCGATATACTTAGCATACAGGACGGTGTCGCCCACTTTAACATCCATCGGGATGCGATTGCCGCCTTCGTCGCGGTCGCCAGGGCCCACCGACAGGATTTTACCTTTTTGCGGCTTCTCTTTAGCCATTTCCGGAAGAACGATACCTCCAGCAGTGACCTCGTCCTGCTTGACAGGCTTGATCACTACGCGGCTTCCCAGGGGTTTCAGGGAATTTGACATTTATGTCTCCTTAATAGGGTTAGATATGCTTGGCTTTTTCAGAGGCAGTTTAGCACTCGGAACTTGAGAGTGCAAACATGTGCTCAAATACTACTGTTCATTATTTTGATAATTGCGAGCCATCTGGTTTTGGTGTGCAGTTCTCCATCTGAGCTTGGATGGCTGAATGGCCTCCTTTAGAGCCTGGAGAAAAATGAGTTTTGGCAGGTTTGCCAAGGGCGAGTCATACCAGGTCATTCTGGCGTAACAAAGTCAGGTGTTGGTAGATATTCGCTTGGCTGCGGCTGGTCAGCACCATTAACTCGCTAATACTGGCTGGTTTACATATCCAATGCTTCCAGGATTTGTAAGCATACCGGATAAGCTAAAGCTCGCAGGATATTTGCCTGATTCTGGTAGTTTTCCATCCTCGTTCGCATCCTATTTACTGAATCAGACCTCGGATAATCAAATCCACCGCCTCGTCCTCACTTAATCCCCGCGCCAGGAGCGACTCCAACTCCTTGCGGTTGACTGTGCCGATGGCGGCTTCGTGCGTGACCTGGGCTTGGTCATTGCGCACA
>JBFENN010000560.1:0-1541 GCA_041551115.1 Anaerolineales bacterium
GAAATAACGAGCTAATAAACTTGTTAAGTTCCTTGCTCATGTCCCCCGACCATTTAATCAATAGTTATGTACAATAATTTGCTTATCATAATTGACCAATAAGATCGATTTGGTGGGCAATCAAAATTAAGTTGCCGCGGTCAATTTGACGATGACGTTTTGAGATCCAATTTGTGAACTCTGATTGGTCTAGGTCTGGCGAATTACCCAATGCCTGATAGATTGTGTTGATGATGAAATGGAGGAAGTAAGCCTCGTCTTCTGGATAGCTCCCATCCATCGGGAAAACGACCCAGTCAGATGAACCTGCAGATGCGATTGATGCTCCTGCCTGTTGTAGGTGGTGGAACAGATGCCTTCCAGTTTGACTATCGCCGGATCTTTGTCCATGAATGGTACGCTCATCCATGGACTGGTGGTAAAGAGCGGTGATCTTCTGGTCAAAATCGTTATCAATCGCTGGTTCCAGTATTGTCACACCATCAAAGTTGATGCTGAAATAAAATAATCCGTTAGACCGTAAGAGCCCGAGCAAGTTGGGCAGAATAAGCGGGATATCAATTAAATCCAAAAAAGCATTAGCAAGCAAAAGATCCCAGTATCGATTTCCACAGTTTTGATTTAGAAAGTTTTCCAACTCGCTTGTTATAAAATGGATATTATAGGATCGTTTCAACTCGTGAAGTTGAATATGATTTACCTGACGGTTGAAGATGAATCCTGATTTGCTTGCCCACTTTGATAGGCGATCGAGTGCAGAGGTTGCGTTCTCACGCTGATTATCGAGCGCCGTATATTCACAAGATTCCAGCAATCCCCATTCAATAATCCGTTCCACCATCGTCCCAATCCCGGATCCAAGTTCAAGTATGCGCAGAGGTCTAGCTGCTTTGTTTTGGGAAAGGGTTGCTGCAAGAGTGTCCCAAACATGTCGGTTGAGAGCACGGTCATCAACACTCTTCTTGGCAGCTAAGTATCTCTGGAAATTATATTCAGCCGATTCTTTCATCCTAACCTACTATCTTTTGTAAGAAGTCATATATGTGTGTACAGGTATCTTCCCAAGTCGGAGCGGCAAGGAAATGCCTCCGTGCCGCCATACCCATCTGGGACAAGATGTCACGGTTCAGGTGGAGCTGGTGGATACGTTGCGCTAGTTCTTCCCTAGCGTTGGGCTGTACCAGGAAGCCATTCATGTTGTTAATAATTGTTTCAGCAGTCGCGCCACTGTCTGTTGCGATTGCCGGTAAGCCAAAGCCCATAGCTTCTAGGTAGACGATTCCGAAGCCTTCGTAGCTGGAGGGTACTACAAGCAGGTGATTTAACCTATAATGCTCAGCAAGCTGTATGTTGTCAACACTTCCGAGCATGCTGATTTGCCTTGTTTTTATCTTGGCTTCCACTGCTCTTCTTATTTTTGCTATATATGATCTATGCCCGACTACTCCACCGACAATCGTTAACTTCCACGTCTCTGGTGGAAGCAGAGAAAGAGAATCCAACAGGTGATGGAGACCTTTGCGGGGGATCAGGTTTCCTAC
>JBFENN010000561.1:0-1532 GCA_041551115.1 Anaerolineales bacterium
CTTCCCCATCGCGATCATCGGCTCGCAATGGCTCTAGCGGTTGCAGGATTAGCTGCCCAAGAACCCATCGTCGTACAGGATGCTGGGATCATCGCAGAATCCTACCCTCAATTTGGTCCTTCATTGCGAAAATTAGGGGCGGATCTCCGATCCTGATTATGAAGAACGCCGTGGTATCAGAGGATTTTTATGCGTGAAAATTATGCCCTTGGTCTGACAGGTTACCCATTGCATAACAGCCTGTCACCGCGCATCCATGCCGCCGCTTTGCGGGATCAGGGCTTGCAGGGTGATTACCGGCTATATCCAGCAGAAGATGCTGCTGACCTACAAGAACTGCTTAACCGTATGCGTTCGGGCAGTCTGCATGGCTTGAATGTGACCATCCCCCATAAGGGTTCTATCCTATCTTGGCTGGATGTTCTCAAGCCAACGGCCAGAGTTATTGGCGCTGTCAACACGATTTTCTGTCGAGAAGGTCAGCTGGTCGGCGATAACACCGACATGGCAGGGTTTCTAGCCGACCTAGATCGCCTGGGATGGTCGCAGAGCAAGGATCAATCCCATGAGGCGCTGGTCCTGGGTTCCGGTGGCTCAGCACGGGCAGTCGTCGCAGCATTATCTCAATCAGGCTGGCGGGTCACCATCGCCGCCCGGCGGCAAGAACAAGCACAAGCATTGGTTGAAACTATTCAGGTTAGCAAAAGAGATGCCGTGCCACCAGGTGAGATAAATGAACTTAGCGCCATTCAACTGGACCTAGCCTCGCTCTCTGACATGTATCCCACTCCTGGTTTGATCATCAACACCACCCCGTTGGGCATGTACCCCCACCAGGACGCTTCGCCATGGCCACAAGACTTGTTTTTTCCTCCCGGGGCTGCAGTATACGACCTTGTGTATTATCCCGCCGAGACAACCCTGATGAGAGCTGCCCGGGAAGGAGGGCTGCCGGTGGCCAATGGCCTAGGTATGCTGGTTGAACAGGCTGCGTTTGCCTTTGAGATCTGGACAGGACTGGTTGCCCCGCGCGAGATTATGTACCAATCAGTGCAGGAATTTTATATAGGAGCACGATGAAAACAAGCTCTGTTCGTATGCAGTCCTTTCCTGATCATTTCTTTGCAGGACTGAACTCCAGGGTTCGGGAATTGCAAGCCCAGGGCAAGGATGTCATTCGCCTGGATGTCGGTTCTCCTGACCTTCCTCCGGCTCCCAAGATCATTGAAGCGCTCAATCGGTCGGCGGCACAGCCAAACAAGCACGGTTACCAACCCCATCGCGGAACCCAAGCACTGCGCGAGGCATGGGGAGGTATGTACCAGCGTCTATATCAGGTCAAACTGGATCCAGATTCCGAGATCCTCCCGCTGATAGGATCTAAGGAGGGAATTTTCTACCTGGTGATGGCGTGCCTCGACCCAGGTGAAGTGGCCTTGATCCCCGATCCAGGCTATCTCACGTATGACCGCGCAACGCGTTTTGCAGGAGGAGCACCAGTTTACCTGCCACTCCTACCGGAAAATACCTTC
>JBFENN010000562.1:0-1530 GCA_041551115.1 Anaerolineales bacterium
ATTTCAAGCATGAAGAAAGTCAGATAGGTAGCAACAACGACAAAGCAGAGAATAGGTAAACTGCGCGGTACTGTCTTTAATTGCCATTCTCGCACACCTATCACTGCCTGAAGCAGAACCACTCCGAAGAAGAACAGAGGCATGCCCAGCTTGTGGATACTCAGATTAACCGTGTATGGCACCGCTGTCATGATGATTGTCCCGATTGTAGTGAAGACACCGAGAATCAGGACTGTCTTACCAAAGGTCCTCCCAGCTCCAAATTGGTATAGTCGTAAAACGAGCAGAACGAGCACCAAATAGCGCAATGGTGATACGATCAGCATACCTGCATTAAATAATATCTGCGGCCAGACAGGTGTTGCCCCAATGTCGCTGAGATAGGTTGCCAGAAGATTAAATCCCGGTTTGATGTGCGCATAAGCTAAAGTTGATAGCCCAATCTCAAGCACGCCGATGCTGCCAGCTGCCAGTCCAACCACTCTCAGGCTCTGTGGAATACTCAGCATAGAATGTGTCCGATCCATTGCCAACATCTTTATCTCTCCTCCTTATCGTTTTCTGACAGCTGTACGCTCACCAGATTCATACCCAAGTCACTTATCCTGGTCAGAATACCTCGCAGCATGGCTTGATCCATCAAGCCGATTAGCTGGGTCTGACCACATTCCAGTTGGTTGATTGTCAGTTCTTCAAATCGACTCATCAAATTATCCCCCAGCAATCCTTCAACCCTGATTTCATAGATCCGTTTAGACAATGTTAAAATTCTACGATTATGATCCAATTTTCCGTTAATTCAGTATAGATCAAGGCAAGTAGCAATGTCATCACCCCCAAGTACCAAAGATGGGTGATTCCGTCATGTAGATTAAGGATGGAGTCAAGAAATATATTTTCCCCCCTGAATTTTATTTATAGTAGAGGAAAGTAATATCAATCTGAATGTTGGATAGCCCCCTTGGGTGTTATTCAAACAGTTCAGTCTCTTATTTGCTTAGGAGTTAAATAAATTTGTTGTTGGCTGTTGCTAATTTTTTTTATCACGTGATAAGTAACCAACAGCCTATCAGGGAATTCATGCATCCTCCTAGATGCTGCAACTTTGAAAAACAATTGCTGATTGGAAACACTTTCACACAAAAATGTGAAACCAAGGAAAATGCGCTCAACGCGAGCGGCGCTTACTGTGGGCACGCAAAACGTTACCCAATAATTACACAGCAGAGAGGGCGCTCGCATCCCCGAAGCGAAGCAAGCGGGATGGGATTCGTACCTGTATTATCCGCTTTTTAATAATTCATACCCCCTGCGGGTACACGGAACCTTCGATCTGATTAATTTATCAGCGGAGAGGAGCCCTAGTCCCCGAAGCCGTAGGTTGAGTGGGATGCCCTCGGAGCGAATGTAATGAGCGGAGAGGGTGGGATTCGAACCCACGGAACCTTGCGGTTCACGCGCTCTCCAGGCGCGCGCGTTAGGCCAGACTACGCAACCTCTCCGTGTATATCTTTGTGGTTTTCACTCCAC
>JBFENN010000563.1:0-1521 GCA_041551115.1 Anaerolineales bacterium
CTGTGAAATTCACCCGTGAACTTGTTGAAGAATGTATCGACACAGTGGCAAAAAGCATCAAGGTTTGGAATCGTGACGGCAGCGACTACATTGAGACCAAAGAGGGCGTTACCTCGTTTTTCACCGGTATGACTTGCATCAAAGTATTCGACCTCAAAACAGGTGAAAAACGAGACAGCACATATGATGATCTCGCCACCATTACCCGCGTTGCCGATGCGCTCCCAAATATTGATGGTGTTTGCACCCCAGTTAAAGATGTTCCGAACTCGACACTTCACGGTGAGATCGGAGAGTTCATAGCATTGGCCGAGAACACTACCAAACCCCTCGAGTATTTGTGCGAAAAAAGTATTGCATTTGAGGCGGCTATCGAGATGGCCGCAGCAATTCGCGGCGGGATGGATAAGCTTGCTGTAAAGCCATACTTCACTCAGGTGGTCACGCCGCTTCCGCTTTATTTCGCCAAGACCCATAGCGATCAGATTATTCTGGGAGCGGAATGCGGAGTCCCGGTTACTTCGGGAACCATCTCGATTGGAGGAGGTACGGGTCCCATCACGATCGCCGGCAGCATGACGCATTGTCTTGCCACGGACTTTGCTGCAATAACACTGTCGCAGCTTGTGAAGAAGGGATCTTTTTGCCACGGTTCATCGGAGAGTTCATTCATGGAGCCCACCATAGGAAGCCTGGGTAACGCGATTCCAGATTTGATGGCCGACATGGCCATGCGCCAAGTCAGGGGGCATTATGGTCTGGTTCCACTCGCTGGCGGTGGAGGAGGCTCTTCTGCGCCTTCCTTCAACCAGGATGCAGTCTTGGATATTTCAACTGGATTGCAAGAGGCGTTCTTTTTACAGGGAGGTACGCTTGATTACCTGGGCATCATCGATGATGGAATGACCTATTCACTGCACGCTCTATTGCTCTGTAACGATTTAGCCGGAATGCTTCGCTGTATGTGGAAGGGATTTCCCGTTGATGATGAGCACTTGGCATTCGACGTCACTCGCTCAGTGGGGCTTAAGGGGAACTATCTCGGGGAGAAGCATACTGCGAGTCACTGCCGAGACAACTATTGGAAGACTCGATATTTCGGAGCCAAAACCCCTCTGAGCTCGAACCGCGTTCCGAAACATGATTTGGTTGAGCGAATCGATAAGGATTTGCGAGAAATTCTGGCAAACCATCAGCCGAAACCAATGCCGAAAGCGATTAAAGAGCAGGTGCGCGCAGTCCACGCAAAATTTGAAACTTCGCCGTAATCAGCAGGCAACGCGCTTCCGACATGGCAGCGTGACAGCGCTAAATGAACAACCCGGGGCTGTTCGCCAATCTGAACTGCTAGAACATGGCGACTACTTCCGCATCTATATTGAGGGCAAGGTCTATACTTATGAGGTCAGGCGCAATTATAAAGTGATGGTAGATGATATGAGCGTGTTGGAGCACTCTAATTTCGATACAGTCACCCTGCTGATCTCTGACGACTAATAAATAATGGCATCCCATTGATCA
>JBFENN010000564.1:0-1513 GCA_041551115.1 Anaerolineales bacterium
GAGTTGGCCACAATGGCGCCATCTTTCATGTGTTCGAAATGGTGCTTATCTAGCACATTAATATCGCCTGTGACTGTTACAAAGATGTCGCCAACTTTGACTGCTTCTTCCATTTTCATTACACGGAAACCATCCATAACGGCTTCCAGGGCGGGCAAGGGATCAACTTCGGTGACGATCACGTTGGCGCCTAAACCTTTGGCCCGCATTGCCAGACCGCGCGCACACCAGCCGTAACCGCCAACCACAAAAGTTTTTCCAGCGATCAAAATATTTGTGGCGCGAATGATACCATCCATAGTGGATTGACCGGTTCCGTAGCGGTTATCGAAGAGGTGTTTGGTCATGGCATCGTTGACCGCCACCACAGGGAATTCCAGCGCGCCATCGGCAGCCATGGCCTTCAGGCGGATCACGCCGGTAGTGGTCTCTTCGGTGCCACCGATAACGTGTTCGAGCATCTCGCGGCGGTCTTTATGCAGGGTGCTGACTACATCGGCACCATCGTCCATGGTGATTTGGGGCTTGTGATCGATGGCAGCGCCAATATGCTTGTAATAAGTCACATCGTTTTCGCCCTTGATGGCGTGCACCGGGATTTCATCGTGCATCACCAAGGAAGCAGCGACATCATCCTGCGTGGACAGGGGATTAGATGCCACCAGTACCAGATCAGCGCCGCCGGCTTGTAGGGTGCGAGCCAGGTTGGCGGTCTCGGTGGTGACATGCAGGCAAGCCGACATGCGGATGCCGTCCAGGGGGCGTTCTTTCTTGAAGCGCTCGTAAATCGAGCGTAGCACGGGCATTTCGCGTTCGGCCCATTGGATGCGGCGGCGCCCGCCTTCAGCTTGTTTGGGGTCTTTGATATCGTATTCCATTATTTTCTCCAGTTATGTAGTATTCAGGTGACGAGTTATCAGGTTACAAGGTGATTCGGTTTCGCCCAATTATCTTGTTACCTGATAACTCGTCCTTTGTGGCGGAAATCCTTGTGCAGTTGAAAGATGTGCGCAAAGAACTTTAAACAGTTTAGCGATGGTGATCATAAACTGCCAAAGGAATTATGCCCAACTGCTAACTACCTGTCAGTAATTTGTCAAGTATGCCTCTATCATCGAAATGTTCCCTGAACCGGGATACATATTCTCGCACAGTATAGCTGTGTTCCTGGGTGCCCATCGCTTCCAGGCAGTAAGTGGCAGACAAGGCCCCCATTTTACCGCAAATTTCCCAATTGAGTCCGTGGGAAAAACCGGTCAAGAAGCCGCCTCGGAAGGCATCGCCGACCCCCGTAGGGTCCAGGATTTTCTTTGGGGGCACTACGGCGGTGCGGATTTCTTCTCCATCAACGTAGATCGATGCGCCTTGATCGCCCCGCGTGATCACCGTTACTTCGATCAAAACAGCTCCGTGATCGGACGACCCGCGCCGACGATGCTGACGGGGCGCCCGGTCGAGTCCTCATAGTGCGTCGAGAGCGGGATGCCCAGCGCGTGATAGATGGTGGCCAGGA
>JBFENN010000565.1:0-1503 GCA_041551115.1 Anaerolineales bacterium
CTCCTCAGCCTGAATTGGCAGAGCTTGACCATCACGCATGACAGTAGCTTTGAGCGATACTTGGGCCTGGAGTTTCTGGGTCGCAGTGCTGGCGTTGTATTCCTGGATAAAGCTCAGGATGGCGCTGCCCAAGACGATCAACAGAACGATGGTGGCATCGACCCAGTCCTTGAGCACCAGCGATACGAGGGCAGCAAAGAGCAAAATTAGGATAATCGGGCTCTTGAATTGATTGAGAAATAAGCCTAAGGCAGTTGCTTGTTTCTTCGCTTGGAGCACATTTGGGCCGACCCGAGCCAAGCGTGCTTCCGCTTCAGTTGACTTCAAACCTTCGGCAGAACCCTCAAGCTGGGCCAGCAACTCTGCCGCTGGCTGATTCCAATAAGGTTTTGCATCAGTGGACGCGATCGACGCGTCATTAACTTTTGGCACTTACACCACCATGCAGAAGTAAATTTTGTTATAGCACGTTTCAGCTTTGCAAAGTCGCAAACAAAAACCTTACAAAGCTCAGTAAAGCCTCAAATCGGTCAACGCGAAGGATTGGTTCAGGTATCTTTTTTTGTCGCCTAATTCCTAACGGTAGCTTGTAAACCCGCAACCAGTTGGTCTTTTTGCTGCGGCGTTAATTTAGCTGGCGAGTGAAGCAGCAGGTACTGTGATGGGGGCATACTGCCGTACTCTAGCACTTCCCATAATTCATCTACTTCTCGCGGCTTTCCCCCCTGGTCCCACTCGGAGAAGTTGACATACTGTCGACCTTCCTCCACATCGCGCTGCACCAGCCAGGAAGCAGGCGCTACGCTTTCATACCAGCGATTCCAGCTCGTTTCGTTGCTATGGCAGTCGAAGCAGGCTGTTTGGGCCAAAGCGCGGGTTTCCGGGCTGTCCCAGTTGGGTTCGCTTTGAACGGGCGGGTTGGTGTGATCATGGCCGTAAGGCACCAGTTGAATCAATAAAAACCCAACAATACTCACGGCAACCACTATTCCGATTATTTTTTTGATTGACATCATGTAACTCCTATTGATTTGCGTTGCGCGCCGAGGAATTCCCGGCAGTTAACCCTTCCGCCTATGCCAAGGCCAGGACTACCTATCACTCCCGAAAGACCTCTCGCCGGTTGTGCCCCGTGATGACTCGGCAAGAGCCCGCACTGAGCATTCAAATGTCACACTGGCCTTTACCAGAGAAGCCGGCCGATTACTTATGATCCGGATGCGATATTCGTTTACCCCAGCGCCTGATTGGGATGCCTGGCATATCTTGCAGCGTATGTTTATCCAATTTCAAATAAACCACATCCTCATCAATCCGTTGAATGTCGGCGACGGCAACGGCGACATCTTTTTCTCCCCAGATATGCCCTTCGCGCAGTACCAGGTGGGTAATGTGGTTGTTTTCTGGGTTTACGAGGAATGCATCCACATGCCCGATGTGGCCGTCGCTAGCTTCTACCCGCGCCCCACGGTGAATGCCCAGTTCACCGATTGGAATCTGTTC